>SKXC01000029.1 GCA_007128625.1 Syntrophomonadaceae bacterium | reverse complement strand
TGCTTTAAAAATCCCCAGCTCGGGCCGGCCGGACCAAGGTCAACTTTAAAAGCTAAATTAACTTCTTTGACCGGGGTTCTTGGGCCCCTGTTACTTTTTGTACTGGTTATAGGAGGTCTTTATGCCGGTTGGTTTACCCCAACTGAAGGCGGGTCGGTTGGTTCTTTTGGCGCCCTGCTAATAGCGCTGTTAATGCGTAAGCTGAGCTGGCACAAATTTAACCTTGCTGTTATGGATACCTTAAGGGTTTCTGCCATGGTCATGATTTTAGTGGCAGGTGCTGTAGCATTCGGACGTTTCCTGACTGTGACCAGGCTCCCTCATGCTCTTGCCGATTGGGCCGTTGCATTACCGGTTGCCCCCGTGGCCATCCTTCTGGTCGTCATTTTTATTTACCTGGTCGGCGGGGCAGTTATGGACGCTCTTGGGTTTTTAACCTTGAGTATACCGATATTTTTCCCTCTGGGTATAGCGCTTGGTTATCATCCTATTTGGTTTACCGTCCTGATCTGTATTATTACCACCATGGGGGCCATTACACCGCCCGTGGGTGTAAATGCATTTGTTGTTAAAGGCCTGGCGCCCGAAATTCCCATGGAAACTATTTTTAAGGGTGTTGGTATTTTTGTTGCCGCTTACCTGGTATGTATCATGCTTTTAATAGTTTTTCCGCAGATTGTTTTGTTTTTACCGAACCTGTTGTTTTAATTGTTAAGCGGCTTAATCTACTTTGAGTAACTGCAACCTGATTAGCACAATTCTTAAGAAAGGAGATGCCGGGTATGGATGATAGTATTTTTAAAGACATCACCGTTCTTACCCTCGAACAGGCTACGGTGGCTCCTTATCTCACTTATCGCCTGGCCCAGGACGGGATGAAAGTAATCCGGGTTGAGAATCCTGCCATGCCGGATCCAAACCGTTTCATCGGTGATAACCGTTTAAATGAAGAGGGTATGAATACTTATTTTTTGGCCATAAATGCCGGGAAAAAAGATATTACTCTTAACCTTGCAGAATCAAGGGGACAGGAAATTTTAAAAGAGCTTATTGTTAAATTAGATGTGGATATCTTTATTACCAACCAGCTGCCCCGGAACTACGTGAAGCTGGGGATTGATTACGATATCCTTTCTGCTGTAAAAAAAGATCTTATCTGGGTTGGCATTACCGGTTTTGGACCGGATTCCAACGAGGCTGCCTACGATCCGATTTTGCAGGCGCGGGGTGGCTTGATGGAACTTACAGGAGAAAAAGACGGCAACCCGGTGGTTACCGGGATACCCCTTCCCGATATGGGTACCAGTGAACATTCCTACGGATTGATAATGAAAGCTCTATTAAACAAAGCACTGACTAAAGAAGGTTCCAGGATTGATATGGGTATGTTTCAAAGTACGGTATCCTGGCTTACTGTTCCTGTTTGCCTGGCAAAAAGCTTTAATATGCATGTCACCCGTCGTGGCAATACTCACGAATTTTTTGCCCCCGTTTCTGTTTACCAGACCAAAGATGGTTATGTTTACATTGCCGTCGGTAATGACCGGCAGTGGGAATCGGTGACTGCTATTCCGGCTTTTAAACACCTGAACAGGGAGGATTATAAACGCAATGCCGGGCGTATAGCCGATGTTGACAACCTTAACCGGGCCATAGATGAAGTTACCGTAACTTTTTCTACAGATGAATTAATCAAAATTTTTAACGAAGCCAAAGTAGCCATTTCCAGGGTTAATACAATTCCCGAAGTTCTCGAAGAACCGATTGTGCAAAAGAATATGCTTAAGAGTATGGATAAGCACAGTGGAACCGAACTGACCCTTGCTCCTCCTCCCAATATGACCCCTTACCTGGAGTTCATGGATCTTAGTTTGAGTTTTCCTCCCCGCCTGGGTGAGCATAATGAGGAAATCTATAAAGGTGTCCTGGGAATGAGTGCTGAAGATTTAACCAGTCTTAGTGAAACTAAAATTATTTAACCAAAAATTTAAAATAACTGTTGATTGCTTCATGAACGGGGGGTAATAAGCATGGATTTTAAGCTTAATGAGGAACAGGAAGCCATTAAAAAAATGGTCAGTGATTTTACATTAAAAGAAATTGCACCTGTTGCCGCTGAACTTGATGAAGAAGAACGCTTTCCAAAGGATATTATTGAAAAGCTGGATCAATTGGGGTTAACCAACCTGACTGTTCCTGAAGAATATGGTGGGCCGGGAATTGATAATCTATCTGCTGCAGTGGTTGCTGAAGAATTGGCCGGTGGGTGCGCCGGGGTTTCAGCCGGTGTTACTGCCAGCGCCATAGCTCTTTTTCCCGTGGTTAGTGCCGGTTCGGAAGCCCTGAAAGACAGGTATTTGAATGAAATCAGTGATCATGGCAAACTGGCCGCTCTTGCCTTAAATGAGCCAGGGGCCGGTTTTAATGTGAAAGCGCTGACTGCCACTTATAGATTAGAAGGTGACAGTTACTTCTTGAACGGAAACAAGTCCTTTATTATAAACGCTCCCAATGCCGATTATCTGGTTGTTTTTGCAGGAAGTGAAAAAGAGGGAGCTGACAAATTATCCGTTTTCCTGGTTGATGCGGGTTCCGATGGATTATCTGCCGGCAAGCCTGAAGCGAAGATAGGACTGCGGGCGGCTGTTACTTCCGGTATTTCTTTAAAAGATGTCATGGTTCCTGTTGAAAACCTGATCGGTCAAGAAGGAGAAGGGCATAAACTGGCCGAACAAACATCCGTTTTGACCGGAGTTTATGTTGGCGCGATCAGCACCGGTCTTGCCCGGGCGGCAATGGAAGAAGCAATAAAGTTTGCCCGTGAAAGAGTCCAGTTTGGCAAACCGATTGCTGCCAACCAGGCAATTCAGTTTATGCTGGCGGATATGGCTGCGGGAATTGAAGCAGCCCGGTTTTTAGTTTACCGGGCAGCATGGATGCTGGATCAGGGTTTATCCTGCAGCAGTGAGGCTGCCATTGCCAAACTCGTATCGACAGAATCAGCGATACGGATTGCCACCGATGCCGTTCAAATATTAGGCGGATACGGTTACACAAAGGATTACCCGGTTGAAAAGTATATGCGGGATGCCAAGACACTGCAAATATACGGAGGGATTGGCATTATTCAGCGTTCGGTAATCGCCGGCGAATTACTGGATCAGGCTGCCCGGTAATTTTTTTTGCCGCTTTATGGTTTTATTTGTTGTATTTTGACTAAAGGAACAGTGTAGTTTTGTTTAAATTGTACATGGTTGTTTATTAATTATTGTGCTAGGATACTATTAAATCGAGTTTTTATCTTAAAATAGCTTTAAAATGATTGTTCATGAAGATAAATTATGAAGATAAACCGTAAAAAAGGGTTGCTAATAAATTTTTTTATGTGAAGGGGTGCCGACGCTGTGAATAAAAAGCAAAGATTTCGTGTGCTTGTGGCAAAACCGGGGCTTGACGGTCATGACCGCGGGGCCAAAGTAATTTCCTACTTATTAAAAGATATCGGTATGGATGTTATTTATACCGGACTGCATAAAAATATAGAGCAGATCGTAAATGCCGCCATCCAGGAAGATGTAGATGTAATTGGCCTCAGTATTCTGACCGGGGCACACATCCCGATTACTGAGAAACTGATGAAGCAGTTAAAAGAAGCGGGAGCAGATGAAATTGTGGTCACCGTTGGAGGAGTCATCCCGTCGAGAGATGTTGCGAAGCTCAAATCGCTTGGGGCAAAAGCAGTTTTCCCCGGTGGAACTTCTTTTGAGCAAATTACTAATTTTTTCAAAGAAGAGCTTCCCGGTCTCCGCCAGGCTCTTTAACTTCAGGGTGAACAACGGTAAGGAGGAAAAAAATGAGTGGTGCAAAGTATATTAAAGAAGGCGAAAAGATCAAAGAAGCCATATTGGAATCGGGCATAAAAGTAAAACCGATTTATACTCCCGAGGATGTTGCCCATATTGATTATGAGCGTGACATTGGCAACTCCGGAGAATTTCCTTATACCCGGGGCATCCATCCGGAGATGTTTCGCAGCCGGCCCTGGACTACCCGTCAGTATTCCGGGTTTGGTTCTCCCCGGGAAACTAACGAGCGTTTTAAATACTTGATTGAACACGGCCAGACCGGCTTGAACGTGGCTTTTGATTTACCGACACAAATGGGCCTGGATTCTGATGATCCCCTGGCTGAAGGTGAAGTGGGACGGGTCGGGATGGCTGTCGATACACTGCGTGACTTTGAAACTGCTTTTGAGGGAATCAAGATGGATTCTATTGGCAGCGGCCTGACCATAAATGCTGTAGCTTCAATTATGCTGGCCATGTATCAGGCAGTAGCAGAAAAATTTGGTTATCCCCTGGATCGGATCAGCGCTACTCCCCAAAATGATATTCTAAAAGAAATGGTAGGCCGGGGAATGTGGATTTTCCCGGTAGAACCGTCAATCAAGCTGATTGGCGATACCATTGAATATAGTTCGAAGTGGATGCCTCGTACTTACCCGGTCAGCATTTGCGGATACCATATCCGGGAATCCGGGGCCAGTCCGGTTCAGGAAATTTCTTATGCCTTTGAAATTGCCATAAGCTATATTGACCATGTTCTTGAGCGGGGTTTAGATATTGACGATTTTGTTGGTCGCCTGTCCTTTAATCTTGATATATACGGCAACTTGTTTGAACAGATTGCCAAGTTCCGTGCTGCCCGGCGCCTCTGGGCCAAAACTATCAAGGACCGTTACGGGGCCAAAAAGCCGCGTTCTATGCAGTTTCGCATGCTGGCCGGAGGGGGAGGTGCGGGATTAACCAAGCAGCAGCCTGAGAACAATATTGTGAGGGGTGCCTATTATGCCCTGATATCCGCTCTTAGCGGAACTCAGACTATGGCGCTTTGTTCTTATGACGAAGCTTACACTATTCCTACTCCAAAAGCGGCGCTGATATCCCTGATGACCAGCCATATCCTGTTGGAAGAAATGGGATTGAGGGATACAGTTGATCCGCTTGGCGGTTCTTACTACATAGAATCCTTAACAGACCAGATGGAAAAATTAATTATTGAGGAAATGCACAAGGTTGAAGAAATAGGCGGTATGGCTGAAGCAGTAGCGAGCGGATATGTGCAAAGAGAAGTGGCCAGGTTGGCTTACCAGCAGGAAAAATCGATCCAGGACGGCACCCTGCCCAAAGTCGGAGTTAATAAATATGTAGTTGAAGAAGATGAAAAAGAAGTAGAGCTTCATGAATACGATCCCCGGGCGCTGGATGAACAGGTTAAAAGATTAAACGAAGTAAAGCGAACGCGGGATTCCAAGGCTGTAGAGCGGACTTTGAAAGATTTGGAAAAAGCGGCGAAAGCCGGGGACAATGTGATGCCTTACCTGGTGGAAGCAGTAAAAGCTTATGCCACAGTTGGAGAAATGACCTCTGTATTCAAAGATGTTTACGGGGAATACAATGAGCCGTCAATTTTTTAAACAGGTAAATTTGCCGGGTAATCGCCGGTAGTAAAGCTTTGCCCCCGCTTTTTGGGCGGGGTTTAGAGGTAAACAAGGAGGCGAAATATGAAATATAAAATCGGTATCGATGTGGGAGGAACTTTCACTGATTTCCTGTTGGCTTTTCCGGATGGGACCTCTAAAATTTATAAAGTGCTTTCTACTCCCGATGATCCTTCCATTGGACTTTTAAATGGCCTTTCTGAGATGGCTGCTGACCTTAATATTTCTACTGACCAATTTCTCGGACAGGTTGAAACCATTGTTCATGGTACTACAGTAACAACCAATGCCGTGCTGACTTATAACGGTGCAAAAACAGGCCTTCTGACAACATCTGGTTTACGTGATGCCCTGGAAATGAGAAGAGGTATTAGAGAAGAACAGTATAATAACCGTTTTACCAATGTAGTACCGCTGGTGCCACGTTACCTGCGTCAGCCTGTGGAAGAAAGGATTGATTATAAGGGTGATGTTGTTTCAACGCTAAACCCTGAAAGTGTGGAAAAAGCAGTTGAGTTATTAAAACAGGAGGGAGTTGAATCTGTGGCAATTTGCTTCATGAATTCTTTTGCCAATAAAGATCATGAGGAACAAACCGCCGATATTATCAGCAAGAAAATGCCCGATTGCTATCTCTCTGTTTCCAGTAACCTGCTGCCTTCGATCCGTTTTTATGATCGTGTCAGCACTACTGTTCTTAACTCTTATGTAGGGCCTGTACTGCGACGTTATTTGCACAGCCTGGTTGTAAAACTTAAGGATAACAACTTCCAGGGAACGCTTTTGATCATGCAGTCAAACGGGGGTATAGTCTCACCGGAGGTTGCTACTGATGAAGCAGCAGTTACCCTGCTTTCCGGTCCGGCAGCCGGACCGGTAGCGGGAGTAAGCTATACTTCTATCAACGGCTTTGATGACTGTATCACTGTAGACATGGGAGGGACAAGTTTTGATGCAGCCCTGATCAAGAATAAAACACCCCTGGTTACCACCGAAGGAGATATAAACAGGCTTCGCCTGGCTTTACCGATGCTGGATATCGTTACCATTGGTGCCGGTGGGGGCAGTATCGGATGGATTGATGAAGGTGGTTTGCTCAGAATGGGACCGCAGAGCGCCGGATCAAAACCGGGACCTGCCTGCTATGATCGAGGTGGAGAACTGCCAACATGCACTGATGCTGATTTAATTCTGGGCTACCTTGATGCAGATTTCTTCGCCGGTGGTAAAATGAAGTTGAACTATCAGCTGGCAGAAAAAGCGATCAAAACCCATGTTGCTGATAAGTTAAAATTTGATGTAGTGGAAGCTGCAGCAGGTATGTATAATGTAATCAATGTAAACATGGCCGCCGGTGTTCGCGAAGTATCTGTTAAAAGAGGAGACGATCCCAGGGATTTTCCCCTTGTACTTGCCGGCGGCGCCGGTCCAAATCATGCCTGCATGATTGCTCATGAGTTGGAAATACCGGTCCTTATTGTTCCCAAAGAATCTTCAATTTTCTGTGCAGCCGGAATGCTCATGTCTGACCTGAAACATGATTTTGTGCGCACCTATTCTTCTACCTTTGCTGATTTGAAGAAAGACACCTTCTTAAAATTATTTAAGGAAATGGAAGACGAAGGTAAAAAGTACCTGGACAGCGAAGGGATACCCACGAATAAAATCAAGAACATATACGCCCTTGAAATGCGTTATGTCAAGCAGTATCACGAAGTTAATGTAGAGGTTTCCAGTGAGGATGTTTACAATTTCAATCTTGAGGAAATTGCCCGGCAATTTCACCGCAAACATAATTTACTATACGGTTATTCCCTGGAAGAAGAGAGTACGCCAATTGAACTCTTAAATATTCGACTTACTTCTATTGGAGAAACTGAGAAGCCGGCATTCATGGAAGAAGAGTTTGACGGAGAAGATCCCTCAAAGGCATTTAAACGGTACCGAAAAGCATACCTGCCCGCCAGGAAGGAATTCGAAGAAATTCCGGTATTTGACGGTTTTGGTCTTAAACATGGTAATCGTATAACCGGTCCGGCTATTGTTGAACAGGTTAACACAACAACATTTTTAACCTCTGAATACACTTTATTGGTTGACCGGTACGGCAGTTTTATGCTCTTTCTCAAAGATAGAGAGGAAGAATATGCAAGGAGGATTTTTAAATGAGCAAAACAAAAGCTGAAGAAATAAACGGGGTTAAGATCGACAAGATTCTCGTTTCAGTGCTTCAAAGGCGTTTTAAGTCTATTACCCAGGAAATGAGTCATGCCATTACCCGGACGACCAGGTCCCCCATTCTCTGCGAGGCTAAGGATTTTGTGACCGGCCTCTATGATGGGGAAGGAAAAATGCTGGAACAAACCGAGAATTTGCCAATCCTGTCATTTTCCCTGGGGCCGGTATGTGAGTACATTGTCAACTATTTCGGCGATGATATCTACCCTGGGGATGTGATCATGCACAACGATGTTTTCTCCCTGGGCAACCAGAACAATGATGTGGCTGTCTACAAGCCAATTTTTGTTAATGATAAGCTTGTTGCCTGGGCTGCCTGCAAAGGACACCAGGCAGATATTGGGGGTGCAGTAGCCGGGGGCTATAATCCTGATGCTACAGAAGTTTGGCAGGAAGCCCTGCGTATACCGCCGGTGAAGATTTATGAAAAAGGACAGTTACGCAAGGATGTCTGGAACATGATTTTTGCCAATATTCGTTTGGATATTGTCCCGGCTGATATTACAGCCCAGATCGGAAGCTGCACCCTGGCTGAACGACGAATGGTAAATCTGATTGAAAAGTATGGACTGGATATTTACGAAACCCATAAGGAGTATCTATACAATTCGACAGAAGCAATGATGAAAGCTGAGATTAAGACTATTCCCAATGGGGTTTATGAGGGTGAATCAACGGTCTATTACGATGGGAAAAATGTTGGTTCCACATACCAGATAAGAGTTAAAATCACTGTGGAAGATGAGAATATTACTTTTGATTTTTCTAATACCGATGCCCAGACTCCCGCTTTTGTGAATGGCACTTTTACTTCATCAGCTTCAGCAGTGATGCTCACTTTCCTGCAGATGGTCAACCCTGATATACCTCATAATGATGGTATGCCGAGGCCGGTTAAAATGATTATCCCGGAGGGGACAATCATAAATGCCGCCTTTCCGGCCGCAACAACTTTTGGTAATCATCTCTGTCCGCAAATAGCTGATGCAATCATTCGTGCTCTTGCTCCGACAATTCCTGAACGGGTCACTGCGGGATGGAATCACTTACTATGCGGCAATGTGACCGGTATTGATCCCCGCAAGGGAACCCCCTATGTCGATATCCTTTTCCTGGGGATGAAAGGTGGTTCGGGAGGAACACATGGTTTCGATGGCTACGATCATATCGGTATGATTGATGCTTCCGGAGGTGTTCTGGCCCAGGACTACGAAATGTTTGAACTGCAAGATCCCCACCTGTTGATCAGGCACGAATATCTTTGCGATTCTGCCGGAGCAGGCCGGTGGCGCGGTGGTCTCGGTGTGGAAACTGAATTTGCCATCAATGCTGAAAATGCAAAATGTGTTATTTTTGGGGATGGTGATATAGAGCCTGCATTTGGTCTTTATGGAGGGATGAAGGGTTCACTGAACAGAATTGAAATACGTTACCCGGATGGAAAAGTGCATATTCCCAGGAGTAAAGAGCTGGTACCGGATGTGCCGTCGGGAACAATTTGGTTTCAGCATGCCGGCGGAGGAGGCGGTTATGGGGATCCAACCATGCGCCCGGTGGATAGAGTTCTTGCCGATGTAAAAAACGGAGTCGTTTCGGTTGAAAATGCCAGGGAGCATTACCGGGTTATTATTGACGAGCAAACCGGGACAGTGGATGAAAAAGCCACAACTGAATTACGTAAAAGCAGCAAATAAATAAGGTGATTGGAATCAAGGCTGAGGAGGGATGAGCATTGAAAGGTTTTACTTATCACGAACCGAATTCGATCGGTGATGCGGTAAATCTATTAAATGATAACGGAGCCAGGGCCAGTCTTATTGCAGGTGGAACCGACCTTGTGATTAAAATGAAACAGGGTAAAAGTGAACCGGAACATGTTATTTCTCTGCAGAGTATTCCGGGAATCAACGAGATCAAATATTCCGGTGAAGAACTGCGAATTGGTTCCATGGTTACCCACCGCGCAATTGAGCAATCAAAGATAATCCGGGACAAATTTTCTTTACTGGCTGATGCCGTTGACAACCTGGGATCCGTGCAGGTGCGCAACCTTGCTACAATCGGAGGGAATATCTGTAACGGTGCCCCTTCGGCAGATACAGTGGGGCCTCTTATGGCCCTTGATGCTGTGCTGCTGTTTGAAGGACCGGAAGGGGAAAGAAGTATTCCGATTACTGAATTTTTCCATGGACCCGGTAAAACCGCACAGGCTGCCAATGAAATCTTAAAAGAAATTGTTATTCACGACCTCCCACCAGGATCATGTTCACGATATATTAAGTATACCCGGCGTAAAGCGATGGATTTACCGCTGCTTGGCATTGCCCTGGTCCTGGTTTCCGATGGGGCCGAGGATGTATGTAAGGAGGCAAGAATCGGTTTAACTCTTGCTGCTCCAACTCCGATCCGGGCCACCAAAACCGAAGAATATGTTGCCGGTAAACCACTTCGCAGCAGTGCAATGTGGGATGAGGCGGGAAATATTGCTGTAAATGAGTCGAGTCCCAGAACAAGCTTTCGGACCACTTCGGCTTACCGGAAAAAGATAATCCAAGCCCTGCTGCCGCGTGCTGCATTTGAGGCAATCCGGCGCCTGAGCGAACAACAGAGGAAAGGGTGATCCAGGTGAAAATATCTTTTCAGCTTAACGGTGACGCAGTGACTGCTGAAGTTCCGGACCATACCACTCTTTTGGAGATGCTCCGGGAAGAATTTGAGCTTCTCGGCGTTAAAGAGGGTTGCGGCCATGGTGAATGTGGTTCATGCACTGTCCTTGTTGACCAGAAATCAGTTAACTCGTGCCTGATGCTGGCAGCATATGTGAACGGCAGGACTGTACAGACAATAGAAGGTTTAGCCGGGGCACAGGGCCGACTCGATCCTCTGCAGGAAGCTTTCGTGAAGCATGGTGCTGTCCAGTGTGGTTTTTGCACGCCGGGCATGATCATGTCGGCCAAGGCTTTGCTGGCAGAAAACCCCAATCCCAGCCGGGACGAGATCAGGTGGGGAATGGCCGGAAACTTGTGTCGGTGTACTGGTTATGTCAAGATTGTTGATGCTGTTGAATCAGTTTGTAAAGGGGGGTGTTCCTGTGGCGAAGGTTCTTGAACCTAAAACAGGCAAGCCAGAATTTCATACAGTTGGCCGCAGAATTCCCAAGCTTGATGCTTTGGAAAAGGTCCAGGGAAAAGCTGCTTACATCCATGACCTTAAAGTGCCGCGAATGCTCTACGGAAAAATCCTTTGGAGTGAACATGCCCATGCCAGGATCCGAAAGATTGATACTTCCCGTGCTGAAAAATTGCCCGGGGTAAAAGCAGTAATTACCGGTTACAATACTCCGGAAATCAAAACCGGGTTTTTTAAAGATAACCCCGTACTGAAGAAAGACAAGGTGCGTCAATTTAGAGATGAAGTTGCTGCTGTTGCTGCTGAAAGTGAAGCTATAGCTGAGGAGGCCGTGCGCCTGATCGATGTTGAGTACGAACCGCTGCCTGCTGTTTTTGATCCTGTTGAAGCTATGGCAGAAGGGGCACCTTTAATTCATGAGGACAAGGATAGTAACATCTTGAAACTTCCCTGGAAGCTGGTCTGTGGTGACATGGATCAGGGCCGCAGCCAGGCCGACTTTATTGTAGAGGAAAGTTACTCCATGCCCTGGGTTACTCATTGCTGCATGGGTTCCTCGGGTTGTATGGCAGAGTTTCATGCCAACGGCAATCTTACCGTTCACAGCCCAACTCAGATCCGCTACCTGGCCCAGCGTGACTTCGGAGATGCAATGAAAGCATTAGGGTTAAAAGGTAAAAGGGTCCAGGTTGTAAATACCGCTATCGGTGGAGCATTCGGCAGTAAGCTGGATACTTATCCCTTTGAATTCATCACCATCCTGCTGGCTTATTATACCGGTCGCCCGGTAAAACTTGTTTTTTCCCGGGAGGAAGAATTTTTTGCTACTCCTTCACGTCAGAAAGTGGACGCAAGGATTTCCCAGGGATGTAAAAAAGACGGGCACCTTACTTTTCGTGAGGTTGAGATGGTTCTTGACAACGGCGCTTACACTTCATGGGGGGCAACCACCCCTTCGGTGATGATGATGCCGATCTCATCACTTTACAAAGTACCAAACATTTACTACGAGGCCAAGTGCGTTTATACAAACAATATTTATGCCACTGCCATGAGAGGGTATGGTAATCCCCAGGCTACCTTTGCCATTGAGAGCCAGATAGATACCCTGGCCGAGCAGGTAGGAATAGACCCCCTGCAGTTCAGGATGATTAACGTCAATACACCCGGCGAAATAACTCCGCAGGGCTTCCAGATAGGCAGTTGCGGCCTGAAAGAGTGCCTGGAGTCAGTTCGGGAAAGCCTTGACTGGGATAATAAAAAAGGCAAACAGGATGGACGCGGTGTAGGATTAGGTTCCCTGATCCATGTAGGCGGTGGGGCGCGAATCTATAAATCCGACGGTTGTGGGACCATTATCAAGTTAGATGATTTCGCAAAGGTTACTGTTATGAGCGGGGCCACTGACATGGGTCAGGGATCGGATACGGTTATTGCCCAGATCGTGGCCGAAGAGCTTGGGGTGGAAGTTGACGATGTTATTGTGGTTATGGGCAATACCGATATGGAGACCTGGGATGTGGGAGCACATGCCAGCAGGACAACTTTTGTGGCCGGTAACTCGGCTCTTTTCGCCGCCCGAAAAGCTAAAGAACAGATTCTTGATCTGGCTGCACCTCTCCTGCAGGCAGCGAAAGAAGACCTTTCAATTAAAGAAGGAAATGTTTTCTCACGAAGCAATCCAGAGGTATCGATGCAGCTGGCACGTGTTTTACGGGCCCTCCATTTCAAGACTGGTGGAACTCAAATTGTAGCCTCTCATTTTTATGATCCACCAACCCAGATGCTGGATAGAGAAATGAAAGGCAACTTTTCAGTTGCCTATACATATGGCGTGCATGGTGCGGAAGTAGAAGTGGACAAAGAAACAGGGCATGTAGAGATTTTAAAATACGTGATCGCCATGGATGTAGGAAGGGCTATCAATACTATGCTGGTCGAAGGACAGCTTGAAGGCGGTGCGGCAATGGGCATCGGTTACAGCTTGATGGAAGAACTGAAGGCTGATCAAGGGAAAATATTAAATCCCAATTTCTTGGACTATAAAATTCTAACTTTCCCCGACATGCCTGATATTACCTCTATAATTATAGAAACAGAAGATCAATTTGGTCCTTTCGGCGCAAAAGGAATTGGTGAGCCACCCCTGGTGGGAAGTGCTCCGGCTATTGCCAATGCAATTTATGATGCTACGGGTAAGCGTGTGCGCAGCCTCCCGATTATTCCGGAGAAGCTTGTTGCACAGGAAGATGAATAAGAAGAGAGGGGAGGAGTAAAATGGGCCTCTGGCTTAGTGAAGAACAGCTTCTCTATAAAGATGAAGTGCGAAAAATGATCCTTGACAGGGTAGAACCCAGGGCTGCAGAAATTGATAAAAAGGGTGAGTTTCCCTGGGACGTGAAAGAACTTTTTTCTGAATTCGGGCTGTTCAGGCTCGTAGTACAGCCGGAGTATGGAGGAAAGGACGGATTATTGTCAACCCTTTGTGTAGCTATTGAAGAGGTGGCAAAAGCCTGCGGGGCCTCTTCAATGATCCTGGGCAACCAGTCTCTTGGAGCCAGCCCCCTGGTGCTCTGGGGAAACGAAGAACAGCAGAAAAAGTACCTGCCAAAAGTTGCTTCCGGCGAATACCTGGCTTCCTTTGGCCTGACAGAATCTGATGCCGGTTCCGATGTAGCCGCTGTGAAAACCAGGGCGGTACCTGATGGCGACAGCTATATTATTAACGGCAGTAAAATATTTATTACCCACGGTGATATTGCTGATGTGCTTATAATTTTCGCCAAGGTAAATGTAGATGGAAAAGATAAGATGACCGCTTTTATTGTTGATCGAGGTACCCCCGGGTTGTCAACCGGAAAGCTGGAAAAGAAAATGGGTTTAAAAGGATCTACCACGGCAGAATTAATCCTCGATCAGGTCAGGGTGCCTGCAGAAAATATTGTCGGCAAGATTGGAGACGGGTTCCGGATTGCCCTTGACTGTTTGGATAAAGGAAGAATTATGGTTGGGGCAATGGCAACCGGTCTGGCTCAGGGTTCTCTTGATACTGCGCTTGATTTTGTAAAAAATGGTGTTTGTAATGGAGCTCCCCTGGTAAAAAGCCAGGCAGTGCATTTTACCCTCGCTGATATGGAAACCTTTATTCAGGCTTCACGCAGCCTGACCCATGCTGCTGCTTTCAAATATGATCATAAGGAAGAGGGCTATATTAAATTTTCTGCCATGAGCAAGCTTTTTGCTACCGATATGGTTATGGATATTGCCAGCAGGACGGTGGACCTCCTTGGTGATTATGGTTGTTCAGCTAATTATCCGGCCGAGCGAATGATGCGTGATGCAAAGATCTTTGCGATTTTTGAAGGCACCAACCAGATTCAAAGACTCGTTATTGCCCGGGATCTGTTGGGTAAGTAAGAAAAATTATGATTAACTAAAAAGGAGAGGTTGTTATGAACCCGGATCTCTACCCAAAATATGTAAACCCCTTGTTAAATAAGCCTGACCGGCCTTTGCCTGAAGAGGTTGCAGTTATCGGCGCAGGTACTATCGGACCCGATATCGGTTACTACCTGAAAAGCGCTCTGCCTGGAATTCGCCTGGTGCTTGTTGATATAGATCAAAAGCAGCTGGAGGGTGCCGAAAAGACTATCCAGGGCTATATTAAGAAGGCCGTTGATAAGAAAAAAATGAAACCTGATCTTGCTGAATCGGTAGGGGCCAATATTATTTACACCACGGACTACTCAGAAATAAAAAATGCAGACCTGGTTATTGAAGCCGCCACCGAGAACCTGGGAATCAAGAAAAAAATAGTAGAGCAGATTGAAGCCCAGGTTCAAAAAGATACAATAATTACCTCAAACACGAGTTCCATTCCTGCAGCGCGGATTTTTGCAGATGCCAGGGTGCCGGCCAGAACCTCGATTACTCACTTTTTTGCTCCGGCCTGGCGTAACCCTGCAGTGGAGGTGGTTGCCTGGGAGAAAAGTGACCGGGCTATTATTGACTACCTGACCTGGATGTTCTGTTCTACCGGAAAGGTCCCGATCGTTACCCTGGACAGGATCTGCTTTGTCCTTGACCGTATCTTCGATAACTGGTGCAATGATGCCGCTCTTTTACTCGATCAAGCTACTGCCCCTGAGGTTGACCAGGTTGCCCAGGAATTTGTTTTTGCCGGTCCTTTCTTTGTTTTAAACCTGGCCCGGGGCAATCCGATTATTGTGGAAACTAACACTTTGCAAATGGAAGAAGGCGAACACTACCTCCCGGCCAATATTTTGCGCTCTGTAGACAGTTGGGTTACCCTTAAGCCCGGCGAGAAATTAGAGATAGATCCTGACAAAACTGAACTTATTCGCAATCGGCTTCTGGGTGTATTATTCTCCCAATCCTTTGACATCATCAACCGCGGTATCGGGACCCTGGAAGATTTGAACCTTGGCTGCCAGATTGCTCTCGGTTTCCGGAAAGGGCCTTTTGATATTATCAGGGATCTGGGCGAAGCAAAGACTAAAAGTATAATTTCAGGATTCCAGAAAGACCGTCCTGGAATGCCCGGCATGGAGGATGATTATAACAGTTACCAGGCTTTCAAAAGAAATATTTTAGTTGATGAGATCGATGGCGTGAAAATAATTACGATCAGGCGTCCGCAGGTAATGAACGCCCTTAGTGACGAAGTAAACATGGAGATCCTGGAAGTATTGAAGGAAAATGAATCTGATCCTGATGTTAAGGGTTATGTAATTACCGGATATGGCAATAATGCTTTTTGTGCCGGTGCAGATATTGGTAAATTCCCCCAGATGCTGGGAGATTCAGAGGCATCCATACAGTATGCCAGGGATTGTTCTGTATTATTGCGCCACCTGGACCAGTTAGACAAGCCTGTTGTTGCCGCTCTCAACGGTCTGGCCCTGGGAGGCGGTTTTGAACTGGCACTCCGCTGTCATAAACTTGTTGCTTCAGAGCAGGCCTGGTTTCAGTTTCCCGAGGTTACCCTGGGGATTGTTCCCGGTATCGGCGGACTTGTAGTTCCCTACCGGCGCTGGCCAAATGGCGCTGCCCTTTTTCATGACATGATTCGGCAGGGAACCCGTATGTCAGCAAAAGAAGCTCTTGACCTGGGCATTATCTCCGGTTTAGCCGGCAATTACCTGGATTTGATCGAAATGGCTGTTGGGGAAGTCAAGGAGATGGCCGGCAAGCCGCTTCCGGGTATACCTGATCAGCCGGTCCAAATTGAAGCACCCAAGCCGCTGGAAGCCCCACAGGCCGGAAAGCTTGCCCTGAGTAAGGAAGTAGTTGACATAATTACCAGGGCGATCGAGGAAGGCGCAGCTAAACCTTCTTTTGAAGAAGCCCTTGAGGTTGGCTACAGGGCCTTTGGAGAGGTGGCCTGCACGGAAGGAGCCAAAGAAGGTATTTCATCTTTTATGGAAAAAAGACCACCTGAATTCAAGAAATAGGATTCGGGAGGTGGTGTAAGCAATTCATACCAGTCTTAATTAAAGCCTAAAGGAAAGTCAAACTATCAAGTAAGAATTAAAACAGGTTAATTCTTATAATAATCAAAAAAATTGTTACTTAATAATACTATGATGGAAAGGAAGTGAGCATTACTTTTTAGGCAAATAATTTTATTCAGCAGTAGGTTAAGCAGCTTAATTTAGTTATAATAAAAGAGTAGGAGGAGGAACTGAATGCTGCCAGGAGAAAAGAAGTACCCCCATATTTTTAGTCCGATTAAGATCGGCAATGTCGAGGTTAAGAACAGGATCAAGTATGCTTCAACGGAAACAAACTTTAATTCCAATGATGGCTTTGTTTCCGACAAAGAAATAGCCTACATGGAGGCCCAGGCCAAGGGTGGTGCCGGCATTGTCACTACCCAGGGTGCCTACACTGATCCCAAGGGAGAAGGACAGGGCTATGTTGGCATGATGGGGATCTGGGATGATAAATATATTCCGGGCCTGAAAAAAATTGCCGATGTAATCAAGAGTAACGGATCTGTTTCCATGCTGCAGCTAATGCACTGCGGACGGGTCGGAGGAATTGAGCTTGAATATTGTGTCGGGCCTTCTGAAGTTCCGCAGAAACTGCCCATTTTCCGCCCCCCGGTGGAAATGAGCAAGGAAAAGATCCAGTTGACTGTTAAGGAACATGTTGACGGGGCCAGGAGAGCGGTGGAGGCCGGCTACGAAATGATCGAAATATCGGGCATTGTCGGCTACCTTGTCTCCAACTTTATCTCTTCTTATACCAATAAGAGGACCGATGAATACGGCGGAGATATAAGGGGACGCTGCCAATTCATGATCGAGATCATCGAAGGCATTAAAAAAGAGATCGGAAACGATGCTGCTCTTGGGATCCGGCTTTGCGGCGAGGAGCTGCTTGATGACCGCGGCGGGAACACCCCCGAAGAAAGCCTGGAGAGCATCAAACTTGCCGAAGCTGCGGGCTGCGATTATATCAGTGTAACTGCCGGCTGGCAGGAATCACCGGTTTCTGTTATTTCCAGGGATGTCCCGATGGGCAATTGGCTTTACATTTCTGAAAGGCTTAAAAAGAATATCAAGATTCCCGTTTCCATGGCCTACCGGTTGTTCCTGCCGGAATATCCCGAGAAGGCCATAGCGGAAGGCAAGCTTGATATTTGGGAGATGTGCCGGCCGATGATCGCCGATCCGTTCCTGCCCAACAAGATCGCCGAAGATCGCCAGGAAGATATCATTCCCTGCATGGCCTGCAACATCTGCCTGGCCAGGCTGTTCCGTGACGTTCCCCTTACCTGTATGGTTCGTCCGACCCTTGGTCATGAAAGAGAACCCGGGTATGGCTACTACGGTTTTGAAAAGGTTAAGAATCCCAGGAAAGTCCTCGTGGTTGGCGCCGGTGTAGCCGGTATGCAGGCTGCTGTTGTAGCTGCCCAAAAGGGACATGATGTTACCGTTCGCGATAAAGAAGACCAGGTCGGAGGGCAGATGCGCATCGCCTCCAAGGGTCCATTTGGTGACAATGAATTCATGAGACTGGTAGATTATCTCAAAACCCAGTGTGATAAAGAAGGAGTAAAGATCAGCCTTAACGATCCGGTTGAGGCCACGGACCTGGAAAAAGAAAAACCGGACGCGGTAATAGTTGCTACCGGCGCTTCCTGCATTCCACCGGACATCCCCGGTGCAGAGAAAGCTGTCAACGGACATGATGTTATGGACGGCAAGGTTAAGGTTGGCAAGCGTGTGATTATTTTAGGAGACAGCGGAGTGGCCTTATCAATTGCCCAGTACCTGGTAGTGGAAGGCGGCCATGAGATTACCGTAGTCGGCAAAGCCAAGAAATTTGGCACCGATATCAACCCCTCTTATGTTTGGAGGGTGAGAAAGAAACTCAAGGAGGGCAATGTGCAGGAACTGAGGTCTACTACTCCTCAAAAGATTACTGATGAAGGTGTTGTGGTTAAAACACCTGAAGGTGAGACAACTGTTCCGGCCGACACCGTAATTTATGCCCAACTCCAACCCAATCGCGAACTAATCGATGCCCTGGAGAAAAAAGGCATTGAATATTATGTTGCCGGTGATGCCTATGCACCCCGCCGGGGCAGCCATGCTGTCAACGAAGGGTACCGCATGGGTATGAATTTATAACCTGGGCATTGAATAATAATATAAAAGGAGCGTGTTAAAAGATGGATTTACCTCTCGAAAAGAGATTTAAGATGATGTCTGCGATTTTAAGAGCAACCCATTTTGAGTGGCGCCGGGCAGCCCTGGCTTTTTGTCCCGATGCTGATCCCAAGGAACTAGTCATGAAGTTCTGGGAAGAGGTCGGTCATGATACCGCTGATGCGTACCTGAAACAGCTCGATACCAGCAAACCTTTGCCCAGGCAGATGGCTGAGAATACAGTTTTCAGCAGCCTTTGCATGGGAGAGGACGCCAAGGTTGTTGAAGGTAAGGACGATAATGAAGCTTTTGTCCGTCATGATGGCTGTCCCTGGTACGACTGGCACAAAAGACTGGGTCTTGAAGAAGAAGACCAGGCCGGTTGTGACCACTGGTTCAGGACCTTTACCAAGGATATTAACGAGAAACTGGGTACCGATATCAAGTGGGAGACTCAGAAATGCCTGGCTGGTGGAGATGACCAGTGCCTGAGACGTTTTTGGGTTGAGTAATACTTTCAATTAACAGTTTTTAGCTTCACTGCAGAAATATGAGACAGAAGGAGGCGTAATTTAATGGCAAATCCTGTGGTAAACCCTGCCACTTCCATGATTCCGGAAATAGACCGGGAAAAGTGCACAGGCTGCAAGATATGTGTAAAGGCCTGCCCGGGTAAATGCATATACCTGGACAGCGAGGATATAGCAGTTATCGATATAGATTATTGCGAAAACTGCGGTATCTGTGCCTGGGAGAGGCCTCATTTATGTCCCGAGGAGGCCATAAAGCTACCGTGGGACAAGTGGCAGAGATTTTAGACCAATAAGTAATAAAGTTGATCAGATTAAAAAGCCCCCGCTTAAGTGCGGGGGCTTTTGTTTTGGTGCGCCCGGCATGGGCGTTAACTTGGCGGTGAAAGTCCGCTGTGGGCCTGGCAATGAAAACCATTAGCCGAAGGCAAGGGTGTCCATCGCGAGGTGGAATCTGGATGAGGAGGAAGTCAAATGATCTGTTTTCTCACCATCATGAGCAGTGGCAAATACCGGTTGGCCGGACAGGAAATATTTTCTAAGAAGCAGCTTTCTGTCCCAGTTCAAATGCCTTCTCATTTACTTCAGCCAGTTTTTCAGGAATCAACTCCAGCATTACTTTTTTAATCAGTTCCGGTTCCAGCGGTGAACGTCCTTTAACCGAGAAAGCGCCTAACAGTACAGCGTTCGTGGCCCGGTAATTACCTGCTTCGACTGCCAGGGAAGTCATATCAAAAATAATATTATCCGCCTTCATTGAATCCAAGAATTGTTTTGCTTCATCTTCGTTGAAATTAGATTCACCGATCAAGACTTCGTAGGGAGGAACCAGGGCTTTATTAATAAGGGCTACTCCACCTTTTTTAAGCAGCGATACCCAGCGGACAGCTTCTATCAGGTCAAATCCCAGCAATGCGTCTGCCTGCCCGCTGGGAACTATTGGGCTGTATACTTCGTCTCCGAAACGAATATGGCTGATTACAGACCCTCCCCTTTGGGCCATGCCCAGGGTCTCCGTGCTTCTGATCATGTATCCTTTTTCCATGGCTGCCAGGGATATGGCTCTTGAGGCCAGGATTGTTCCCTGTCCGCCGACTCCGGTTAAAACCAGGCTGTATTTCATTTGGAGACCTCCTTTATAGCTTCAGTTGGACATATTGTAACGCAGATGCCGCATCCCGCACATGTATCGGATATAACTACCCCGTCAGCGCTTTTGATGATTGATGGACAGCCTAAATCTTCGATGCAAATTTCACATTCACTGCATTCATCCTTGTCGATAAAAAATGACTTATCAATTTTAATTCTGTTTACGCAGGGAGCTCTTGTGATTACAACAGAGGGTCCGGAATAATCAAGGGCTCTATGTGCCGCTTCAATCGTGGCCTGCAGATCATTAGGATTGACAGTTTCCACGTGCTCTACGCCAAGGGCCCTGACAATTTTTTCTAGATCTGCCTGGGGGGCGGGATCACCCGTTGCGGAAAGACCAACGCCGGGGTGCGGTTGGAATCCGGTCATGGCTGTTGTTTGGTTATCAAGAATCACTACGGTAACATTGGCCTTGTTGTATACAAGATTTAGAACACCGGTCATTCCGGCATGCAGAAAGGTGCTGTCTCCGATATAGGCGATATGGGGCCTGTCTTTTTCTATAAGGGAAAGCCCGTAAGCAAGGGTAATACCTCCACCCATGCACAGGCATGTATCCTGGGCATTTAAGGGCGGGGCATAACCGAGGGTGTAACAACCGATATCACCGCAGTAAACCGGTTCATTTTTCTTTCCTGCTTCTTTGAAAGCATAAAAAGCGGCCCGGTGAGAACAGCCCGCACAGAGAATCGGAGGTCTGCCGGGAATAGCCGGAGCCTGCGCTTTACTGGCAGCTTCAGGTTGTTTCGGTGTAAGCCCGAGGATAGTTTCGAAAAACGACTTAACCCGTTCAACGTTGAATTCGCCAAACCTGGATACTTCACCGGTCCATTTACCGTTTATATCTATATTTAATTTATTTTTCCAGGCCAGCCTGGTAATCTGGTCTTCAATGACAGGTTCCTGCTCCTCAATAACAATGATCCTTTTAGCCTCTTTCATAACGTTTAGGGCCATTTCATCGGGAAGGGGATAAGGCGTTCCTACTTTCAGGATGGTCGGATTCATATCCAGCAGTTCCAGGGCTTCTTTAACATAATTGTATGAAACTCCGGAGGTAACTACCGCCCAGTCTGTTTCGCCTTTTTCTATCCAGTTGAAGGAACTTTCCAGAAAGATCTTTTTAGCCTCTTCCTGGCGGTTTTCAAGTAAGACATGATTTTTAGCTGATAAGCTGGGTAAAATGCACCACTTTGGATCTTTTATAAAACCGAAATTCTTTTTAGGTTTGGTTATTTCCCCAAGGACTACATCGCCGTGGGAATGGGAAGAACGGGTCGTGGGACGAACAATAACCGGTAAATGCAGGGCTTCAGAAAGCTCAAAAGCCCACCTGGTCATATCCTTTGCTTCCTGGGCTGAAGAAGGTTCCAAAACCGGAAGTTTGGCAAAAGTAGCGAAGTACCTGCTATCCTGTTCGGTCTGTGATGAGTGCGGCCCCGGATCATCTGCAACAGCGATAACCATGCCTCCCTCGACCCCGATGTAGGCCAGGCTCATCACGGCATCAGAAGCGACATTTAATCCCATCTGCTTAAGAGATACAATCGCCCTTGCTCCTGTATAGGCGGCTCCTGCCGCTGTTTCCATGGCAACTTTTTCGTTTACGCTCCATTCGGCGTGATAGCCGAATTTCTTGGCCCATCCAGCCAGTGTTGCCATGATTTCAGATGAAGGTGTGCCCGGGTACGAGGCAGCAACTGAAATACCGGCTTCTACGGCCCCCCTGGCTATGGCTTCATTTCCCATCATCAGTACCCGTGTTCCTGCTGTTTCTTCCATAATCTATTACCTACCTCCTTACTTGAGCAATATTCTTTACAGGAATAACATTAAATAAAAAAAATATTTATCCTTTGATAAAAAATTTTACTGGTCAATCACCACCCGTAAAAGGGCATTATATTTTTGTGACAACAACTTGTTCCGGGGAAGGATTAAGTGAAGTTAAACGCAGTAATAGTCTATCTTACGGCACTTAATTTGTCAAGCTTGATAGAAAAATATTGCTCTTTCTACTAATTGATTAAATAGAAAGTTAATAAAGATATAATGATTCTATTAAACATAATAATTTATTAAAATTTAAAAAGGTTAAAGTTTACAAATATATTGACAATAACTGAGCACTCATGATATTATTAGCGCAATAAAGCCCCATCCCCGGAGGGTTTATTTCAATCTATTTTAAATTTAGAAGGAGGACGAAGTAAGGATGAAGCAGAAAATTGCGTTTTTGAAGCAAGAAGAGTGCCCGACGCAGTGGTATAATATAGCCGCGGACATGCCTAACCCACTGCAGCCGCCTCTGAACCCCGGGACAGGACAACCGATTGGTCCTGATGATCTTGCCCCTGTTTTTCCAATGAATCTCATTGAACAGGAGGTCAGCACAGAACGCTGGATTGATATTCCGGAACCCGTCCTTGAGAAGCTCCTGCTATGGAGACCAACCCCTCTGGTCAGGGCTTATGGCCTCGAAGAGCACCTGGGAACCCCGGCAAAGATTTATTACAAGAATGAATCCGTGAGCCCAGCCGGAAGCCACAAGCCTAATACTGCTATTGCCCAGGCCTACTATAACAAGGAATTTGGAATTAAGAGAATGACCACGGAAACAGGCGCCGGGCAGTGGGGCAGTGCACTCAGTTTTGCCTGTGCCCTTTTTGACATGCCTTTAAAAGTTTACATGGTCAGGATTAGTTTTGACCAAAAACCCTACCGCAAGCTGTTGATGAACAGCTGGGGTGCAGAATGTGTGCCCAGTCCCAGCCCTGATACCAATTTTGGCAGGCAGGTCCTGGAGGAAACACCTGATACTCCGGGCAGCCTGGGTATAGCAATTAGTGAAGCTATAGAGGATGCTGTTACCTCTAAAGAAAATACTCGCTACTCCCTGGGCAGTGTTTTGAACCATGTCATGCTGCACCAGACTATTATCGGTCAGGAAGCGCTGAAACAAATGAAAATGTTTGGCGATTACCCCGACGTAGTGATTGGTTGTGTCGGAGGCGGTAGCAATTTTGCCGGCCTGGTTTTCCCCTTCGTCAGGGATAAAATTCACGGTAAAGATGTCCAGGTATTAGGTATAGAACCAACCGCCTGTCCAACGATGACCAGGGCACCTTTCCTCTATGACTTTGGAGATACTGCTGCCACCACACCGCTTTTGCCGATGCATACGCTGGGTCATAATTTTGTTCCACCGCCAGTTCATGCCGGAGGCCTTAGGTACCACGGCCTGGCACCTTTAGTCAGTCAATTGATTATGGATAAATTAATCGAAGCTAAATCGTACAACCAGGTCGATTGTTACGAGGCGGGGTTAACCTTTGCCCGCACTGAGGGCATCGTTCCCGCTCC
>SKXC01000149.1 GCA_007128625.1 Syntrophomonadaceae bacterium | reverse complement strand
CTGATGCTGGGAATAGCTTATTCTGCATCAGTAGGCGGTATGGCCACCCTGATTGGAACCCCGCCTAATGCCATTTTTGCCTCAGTCGCAGAATCCACCCTGGGTAGAAATATTTCTTTTATGGACTGGATGGCATTCGGCTTCCCGCTGGCTGCAGTTTTTATCGTAATAGCCTGGTTCTATGTAATTAAATACTTTAGAGTGGAACAAATTAAGGGTTTAAAAGTGGGAAAGGAAGTTATTGCAGGGGAAATATCCCAGCTGGGTAAAATGAAACATGAAGAAAAAATGGTCCTTTTTGTATTTTCACTGGTTGCAGTGGGGTGGATCACCCGCAGCCTTTTATTTGAAGATATTTTTCCTGCCTTAAGCGACCCGATGATTGCAGTAACTGGCGCTTTGATTCTGTTTTTTTTACCCTCAGATATAAGCAAAGGGGAATTCCTGCTGGACTGGGACACAGCCGTTAAAATACCTTGGGGAATCCTGCTCCTTTTTGGCGCGGGCATCGCAATCGCCGGCAGCTTTTCTGAATCCGGCCTGACCGGCTGGTTGGGCAACCAGCTGGCCGTCTTAAAAAGTGCTCCGGAACTGCTGGTCTTTTTCGGTGTATTTGCCCTGGTTGTTTTCCTTTCTAATATAACGTCCAATACAGGAACTGTTTCAATGATCCTGCCGGTTATGATCGCTATGGCCGGTGCCATGGCTGTTCACCCACTGGGATTCATGATCGTGGCCACTACAGCCGCCTCTTATGCCTTTATTCTTCCAGTAGCTACCCCACCAAATGCAGTAGTTTTTAGCAGCGGCTATATTTCAATTGAGCAGATGGCCCGGGCCGGCATCGGAATTACCCTGATCACGATTATTTTGCTTCCCCTGATTCTTTTTGTATGGCTGCCCCTGGTCTGGTAAATATATTTTTAGTAAAAGAAAAATATATAAAACAACAACATTAACCCGATCAATTCTTGATTGCAGCTCGTAACCGGGATTGCTGCCGGAAATCAACATAATAAGCGGACAGATTGTAATATGTTATTAACAAATTTTCTAAGCAGGATCTGAATAATCAAAGTAGAATTAAAATTAACGAGAAATGAGGAGGTGTTACCATGAAAAATGATCAAATTATCATTGATTCCCCAAAATTAAAGGAGATTAATAATTTTTTGGCTGACCCGAACAACCGTGTAATTAATGATCTGTTGAGGGTAGTCAACAAATATGGTTCTGCGGTTGAAATAAACGACCGGGCCCGGGAAGCCAGGCAGCTGCCTAACCTGATGGAACGCCTTCAAAACGCAGGTTCACCCTATATAAAAGATCTTGAATGGCTGATATCAGCCAGGGATAAAGGTGAGTTTGTTTCTATATCAGATTTCTACAGCCATGTTACAGGTAACAACTTTGATCCAGCTGGAAAGTCATTTAACGAGGGTAATGCGGTTACGCTGGAAATCAGTGCTTTACAGTATTTTCCCTGGTTGATCAAAGAAGCAAAGCAGGCTATAAAAAACCGGGAAATAATGCCGGGACGCTATATCAGGGTCCGAAAAATGCGGGAACAGGAAAATGACCAGGGAGATATCCTGGCAGTAGCGGCTGCAATGCAAATTGTCGGAGCCAGTTACGTAGAAAGCCTGGATACCAAAGGAACCGATGGGTCTAATATTCATCTGGGCGGACCGGAAACTATTACCGGTTATTTTGGTGGTATTGGCCAACCCAATGACTACGCCCTGATGTGGGTAGATGAATTACTTTACTTCTATACTCAATACGGCATTAATGAAGTATTAAATATTAACTCCGGGACCATTTTACTGGGTTATTTCCTTTACAAAATGGGAATTGACATTAAATTTAAGATTTCTGTATTTATGGGCAACGATAACCCTTATGCAGTTTTGTGGACTTTAATGATGGCCCGCTTATTATCAAGGGACGATGGCACCACGCCTCTTGCCGGTTTTAACCTGAGCAACTCTGTCAACAATAAAACCTTAAAGTTATCTTCAGATATCCGTCATCAACTGGGTATGGGAAACAAGGTCCGTATCGAACATCACATCACCGAAACTAACAAGAGTATTGTCCGTCAGCCATATGACCGTTTAGATGAATTAATCGAAGCTGCCGGTTCCATCCCCAATATATCGGCAAAACATGAAGGTGGCTACCCGGACGAAGAAAACAGGTTGGAACACCCTTCCGATATTTTAGATTATTTCCGGGACAAAGAAGAAGTAATCTCCTCTGGTGAGATGGAGGCCCTGGAAAAAAATTATCTTATCAAGCATGAGGCTGTTAACCATACGGCCAGAAAACTGGCCGAAAACGGCTTATCTTTTATCGGAGCCCGCAATCTTCATCGCCGTTAATAACTTTTAAAAAGAAGAAATGAGGTAGCAGCATGACTTTGAAGAAACAGCGTATATTTTGGGCAGTCCTCTTTGTGATTATGATCCTGGCCGCTTTCATCATCCCTTTCACACCTTTATTTCGTGATTTAACCAGCGTTTACGGTGCTTTTCTTTTTTGGAATATTTTTGCCATCGTTGTTATAGTCTGTCTCGGCATAATCACGGCAAAATGGGGGGACTATGATGAACGCTAGTACAATATACCTTGTTCTTTTTTTATACTTTATCGTAGGAAGCATAATTGCCCGCTATGCCCGAAAAAAACTGGGGAGCGGGGTAAACGATTTTTTCCTGGGTGGAAGAACCCTTGGCGGTATAATTGCAGCATTAACATACAGTGCCACTACTTATAGTGCTTTTATGCTGGTCGGTCTGGCCGGTTTTACCTATCTGGGCGGTGTCGGTGCACTTGGTTTTGAGTTAATATATCTTTCCGGACTTGTCCTGGTCGCTTTTTTTGGGCCCAGGTTATGGCTGGTTGGAAAGCGCTACAATTACCTCACCCCTACAGAAATGCTCGGTGACCGTTACCAGAGCAAGAAAGTTGCCATAGTATCGGCTATAGCAGCAGTGATATTTCTGATCCCCTACAGTGCTGTGCAGCTAATCGGTATAGGCGCTTTGTTGGAAGGCATATCGGGCGGGGCCATACCATTTTTAGCCGGTGTTGGCATCGCTGCAGTTATTGCTGTCTACTGGACCTTTACAGGCGGTCTGAAAGCGGTGGCCTGGACTGATTCGCTTCAGGCGGCCGTGATGCTAACAGTAGCAGTTTTGTCAGTTATCTTTATCATTTACAACGGTTTCGGAGGATTAGGCAATATGTTTGCCCAGCTTGAGGCCAGGTATCCAGCCTGGCTGACGGTCCCGGGTCCCGGGTTTTTTAACATCCATGCCTTTGTCGGACTAACCCTGCCCTGGTTTTTCTTTTCGCTGTCCAACCCCCAGGTTAGCCAGCGTCTTTTTATGCCCCGTTCACTCAGTCAAATGCGGATCATGGTCATGGGATTTCTGATTTTTGGTTTTATCTATACACTGGTCTCCATTTTCTGGGGTTTTTCTGCCAGGCTGTTGCTGCCGGACCTGGAAGTGGCAGATGCTGCCACACCTGCACTGCTGAGTCTGGATATCGTTCCGGTATCTATTGCTATACTGGTTATGCTTGGTATAAGTGCAGCAGCAATATCTACTGTAAACTCAATAATTCTTACTCTAGCCTCAATGGTAACCCGTGATGTTTTTAAAAACTTTCGCAAGGATACCTCTGAAAAAAGGGAACTATTGGTAGGTAAAATTTTTATTCCATTATTTACAGTCTTTATCCTGGCCTTTGCCACCCTGCGCCTTGATCTCATTGCCGCCCTTTCGGTAGCTTCTTCAGCAGGCCTGCTGGTAATGGTCCCGGCATTAATCGGCGCTTTCTTCTGGAAAAGGGGAACAGCTGCGGCAGTACTGGCCAGTATCATAATTGGCGGCGGCATAGCTACGGCCCTTCAATACAGCGGCTATTATCCGCTGGGCCTCTGGCCGGGGGTCTGGAGCGGGTTAGTTTCAACTTTTCTTTTTATCGGGGTAAGTTTGCTGACCAGGCCACCTGAGCATAAAGCTGAAGAGTTTTTAAATTATTTACAGGAAGAACTTAATCCCAAAAAAATTATTTAACAACTGCAGCAGGCAGGCAGCAGCAATGACGGCCATTTATCTCTACAGTAATAACAATCGATGCTTTGCAGTTATTATTCATATTTGCCATACAAAGAATGAACCAGGTTACTTATATTTCCATTTTTTAGGTTAAAAGATACATAACTAAGCTTGTTTTCAAACTGTCCGGCCTGGATGCACAAGGTTTTACCAATATAGCCGGCCCAGATACCCCCGTTAAAAGCCGGTGCTTCATGAATATGGCCATGTATGGACAGTAAAGGTTGCCTTTCCAAAAGAAATCGATAGACAACCGGGCTGCCCACCTTATCTCCCGTAGCACATAAGTCAAATCCCATATTAATCGGCGGATCATGGATAAGCCATATAGAATGGGCAAGATTGTTAACCTTGTTTGCCATGGTTTCCAGTGATTCTTTCACAGAGAGTTTGTTTTTGAGATAAGCTTTAAAGTCATATATGTTTTCAATTTCATTCCTGTTATTAATAATTGCCGGCGGCCCAAGCTGGATTGAATCTATAAATATCTTTTCTGCGCTGTCCGGGGCAACCCAGTATTTATAAGCAAAGGGATAGTCTCTAATCCAGGGACATCCGCAAAACTCATAACCCATTATTTTTTTAACCCGGTCCGCTGCATAATGCCACAGGCCTTCATTATCTCCTTTTTCCATCTCCGGAATAACCAGCTGGTTATCGTCATTACCAAGCATCAGAACAAGCTCAGCACTTAAGTTTTTAATTTTACCAGCGTGTTCTTTAAGCTGAGGCACAAAGGATAACTGAGCCAGTATACCATCATACTTGGGCAGTAAATCTCCCGCAATCAATACCAGGTCGGGCCTTATTTCCCGCACTGCTTTTTCGAGCATCTTCCAGTGGTTTTTTGATTGATGGACATCTGCAAGAGCAATAACTTTCATTACTTTAAATCCATCCTTTACTCATTTCCACTATGACCGGGATTATCATAACGATAGACAATTCCTTCCCAGTTTCTGAGCAGGACGAAACCGTCACCTGATGAAACCTGGTATACCGGAGCAAGAGGTGTCTTTCCGAGGCCTGAAGGAGTAATGATATAACTGGGTATCGCCAAACCCGTGGTATAGCCACGCAGATTTTCCAGGATTTCTATGCCGGTTTCTACCGGGGTGCGAAAATGTTCGATGCCGATCGTTCCCTGGCAGTGATATAAATAATAAGGCCTAACCCGAACTTTCAAGAGCTCGTGATTAAGCGTCTTGATGATAACTGCTGAATCGTTAATACCCCGCAGCAAAACCGATTGATTATGTATTGGAATACCTGCCCTGGTTATAAGATCTAAGGCTCTGGCACTGTCGGCAGTGAGTTCCCTGGGATGGTTAACCTGGACATTAACGTAAAGTGGATGGTGCCTGGAGAGCATTGCACAAAGCTCTTCATCAACACGCTGGGGCAAAACAATAGGGACCCGGCTGCCAATTCGCTTGATTTCGATATGCTCAATTTCATCAAGGGCGGTCAAGATTCGATCCAGCCATTCAGTTTGGAAAGTAAATGGATCTCCTCCGGTTAGGAGCACATCCCTAATTTCCCGGTTATTCCTGAGGTATTGCAGGATATCTTCTAAATTATCTGCAGGAGTCGCCTGATCAACTTCTCCAATTTTACGTCTGCGAAGGCAATGACGGCAAAATCCGGCGCAAACATTGGTGACATGAACCGCCACACGGTCCGGATACCAGCGAACCAGGTTATCCACCGGTGAACTATACTCCTCACCGGAGAAATCAGCAACTCCGGTCATCTCCATCTCCCGGATGTCAGGGAGCATCTGCTTGCGAACCGGGCAATTATCATCCACAGGATCGATGATGCTTGCAAAGTAAGGTGTAAAGGCCCACCGGAACTTAGATTGGATGATTGCAAAATCATGTTTCTGCTTGTCGGTTAAAGGAAAAATTTTTTCCAGCATCTCGACATTGGAAATACGATTGGCAAGCTGCCATTTCCAGTCCTGCCATTGCTCTTCAGAAGCTCCCAGGGCAGACTTGATGCGTTCCTTCTGTTCGGCATATTTTTCAAAAAGCTGAAAACCGGTTAGGACTTCTTTCCTGGCTTCTAAATAATCCAGGGCATATTGACGAAACTTCTCGGATTTCTGCTGTGAGATTTCTTTTCTGTCTTCTTTTATGTTTTCTGTCATAGTTTTCCCCTTTCAGTTTCAAAAAGCTCTGTTTTTGATCGGTTTAAACAATTGTGCTCTATCGATACTCAGTTATCCATCCACATGTTACCGCCAGGAAAGAATTTCTCGAAAATATGAAGATCACTTTAAGCCACCGCTGCTTGTGGTGGGGTCGGTATAAGCCGGAAATGATGCTTAACCTTTAAGGAATAATAATATTCTTCTATTGTAATAGTTTATCAGATCCAGCTGTTTATGTCTCTTCCCTTTTGATCCAAGATTAGTTTTAAAATTTGAACTGGCTTGTCACAGGTATTAAATTATGGAATGCCGGTCATATGGTATAATGAATTTGATAGCGTTAGTTCCGAAGATACCTGATAATAGTTCAGTTTCAGTAAGCTGCTTATTCATAAAAGAGTACACTTCAATAAATGGCAGGTTTGCATACTCCGTCTGGTAAATGCATAAAAAAGGATTAAAATAATAATATGGTTATTAAAGAAATACTGGCAAAAATTGATTATGTTGATTTTACAGGAAATATTGACTATAAAGTTAATAATATCACTTATAATTCAAAAAAAGCTGATTCAAAAACAATCTTTGCTGCTATCAGGGGTTTTAAGCAGGATGGCCATTTATTCATAGATGATGCAAAGAAGAATGGTTGTAAAGTTATCTTATGTGAAGAAATTGTCCAGCCCGAAGAAGGGATATCTTATATACTGGTTAAAAATACCAGGATTTCCATGGCTGATGTATCTTTTTTACTAAAAAAGCCAAACGATAATATTAATATAATCGGTGTCACCGGCACTAATGGCAAAACCAGTATAACCTACTTATTAAAAACTATATATGATTATAACGACAAAAAATCAGGAGTTATTGGCTCCATGGGTGTGGTGATCGGCGATAAAAGAAAGCCTCTTGATAATACCACTCCTGAATCTCCTGATCTGCATAATTTGATAAATAAAATGAAATCAAATAAAATTGATAATTGCTTCATGGAAGTATCCTCTCATTCAACAGAATTGTTCAGGGTAAATAATTTAAAGTTTAAAGTGGGCATTTTTACTAATCTTACTGAAGATCATTTAATACTACATAAAACCATGGAAAATTATTACCAGGCCAAGAAAAAGTTCTTTTATCAGTGTGATTGCTGCATAATCAATATTGATGACGATTACGGGTATAGAATGTACAATGAACTCACATCTGAAGGCCTGAATACGATCAGTTATTCGTCAGTGAAAAAAAGTGATTATATTATAGAGGACATATATATAAACAAGGAAGGCTCTAAGTTTTTGTTAAAAACACCCGGTAAGGCTTACCAGGTTAATTTAAAAACACCCGGTTTATTTAGTATTTTTAATAACGTGGGGGCAATAATTACTGCAAACCAGGAAGGAATAGAAATTGAAAATTGTATTGAAGCTCTTGAGCAATACAACGGTGTTGAAGGAAGGTTTGAGTTTATTCAAACCAGGCTTGATTGTACAATCATAGTTGATTTTGCTCACACACCTGATGGATTGGAAAGAGTTATGGAAGCAATTAACCAGTTTGCTACCGGCAGAAAAGTTGT
>SKXC01000165.1 GCA_007128625.1 Syntrophomonadaceae bacterium | reverse complement strand
TAAGATCAAAGGCTAAGATCAAAGGCTAAGATCAAAGGCGCCGAAGGTTGATGCATGGTTGATCCTTGCTGCATAAAAAAGAAAAAAATAATGTCTATTGTGAATATTGCTAATAGACTTCTTAGCATTGTGCTTGCTATTATATAAGAGCAAGAGCAAAAAGAAGAGTTGGGTCAACTATTTCTCAGGGGGAAAGCATGGTTGCGCCTCTTACTTAAACCTTGCTGTCAGAGGCGCAATCCACTATTTTAATCGGAAATATTGTGAAAAGCGTTATAGGCTCGCTGATTTTTAGAAAGGAGGGACAACTATGAGAATGATATTCCTTATACTGGCACTACTGTTTGGTTTGATTATCGCTGTAGCGGCGATAATTAATAATGAGGTTGTTACTGTGAATTATCTTTTTGGTCAGGTTAATCTTCCCCTGTTTATGCTGATTCTGGGCTCCGCTTTTGCAGGTGCACTGTTTATGGGCTCACTGGGTATCTTTCGCGGCATCCGTAACTATATGAATTCTCAGGGTGATCGCGGCCTTAGAAAAGAGTTGCAGAACCGCGTAAAAACCCTGGAGGATGAGAAGAAAAAACTGGAAGACGAGTTAAGAAAGCAGCAGAAAGAACGTGAAGAAGCCGCTGCGAAAGAGTATACCGCTTTAGAGGATGAGAAGAAAAAACTGGAAGACGAGTTAAGAAAGCAGCAAAAAGAACATGAAAACACGGTTGAGAAAATGCACGATAGTTAAGAAGATGGCAAACGAGGATTAAGATGCTTGGTTCGCTGCTGCCCGGTAAAAAAAGAGTATTCAGGGCGGTAGTACGGCAAGATATAAATATGTCATGTTAGTTTTCGGGATTGTATTACAGCAAAAATTTATTATGGAGGTGATAATGACTATGCGTAACATTATATATTTGATCGTACTGGTCGTAGTTGTTTATCTTGTCCTTAGATTTCTTGGCATTATTTAGAAGAAAGCTAAAATTAGTTTAATTAACTTATTAGAAGAGGAGGAACGGGTATATGAAACTTAAAAAAGGCGGTTTAGGGTTTTTACTGCTTGGGATATGGTTGATCGTAACGGGACTGCTGATGTTATTACAGATCAGCATTCCTTATTCAGAAGTTATCCTTGCTCTGCTGGCCATTGCCGCAGGAGTATTGATCATTTTAAAGAAGTAACGAATTAGTTGAATATTTGATTATGAACTATAATATTCTGGCTAATAGAAAACTTATTATTTTGCTTGATAATAGATTAATAGCAGGATAAAAAAAGTCGGGTCAACTATTTCTTAGGGAAAAACATGGTTGAACCTCTTACCATGAAGTTCAGGTAAGAGGTTCAACCATGTTTCCTTATTTGTATTTTCATCTTCTCTGGTATTGTGAAAGTTAGGGTGTATGGAAATGAAATGCAACAAAAAATAAATTCAGCCTGCAGATGGGGAGCATATTGGATGGGTATGCCTACCATCAAAGGGATATTAGGGTTATTTTTTATCAGCTCAAGGTTAATAATCTTCGACGGAGGAATTATTTAGAGCAGGATATTTGTTTTTACTTGTTGAATACCTGTAACCGTGTTTAACAATAACAGCAGTAAAAAAGAATTTGACTGGAAGTGTATGAGTTTGTGGCGACCACAGGATAAGTGCGGTCTTTTCGCTGTTTATGGATACAGCGGACCCGGGAATGCAGCCCTGATAACCTACCAGGGGCTGCTTGCCCTTCAGCACCGTGGACAGGAAAGTGCCGGCATGGCTTTTAACAATAGCAATGGTCAGATTAAGTATATCAAGGGGATGGGCCTGGTTGATCATGTTTTCCCCCGGGATATGCTTTATTCAATTGAAGCAAATACTATAATCGGCCATGTTCGTTATTCGACTACCGGTTCGAGTCTTGCGGTGAATGCTCAGCCCCTGGTGGCCCGTTCAATCGATCAAATCGGGATCGCCTTAGCCCACAATGGCAACCTGACCAACACCAGGCGTCTTCATGACAAACTGCTCAATGAAGGTCAAATTTTTCATACTACCTCGGACACCGAAATTCTTTTAAGTTACCTTTTTCGTTTTAAAAGACAGGGTCTGGTCCGGGCGGTACAAAAAACTATGGCTATTGTTGAGGGAGCTTATTCAGCGGTTATTTTATCCAAAAACCAGCTTGTGGCTTTTCGGGATCCCAACGGGTTTCGCCCCCTTGTTTTAGGCAGCCTGGGGAAGGCATTTATATTTGCCTCTGAAACTGCAGCGCTGGACATGGTCGGGGCGACTTTTATCAGGGAAGTAGAACCAGGAGAAATTGTATCTGCCGGCCCTGAAGGTCTGACTTCAATAAAAATGCCGGCAAGGGCCAAATCCTCGCTTTGTATTTTTGAATATGTCTATTTTTCTCGTCCGGACAGTGAAATTAATGGTAAAAGTGTTTATGAAGTACGCAAGCAAATTGGATCTTTGCTGGCCATAAGTGTTGAAGCTGAACTCGATATGATCATTCCTTCACCTGATTCGGGAGTAACTGCTGCTATCGGTCTGGCTGAAAGTTTAAAGCTGCCCCTGGAATGGGCGATACATCGTAATCCCTATCTTGGACGCACCTTTATCGAACCCACCCAGAGTGAAAGAGAGACGGGGGTTCGTTTAAAATTTAACCCTGTTGAAAAGCTGATTAAAGGGAAAAGGGTAGCTGTTGTTGATGATTCGCTGGTCCGAGGCACCACGGCCCGGGTGCTGGCGGACTTGTTGAAAAAAGCCGGCGCTGCGGAAGTTCATCTCTGCATCGCATCGCCTCCTTACAGGTATCCCTGCTATTACGGGATCGATATCCCGGCAGCAGGTGATCTGGCAGCCATGGAGCCTGCTTTTAACTGTTTGGCAGAATCAATCGGGGTAGACTCAATAACTTTTGCCAAACTAAGTGATTTATACAATGCAGTCGGCATAAAGCAGGATAGATTATGCAGTGCTTGTTTTACAGGTGTTTACCCTGATCTTGGAAAAATAAGAGGGAAGGTGAGTTGACATGGTGGAACATTTCCTTGAAGATGATTCTGGCAGTCTTCGTGAAAAAGTAATTCTTCTTGATTTTGGCGGGCAATACAGTATGTTGATTGCCAGAAGAGTCAGGGAAGCAGGGGTTTATTGCGAACTGCTCCCCTATAATACAACCTGGGATAAGATTAAAAATCATAAACCGGCCGGAATCATTCTTTCCGGAAGTCCGGCCAGTGTTTACGATGAAGAAGCCCCTAAATGTGATCCAGCTGTTTATGAGGGGGGAATTCCCATCCTGGGCATTTGTTACGGTATGCACCTGCTGGCTGGAGACCTGGGTGGGGAGGTTAAAAAAGGCAGACGTTCCGAGTTCGGCCGCACTTCTTTTACTATAGATGAACCTGAACCGCTTTTTAAAGATGCTTCATTTTATGATGAAAATTTTTGCTTTGGCTGGATGAGCCACCAGGATGAGGTTCTTAAACCGCCACCAGGGTTTAATGTCCTGGCTCGTACTGAAAACAGGACAGTAGCCGCAATTGGTGATCACCAGAGAAAGATTTATGGTTTGCAGTTTCACCCTGAGGTTTTTCACACCCCCGGAGGCAATAGCATTTTAAAGAACTTTATTTACCAGGTATGCCAGTGCAGCCAAACCTGGACACCGGGCAGTTTTATAAAGGATGCTGTTGCAAAAATCCGCAGTGTGGTCGGAGACCATAAAAAAGTGGTCTGTGCATTAAGTGGTGGAGTCGATTCATCAGTAGTAGCTTTTCTTCTGGATAAGGCGGTTGGGAAAAGAGCTGTTTTTATCTTTGTTGATCACGGGCTGCTCAGGCTTGATGAAGCCGAAGAGGTGGCAATACTTTACAAAAAAGGTTTGCAGGGTCAGTTTATTCATGTTGATGCAAAAGAAAGATTTTTAAACAGACTTGAACTGGTAACTGATCCGGAAGAAAAAAGACGGATTATCGGCAATGAATTTATTGCTGTCTTTAAAGAGCATGCCCTTTCTATGGGTGATATTGCTTACCTGGCCCAGGGTACAATATACCCTGACGTTATTGAAAGTGGTTTTGCGCAGGGCGCTGCCGTGATTAAATCGCATCATAATGTAGGTGGTTTGCCGGAGGAGCTGGGTTTTGAGCTGATCGAACCGCTGCGTGAATTGTTTAAGGATGAAGTGCGCCTGGTTGGCGCAGAGCTGGGCCTGCCTGATTCAATCTTAAAAAGGCAGCCTTTCCCCGGGCCGGGCCTGGCAGTAAGGATTATCGGGGCCGTGTCTTCTGTAAAGCTTTTATTATTACAGAAGGCCGATGCAATTTTCAGGCAGGAGGTCTATAATGCGGGTTTGGAGCACGAACTCTGGCAGTATTTTGCCGTTTTAACTGATGTAAACGTAGTTGGAGTGAAGGGGGACGACCGTCACTATGGTCCGGTTATCGCTTTAAGAGCGGTGGTTTCAGAAGATGCAATGACTGCAGACTGGGCCCGTTTGTCCCATGATTTGCTGGAAAAAGTTTCAACTCGTATTACCGGGGAAATACCTGATGTGGCCAGGGTGGTTTATGATATTACTTCAAAGCCTCCCGGTACCATTGAGTGGGAATAAGCAGCATAAAAATGGAAGCGGGTTTTAAACTTTAATCTTTTTTACCTCTTTAATGTTTCTGCACATATCCACAAAGTATTGATGGATCCGGGTATCGTTTGTTAATTCGGGATGAAATGAGGTGGCAAGCAGGTTGCCCTGACGGGCGGCTACTATTCCTTCCGGGATTGCTGCCATGATTTCAACCCCTTCTCCGGCTTCCCTGACCAGGGGGGATCTGATAAATACACCGGTCAGGGTCTGCTCAAATGGTTTAAAATTTAATTCTGTTTCAAAGCTTTCCTTCTGGCGGCCAAATGCATTTCGCTTAACCTGGATATCCATCAGTTCCAGCTTGGGCTGTTTTTCTACCCCATCAATAACCTGCCGGGCCATTAACACCATCCCGGCACAGGTCCCAAATATTGCCAGATTTCCGCTTTTACTCAGTTCTGTGATTGGGCCTTTCAGTCCCGCTAATTCAATTAATTTTCCGATGGTTGTACTTTCACCGCCGGGTATAATCAGTCCGCTTACAGAGGAAAGGCTTGCCGGATCTTTAACAGTTACCGCTTCAACAGAGCAATCTTTAAGTCTTTGCAGGTGTTCGGAAACAGCGCCCTGAATTGAAAGCACACCGATTTTCATTTATCTTAAGCTCCCCGGATCTGCATCTTGTCAGCTTCGGTAAGGGTTGTCATTTCTAAGCCGGGCATTGCTTCTCCCAGGCCCTTGGAAACTTCAGAAAGCAGTTTAGGATCATCATAATTCATGGTGGCCTTGACAATTGCCTCGGCTACTTTTTGAGGGTTGGCCGCCTTAAAGACGCCTGAGCCGACAAAAACACCATCAGAGCCAAGCTGCATCATTAAAGCTGCATCAGCCGGTGAAGCGATGCCCCCGGCGGCAAAGTTTACTACGGGCAGGCGCTTTTCCTTTCTTACTTCCTGCAAAAGGTTTACCGATACGCCCATTTCTTTGGCCATCACAACCAGTTCATCGTCAGCTTTGCCAATCACCTGACGAATTTGGTCCATAACCTTACGCATATGGCGCACTGCTTCTACAACATTGCCTGTTCCCGGTTCGCCCTTGGTTCTAATCATGGCCGCTCCTTCTGAAATTCGGCGCAGGGCCTCACCCAGGTCCCTGGCTCCACAGACAAATGGAACCTTGAAAAGGTGCTTGTTGATATGGTACTGTTCGTCAGCCGGGGTGAGGACCTCACTCTCGTCTATATAGTCAACACCCAGTTCTTCCATTATTTGAGCCTCAGCAAAATGACCGATACGTACTTTGGCCATTACCGGGATGGTTACCGCCTCCATAATTTTTTCAATCATCACCGGGTCGGCCATGCGGGCCACACCACCGGCTGCCCTGATATCAGCAGGGACCCGTTCCAGGGCCATTACGGCAACAGCACCTGCATTTTCAGCAATTTGGGCCTGTTCGACAGTGGTTACATCCATAATGACTCCGCCTTTTTGCATCTGGGCCATACCTTTTTTAACCCGAAAAGTACCGTGCTCTTTCATTAATTAACCCCCTTATTAAACATTACCAATTAATTTTCAACCGGTCTGACCGGAAGTCCTTTTTTAACCAGGTATTCCTTGATCTCGGCTATACTAAATGTGCCGTAGTGTAAGATAGAAGCAGCCAGAACGGCATGAGCCCTGCCGCTGGTCAGGGCTTCATAAAGGTGTTCCAGGGTGCCTGCTCCGCCCGAGGCGATAACCGGTATACCGACAGCATCGGCTACCGAGGACAACAAGTCTGTATCGTAACCGTCAAGGGTACCGTCAGCATCCATTGAAGTGAGTAAAATTTCACCGGCCCCAAGCTGTTCAGCTTCCACTGCCCATTCAATAACATCACGTCCTGTCGGTGTTCTTCCGCCATGGCTGTACACTTCCCATTTTGAATCAACTGCCGGAGATGGTTGGCCAATTCTCTTTGCATCTATGGCTACAATAATACACTGGCTACCGAATCTTTCTGCTCCGGCTTGAATCAGGGCAGGATTATTCAGCACTGCTGTATTTAAAGAAACCTTATCCGCACCTGACTGCAGAAGGACTTTCATAAATTCTACCGAATCAATCCCTCCGCCCACGGTGAGGGGAATAAAAACAACATTCGCTGTTTTTTCTACGGTCTCAACGATGGCTTTGCGCTTTTCAAAAGAAGCGGTGATATCCAAAAAAACAATTTCATCGGCTCCCTGGCGGTTATAAAACTCGGCCATTTCCACCGGATCCCCGGCATCCTTTAAATTAATAAAGCGGGTACCTTTAACCACCCGGCCGTCCCGCACATCCAGACAGGGAATTATTCTTTTTGCCAGCATATAAGTTATCTCCCAGGGTTAGCTCTTTTACTACTGTTGATCGGCTATAATCTTACCAAAATTACTGAGCAGGCGCAAGCCTGCAGAACCGCTCTTTTCCGGATGAAACTGAACCCCGTATAGATTGCCATTAATGACCGCCGAGGGAAAAGAAAAGCCGTAATCAGTCAAACTGAGGATGTTTTCTTTGTGTTCCGGGCGAGCATAATATGAATGGGTAAAATAAAAGTAATTACCCTTTTGCAAACCGGCGAAAAGAGGATGAGCGTTAACCGGATCCACCCTGTTCCACCCGACATGGGGAATGGGCAAACCTTCAGGAAAACGTTTTACTTCACCCTGTATAGCACCTAAACCTTCGGTTGGATCATTAACCCGACTTAAATCTGCTTCCTCACTGCCAGAAAAAAGCAGGTGCATACCCAGACATATGCCCAAAAACGGCCTTCCCCTGGCAACTGTTTCCAGCAAAGATTCTCTCAGCTTTTTTTTTGAGATCAACGAGGCTGCATGAGCAAAAGAGCCCACACCGGGAAAAATAATTGCCCTGGCAGAAGATATGGTTTTCGGGTTGTCTGAAATAACAGCCTCCAGCGATACCATCCTGGCGGCCTTGTAAATACTGTTCAGGTTGGCACATTCACTGTCTACTATCACCAGTGATGACATCAGACACTCCTTTTAGCAGCTTTCAGTTCTTTAGTCTAATTACTGTTTGTTTTCATTATACACGATATGAGCGAATGATGTAAAAAACTAGTAATAATATTTAATGGCCTGCTATTTTTACAGAATAGCTTGCTTCCACTTCATAAAATATATTGCCTAAACGTCTGATGCCAATAATAATATCTTCAATAGAGGGCTGGCTGAAAGAAAACCGGGCACTGTGCCACCCGCCGCCGTTACTGGAAAAGCCTTCACCATGAACAAAAGCAACATTTTGTTTAAG
>SKXC01000006.1 GCA_007128625.1 Syntrophomonadaceae bacterium | reverse complement strand
CAAGGGTGGTTAAAGGCAGTGAGGCCCGCCTGGTAGTTTCCAAGGGAGCGGAACCAGAAGAATAATTTCTTTGATTTAAGGCAATCGTTTAAGACGGCACAAACTTAAAATCTTTCTTTTAGCTAACTTTATTCCGGGAACAGTACTAAGAATCGATATCAACTATAGTTACTCCTTCTCCGCCTTCTTCGGGTTTTCCATTGCGAAAACTGCGGATAAGTTTATGATCTTTAAGATAGCTTTGCAAACCATGCTTTAGTTTTCCGGTACCCTTGCCGTGAATTAGGCTAACCTGTTTTAACCCGGCCCAGAGAGAATTATCAAGAAGTTTCTCAACCAGCGGCACGGCTTCCTCAAGGGTTAAACCCCTTAAATCTAAAGAATTGCTGAATACTGGTTCTTTTTGCAAACTATAGCTAATGGCCCCTGCGTTACCCGGCACAGCCTTTTCGTGCTCTTTTGTTTGAACCTGGCTCAATTCATGGATAGGCAAATTAACCTTGATTGAACCAACCTGTACTGCTGCTTCGTCATTTTCAAAAGAAATGATCTCGCCTTTTTGTTTTAAACTGCGGATATAAACTAACATCCCTACCGCTAAATCCTCTGCGCATAATTCTTTCGTTTCAATACCTTCATCTTCCGGTTCGTTTTCCCGGCGAAGCTCATTTAAACTACTGCGAAGCTGCTCGGCCCTGTTTACGGGCTGTTCAACCCCGGCGCTTTTGATCTCCCGCAATTCCCTTAATATTTGATCAGCAGCACTTTTTGTTTTCCTTACTATCTGCCGGGCTTCTTCACGTGCTTCTTTTATAATATCCTGCTGCCGGGCCCGCAGTAAATTGCGTTCTTTTTCCAGGTCAGCCATTAACAATTCAGCCCTGCTTCTTTCCAGTTCCGCCTGACGGCTGTCCCTGGAATAACGCTGCTGATCTTCAACCAGGCTGGCTATAATCGATTCAACCTGATCATGGGAACGGTGCATATAGCTTTTTGCTTTTTCCAATACTTTTGCCGGTAATCCTAACTGTGCCGCAATATGAAAAGCATTGCTTTGTCCGGGTATTCCCTGCATAAGCCGGTACGTCGGAGCCAGTGTATCTAAATCAAATTCCATAGCTGCATTCTGCATTTTATCCTGCACCTGGGCAAACAATTTTAGCTCATTAATATGAGTCGTGGCTACCGTCAAAGCTCCGCTTTGAGTCAGCTCCTCGAGAATGGCCATGGCCAGGGCAGATCCCTCGGAAGGGTCGGTTCCTGCGCCAAGCTCATCGAAGAGAACTAGTGAACCGGGACCGGCCTCTTCAACAATAGCAATAATATTTTTCATGTGCCCGGAAAAAGTGCTTAAAGACTGAATAATGCTCTGTTCATCGCCTATATCGGCCCTAATTTTTTTAAATACAGTCATTTTTGTTTCTTTTCCCGCCGGCAGTTGTAAACCGCTTTGGGCCATAATTGCCAAAAGGCCGATGCTTTTAAGGGCAACTGTTTTTCCCCCGGTGTTAGGTCCTGTAACAACCAGGGTCTGAGCCGGTTCGCCCAGTTCCACGGTCAATGGAACTTTTTTACCGCTTAAAAGCGGATGAACTGCATTATACAGGTAAAATAAAGGGGTTTCTAGATCAAGAAAAAATGGTTCACAACCACCTAGTTCAAGGCTTAAACGGCCACGGGCAGTAATGAAATCAAGTTCGGAATAAAGATTTCTATTTTTACTCAGCTCAGCCCCGGCAGCTGCTACCTGTCCGCTCAACTGGTACAAAATACGCTCTATTTCTTCTTCCTCCTGCCTCTGCAGTGAAGTAAGAGAATTTTGCATTTCTACAACCGGTAAAGGTTCAATAAAAATAGTTGCTCCGCTTGAAGATTGGTCGTGAACTACCCCTTCCAGGTTGTGTCGGTATTCCTGTTTTACCGGTAATACAAAACGACCACTGCGAATAGTTACCAGGGCATCCTGTAAGTAGCGCCTGTACTGGCTACTACGAATATATTGATCAAGTTTATCCCTGATGTTATTTTGTAAAGAAAGTTTTTTCCGGCGCAGTGATGATAGGGCAGATGAGGCACTATCTAAAATATTGCCATCATGATCAAGAGACTTCTTCAATATGTTATCGAGTTCGGAACACATTTCGATCTTAGAGGCCAGGGCAGCCATGAGAGGATAAAGTTCAACGTGATCACTATTCTTAAAAAATTTGGACCAGCGCTGTGCAGCTTGCAAAAATGCCATAACTACAGCCAGTTCAGGTCCGGAAAGCACAGCTCCTTTTTCCGCACGGGTTAAAAGTGGTTTAATATCTTCTACTGCAGAAGGATTAAACGCATTTTTTGCACAAAGCAACCGACCTTCACTGGTATACTGCTGTTGTCGTTGGACCAGTGAGGGGTCGGAAGATGGTTTCAATTCCTTTGCCATTTTGCAGGCCACAGGGCTAACAGTCAGCGAAGCCAGCTTTTGACGAATTTGATCAAATTCAAGAATTTTTATTTCCCGATCAGTAATTACCTCAGTCAAAACATTTTCACCTCGACAGGTAGTCGTTATCTTTAATTATAAAACGTAAGTATTTATCTTTTGCCGATGATATACCAATACGCGGCGTGCAATCGATCAGCGGTTTTTTTACAGGTCGCTTGCTTTCCATTAAATAGAGCGGTTTTTGCTGCAGATCATGACCATTGAGAGATCTATCTATGGCAAAAGCCTGACAGATTTTGCCCGGTCCATTGGTTAAATTTTTCAAATCACAATTGGATTTGCGATTTTTATACATATAATTTAGCCCTTCCACCGGCTCAACTGCCCTGATTAAAACAGCCTCACCTTTTCCGGCCGGAGCAGTGACCACATTAAAACAATGGTAGTTTCCATATATAAAATAAATATATGCCCTGCCGGGAGGGCCAAACATAACTGCATTACCTTTCGTCTGTCCACGGGAAGCATGACAGGCAGAATCATTTTCACTTAAATAAGCCTCGGTTTCGACGATCATACCTGAAATCAAACCTTCACCAGTTTCCCGGCAAAGAAAATGGCCCAGCAGCTTCCGAGCCACTTCTGCAGTGTCGAATTTAAAAATTTCTTTGTCTATCGGCAATAACTTCAATATCCTTCCGTCATTAAAACATCATAAATTACTTGACTGAAAAAGCCGGCTTATCCCGGTGTTATTTACAGTAAAAAGCCATATTGTAAAAAATACCGGTATAACCAGCTTCGATTAACTGTTAAGACTAAGATAAAAATCAACGGCAAATTCTTTTACTTGTTCAGCAAGGGGATCAAGATACTGTTCAGCAATTAGGGTAATTAAAGAATTATCAAGGGCATCCATGAAAAATTGCAGGGGAATCATCGAAACTGCAGCAATAATGATATATACAAATACAGCTCCGATCGCACTGCCCAGGATCAATCCACCAAGCCGGTTGAAGAACCCGATAACCGGCACCTGGTTAATCCACCTGAAACCGCTTGAAAACAGACGAAATACCACACTAAAGATCAAAAACAGCGCCAGGAAAGCAATTATTCCGGCAATTAATACTGGTGCTTTTTCCAGGGCTAGATCTAAACCCAGGTCTTGAATTAATTCGTGATGAGGGATAATATTCTCCGGATCAATGTATTGGGCAATCGATTCGCTAAAAAGGCGGCTGCCCAGAAAAGACAGTATTATAACCACAATAAAACCAAAGGTGTCAAACAACTGCTTGATCAGACCTCGCCACAAACCGCTGAGCAAGTGCAGCATGAAAACAATAATCAGAAAAAAATCAAACCAATTCATCATGTCCACACCTCCCTTTCTATGTTGACTCTCCAGATGTACTCTGCCTGTCTTCTCTGAGCTTAATTAGTTCATCAGCAAGATTCAAAGCGGCAAGGACAGCAATTTTATGTTTGCTCATCTGAACATTGTTCTGGGCTAAATTTTTCATCAACTGGTCTACATATCGCCCGACCCTGTACAAATCTTCAGCAGAAGAAGTGCCTCTTAAAATATACTCTTCTCCCATGATGGTCACTGTAACCCTGTTTTTCCCCTTTTCTTCCATGAATTCGCCCACTCTCAAATAATACAAGGTCGCAGAGCTATCCCCTGGCAGATAGTATTCGAGATAAAACAGCAGATGTCCTGCCTGCTTATTTTCGTAAGACCGCTCCCTGATCGAAGAGGGCTTTTTCGATCTTATTAAGAGCCTGGTTTACTTCAGCATCAGTCAATGTTTTTTCTTCTGTTCTAAAAGTAATCGAATAGGCCATACTGCGTTTGCCTTCCGGTATTTGTTTGCCTTCATAAAGATCAAATAGCTTAACTTCACTGACCAGGGTTCTACCTGCTTCTCTGATCGTCTTTTCCAGCTGTTCAGCCGGTATTTCCCGGGAAACTACTACAGCCAGGTCTCTTTTGGCCGCCGGGTAGCGGGGCAAAGGAACAATTCTGGGCACCAGGTTTGCTTTTTCAGTTAGTAATGACAGGTCGATTTCACAAATTGTTACCGGCTGATCAATCTCCCATGCTTCAGCTACTTCTGGATGAATTTGAACAAGAAAGCCAAGTTCAATCCCTTCCGCATCAATCAGTGCCCCGCGGGCCGGGTGGCCAAAAGGCAGCTGGCCGGGGACAAACCGGATATTATTGATTTGCAAACGGTCAAAAAGCTCTTCCAGGATACCTTTAATCGTAAAAAAGTCGGCTTCCCGTGTAGGTGTCAGCCAATTCGGCTCAGGTAACAGGCCGGTTGCAGCCAGAGCCAGTTTCATCTTTTCAGAAGGCATTTGATTAAGCGGCAATCTTTCTGCTTCAAAAACAGCACCGATTTCAAAAAGCAGCTGATTCAGTTCGCGATGGCTGCAATTATGCTGAACTACCTTTAAAAGTCCCGGCAGTAATGTTGTTCTCATGACTGCCTGTTCTTCGGAAAAAGGATTTTGAACAGGTATAGCCCGCATCCTTGGATCATCCTCAGGCAGCCTGAGCCGGGCCAGGTTTGCCGGGTTTATAAAGGAATAATTGATACATTCATAATAACCACCGGCCGTTAAAATGTCCCTGATTAAACTCTGTAATTTTTCATCAGTTGTCTGCATATTGCCAAGCAGCTCTCCCCTGGGCAGGGTAATCGGAATTTTCTCATAACCGTAAAGTCTGACTACTTCTTCAATAATATCTTCTTCCATGGTTACATCAGCCCGTCTTAAAGGAACAGTTACTTCAAGATCATTATTATCCTTTTGCTCCAGCATGAAATCAAGCCTTGTAAGAATATCGATTACTTCGTTTACCGGTATTACCAAACCTAATACCCTGTTTATCTTATCGGGGTTTATCCTGATAACAGTTTTGCGGTATGGTTCTGCATTTTGATCTATTGTACCCCGCAAAACTTTACCTCCGGCCAGCTCACTGATTAAAAGAGCAGCCCGATCCTGGGACCAGTTTACCGCTTCAGGATTAACCCCCTTTTCGAAACGCTGTGACGCTTCAGAGGGCAGGTTATAGCGCCGTGCGGTACGCCTGATGTTAGTCGGATTGAATGAAGCGGCTTCAATAAGCACCGCCCGGGTATAATCTTTAATTTCGGTATTTTCTCCACCCATAACCCCGGCCAGAGCTACAGGATCCTTCCCGTCAGTGATAACCAGTACTTCAGGATTAAGTTTTCGCTCAATTCCATCGAGAGTAACCATAAGCTCGTCTCTCCCGGCCCTTCTGACCAGGATTTCATTACTTTTTAACAGATCCATATCAAAAGCATGCAGGGGCTGTCCCAATTCCCACATCACATAATTGGTTATGTCAACAACATTATTGATCGGGCGGATACCAGATTTTAACAGCCTCAGCTGCATCCATAACGGGGATTTTCCGATTTCGACTCCCTGCACCGCCCGGGCGGTGTAGCGGGGACACAAATCCGGGTCCTCTACTCTTATTTTAAATACTTGATTTAAAGCCTGATCTATTTCATCCGGAGACAGGCGGGGCATGGTTACTTTCTTACCGTTTAAAGCAGCAATTTCATGGGCCACTCCGATCATGCTCAGGCAATCAGGACGATTAGGAGTCAATTCGAGACAAAGGATCTGATCATTAAACCCTAAAACCTGTTCAATCAAATCCCCGGTTTTTGCCGATTGATCAAGGATCAATATTTCATCTTCCGGACCCAGCTCCAAACCGAGTTCCTGGGCTGAACAGAGCATCCCTGAAGAAGAAGTGCCATAAATAACCGCTTCTTCTATACGGCGACCGCCGGGCAGTTCAGAACCGGGTTTGGCAACCGGAACTTTATCGCCAACCCGCATATTTTTCGCCCCGCAAACTATTTTTAAAACTTTTCCGCCGATATCGGTATCTACCAGGGTCAAATTGCTTTTACCCGGGTGAGGAGTTATTGCCTTGACCTGCCCGACAACTACTTCCGGCAGTGAAGACCCAAAGCGTTCTACCGCTCCTACTTCGACTCCGGCTAGAGTTAAACGTTTGGCCAGATCTTCAGGAGACATATCCGGGTCGATATAATCCATTAGCCAGTCATATGAAACACGCATCGCTATTTATCCTCCAATCAATAATCCTCATTGCACTGATTTAGTTAAATTGTTTTAAAAACCGCAAATCATTGGAAAAAAAGTGGCGAAGGTCCCCAATACCATATTTAAGCATGGCGATCCGTTCAACCCCCATGCCAAAAGCAAAACCGGTAACTGATCGGGGATCATAGCCGGAAACTTCCAGCACATTTGGATGAACCATGCCTGAACCAAGAATTTCCAGCCAACCGGTGCTGCTGCATACCCTACAGCCCAGACCACCACACATAATGCAGGATATATCCACTTCGGCACTGGGCTCTGTAAATGGAAAATAGCTGGGACGTAAACGAATTTTTTGCTCCGGACCAAACATTTCCCGGGCAAATAACAGCAAAGTGCCTTTCAGGTCGGCAAAAGTGATGTCAGTATCAACAACAAGCCCCTCACACTGGTGAAACATCGGTGAATGAGTGGCATCATCGTCACGACGGTAAACCTTACCGGGAGCAATAATTCGTACCGGCAGTTTGGGCGCCTGCTTTTCCATTGCCCTGATTTGGACCGGTGAAGTATGAGTGCGCAGCAGCAATTGAGGGGTTATATAGTATGAATCCTGCATATCCCGGGCCGGATGATCCTCGGGCATATTTAATGCCTCGAAATTGTAATAGTCAGTTTCAATCTCCGGTCCATAGGCAATCTGAAAACCGAGACCGAGAAAAATGTCTTTTATTTCATCATTAATCATGGTCAGGGGATGTTTTTGGCCCAGCTCCACCGGGCGACCCGGCAGGGTGACATCGATGCGATCCTTCTCCCATTTATCTTTTTTCTGCAGATCGCGCAAGGTTTGTTCCTTGCTCTCAATAGCCCTTTCCAGCAATTCTCTTAATTCATTTGCCTTCTTTCCGATAACAGGCCTCTCTTCGGGGGGAGCACTGCCCAGGCTGCGTAGAAGTGCCGTCAATTCACCCTTCTTGCCAAGATAGCGCACCTTTAAGGTTTTTAATTCATCCAGGCTGCTTACTCCTTCAATTTTTTCCCGGGCTTCATCTTCCAGTTCTTTTAACCTATTCAGCAATTATCAACACCTCCGGATAAATAAAAAATCCCTCTTTTGAGGGACGAAAGGGAACCTTCCGCGGTACCACCCTGATTAGCAACCGCTTGCTCAACTATAAATCGATAACGGGATTACCGTCTCCAGCCTACCAGGTCAGGAAACTTAAACAAACCCTTCGGTGGAAAGCTCCAGAGTGAATTTCAGCCGGGAGCACCGGGATAGCTTGCAGTCACGGCTAACCCTCCCTGGGCAGCGCTTAACCCCTGGCTTACTGATCTCCTTCACAGCCCTGTATAT
>SKXC01000031.1 GCA_007128625.1 Syntrophomonadaceae bacterium | reverse complement strand
TAAAAAATTCAAGCTACCAGGGTTATGTAAGTTCAGTTTTTTCCTGGGCCTTAATGATCTGGATTGTGGTCCAGTGCCTCATAATGGAAACGGTAGAGTTTTTGCATGCGCTCTATTTTCTCATAGGTTTAACTGGGGCAGTGCTGGCACTGCTGCTGTTGTTTGAAAAAAGACAGTTCCCGACATATCTTATCGGGAAAAAGAGGTAAGTTAATATTTATTAGTCAGGGCTTCTGTTTTAACCAATAACTTCTTTTATAAGATTAAAAGACTTGCCCCTTTCTTTCAGTTCATATTGTTAGCTTTACTGGCCTGGAATGAGATTTTATAAACGGTTTGAAGTGACCCCCTGTTTTGCTTAAAGGCAGCATCATTTTATTTCATCGATCAAATTCTTAAACATATAAAAAAATCGTTAATTTTAAACACCAAATGGGTTACATTTTGGCTCCTCTGTCATATAATTAATTATATTGCCTATTGAAAATATGACAACTTTGCACTATAATATACTCAAACAGGAGGTGGCGATGATGTTAAACACTGATTTAGCCGGTAAAAGGTTTAAAGAATTGAGGGAGAAAAGCGGTTTAACCCAGGCACATTTGGCTGAATACCTGGATATCGATCAAAGTTATATTTCAAAATTTGAAAAAAAAGAGCGCCAGTTTGGGACAGATACTTTGCAAAAAGCAGCTGATCTTTTTGGTTGTTCGCTTGATTATTTTATTAATGAGAAAGTCGAACATGTTGCACCGGTAATAGCTTTGCGCGCAAATTCGGTCACTGTTGAGGATTTAGAAAGTATTGCCAGGATCAACAAAATTGCTTTAAACCTGCGCTATATGGAGAATCTGCTGGAAGGAGTAAGGTAATGAAGGAAAAAATTCTGATAAATGCAGATGCGATAGAACTGCGACAATCCTTTGGTGAAGATGTTTACTCCCCGGTGGATATCTTTTCCTTGCTCAGCTCGGTTGAAGAAATCACAGTGGTCTTCTATCCGATGGGTGAGCGGGTTAGCGGGATGTGCATCCATGATGAAAAGAATAAGATTATCGGGATTAATTCAAAACAGACTCTGGGGCGTCAGCGTTTTACAGCGGCCCATGAATTATGTCACTTATATTACCATAATGAAATTAACGGAATGGTTTGCATAAAAGAAGAAAATGAGAAGAAGGTTGGTCCTCTGGAAAAGGAAGCAAATTTGTTTGCTTCTTTCTTTTTGGCTCCCTATGAAGCGTTGAAATACTTTATAAAGAATAACGTTGATCAGGAGTTGGAGATCAAGGACATCGTTAAAATCGAACAGTATTTTGGCCTGAGCAGACAGGCGGCATTATGGCGTTTGATCGATGATCGCTATTTAACTTCAAAAAAAACAGAAACAATGAGAACCGGGATTGCTTTTTCGGCAAAGAAATATGGTTACAGTACCGACTTGTACTTTCCTCCACCGGAAGAAAAACAATATACAACTTTTGGCAAGTATATAAAAATTACTGAAGAGTTAAGGGAAAAGAACCTGGTTTCTAAAGGAAAGTATGAAGAACTTTTACTTGATGCATTCAGGGGCGATATTGTTTATGGTTCAGATGCTGTAGGAGAAGAAAAATATGACGAAAAAGCTGTTTTTTGATACCGACTGCCTTTCTTCTTTCTTATGGGTTAATCAAGAAGAACTATTGCTGAGGCTCTATCCGGGAAGGATAGTTGTTCCAAATGAGGTTGCCGGTGAATTGTCTAATCCGAGCATGCACCACATCAAGAGAAAATTAAGCCATCTTTTTTTCTTAGGACAGCTGGAGAAAAAACAGCTAATAACTGGAACAGAAGAATCAGGATTATTTATTAAGATGGTAATCAATCCTGCAAAAAATGTTATTCCGATAGGCAAGGGTGAAGCAGCAGCATTGGCTTTGGCTAAAGTATATGATGGTATTATTGCCAGTAATAACATAAAAGATATTCAATACTATGTGGAGCAGTGGGGGCTTGAATATATTGCAATGGCCGAGATCCTGGTTGATGCTAAAAAAATGGGTTTAATTGATGAGTACGATGGCAATAAAATCTGGGAAGACATGTTGGCTAAAAAGAGATCACTGCCGGCAGATACTTTTTCAGAATATGTTAGAAACTCCGAGAAGAATAGAAATATTTGACGGGTGATAATTATGGAGCATGTTTCGATAGTTTTTTGGATTGATTAATGTCAAGGGGGCGGGGTTGTTGCTACATCTGTTCTTATGCCAAGTATCACCTTGAGTTAAAATGGAATAAATGAAGTAAAAACCTAAGTCATCACCGGGTTTGAGCCTCTCACTGTGTTCGCCAAACCTCCAGAGTATGCAGGGTTTGATATTGGGCAGTGTTGAAAAGTGAAGATAGGGGGAGTTGAATGTGGCAATACTTGCTTCTGGATCAAAAGTTACGATTAGAAATATCCAAATGGAAGATATCGACCAGTTTGTTCAATGGTGGAACAATGGTGATTTGATGGCTTCAGTTGGTTTTAGAAAGGGTTTAGGAATAACTAAAGAACAGTTAGAACCAAAATTTACAAAGCAGATTGCTGAAAAAAATCCATTAAAATGTGACAATCGTTTATACATGATTCTTGATTTAGAAACAAAAAAGGCCATAGGTGAATTAGCATATGGTCAATTAGATATTGAAAAAGGCAGCTGCAGGATAGGCATGAAAATATGTGAATTATCATATCAAGGCCACGGCTATGGAGAAGATGCTTTGATAACATTCATTAACTATTTGTATAAAGAGCTTGGCCTGGAAAAAATTGAAATAGATACTTTAGCAGATAACCTGCGGGCATTGTCTTTATATGAAAAAGTTGGATTTGTAAGAACAAGTGAAGTGAAAAATTACTGGACAGATCCAGATGGCATTTCCCATGATGTAGTATTCCTTGAATTAAATAAAGAGGATTGGCATTTGTACTGAACCCGGGCTTTAATATTGAAGAACTGCTAGAGCCAATGCCTACAGAAAAGTTTAACTTAATTCACTCTGAAAAAATGATAAGCTAACCAATAAACCTCAATTTATATTCATTAAGACAAGAAAAAATAAAAGATAAGTTTTGTTTTTTCAATAAAGATGATGGCAATATCTTTGACTTTGCCCAGGTCCTAAAACAATGGTTTTTGACTGATAATTTAAAGTGTTAACAGAAGAACAGTTCCTGGCATATGGCATTTAAGGAAAGCACGATAAGCCGGTTTGGATTGACCGCATTACCGGCAGGACATTAAAGGAAGTAGCCCCATGCCTCGGTGATTGCCCTCTGGGCTGCAAAAGAGGTTATATCGTTTTGATCCAGGGGTGGTGAGATCTCTACCACATCCATGCCGATAAACTTGAGGCTGGAAAGCACTTTCAGCAGGGTGAAAAGTTCTCTGCTGGTAAAGCCGTCCGGCTTTGGGGTTTCGGTGACCGGGGCTGTTGCCGGGTCCAGAAAGTCGACATCAAGAGTTAAGTAAAAACCTGACAGCTGCACATGATTGGGATCAATTTTATATTTAAGGCCATGCCAGGCATACTATATAACTTGCTGCTAGGCTGCTTCACTTGGTAATTTTGCTGCTTCCTGCTATAATTTACTTGTAAAGTTCTAAAAACTAAGCATATTATTGCGATTCCACCAGGATTCAGTTGAAAACCCTTTACTGCCACATGAAAGGAGATTGTGAAAATGCCCGATGACCAAAAGCCCAAAGAAGCCAAGGAATTTTGCACCGACATTCTCCAGGAAACAGAAGGATTTTACCTAAAAGGCTGCGGTTCACTGGACTGGGGCATGAAAAACAGGATGGCGGGAATATTTAACCCCGATTCCGGCCGCACCGTGATGCTCGCTATCGACCACGGCTATTTCCAGGGTCCGACCAGCGGTTTGGAGCGGGTTGACGTTAATATTCTGCCCCTGGTACCTTATGCTGATACCTTGATGTTGACCCGGGGCATTTTAAGGAGCATTATTCCTCCATCTGTGTCCCAATCAATTGTGCTCAGGGTTTCGGGGGGCACGAGCATTTTAAAAGAACTCTCCAACGAGGATCTGGCCGTGGATATTGAAGATGCCATCCGCCTCAACGCCAGTGCCATGGCGGTTCAAGTGTTTGTCGGGGGCGAACACGAACGACAGACCATTACCAATATGACTAAAATGGTTGACATTGGAACCCGCTACGGCATTCCCACCCTGGCGGTAACCGCAGTAGGCAAAGATATGGAAAGGGATGCCCGCTACTTCCGCCTGGCCACCCGGATTTGTGCCGAACTCGGGGCCCACTATATCAAGAGCTACTACATCGAAGACGGCTTTGAAACCGTGACTTCCTGCTGCCCGGTGCCGATTGTCATGGCCGGCGGTAAAAAAATCCCCGAATATGATGCCCTCACCATGGCCTATAATGCGATCCAGGAAGGAGCAGCCGGCGTGGACATGGGCCGCAATATCTTTCAGTCGGAAGCCCCGGTAGCTATGATCCAGGCAGTAAATGCCGTGGTGCATAAAAACGAAACCCCGGATAAGGCTTACGAACTGTTCAAAACTTTAAAAGAAGAGTGCTAAATTAATACCGGTGTGCTTGTAAATCGCTACGGCTTTAAACCAGCCGTATAATCTTAAGAATTGAGGTTGTAGATCTTGTGAAAGTATCCTACTGGTACAACAACAGGGATATCAGGATTGCTGAAGAACCGGTGCCTGAGCCGGGCCCGCAGGAGATGCTGATCAAGGTCCATTCCTGCGGAATTTGTGGCAGCGACATCGTGGAGTGGTACCGCTTGCCCCGGGCACCCCTGGTGCAGGGCCACGAACTGGGCGGCGAAGTAGTGCAGGTAGGTTCTGCAGTGAAAAAATTCAAACCCGGGGACCGGGTAGTAATTGCCCCCAAAGTGCCCTGTATGGACTGCTATTACTGCCGGAAAGGCCATTATCCTCAGTGTTCGCAGGTTAAAGAAAGGCTTCCCGGCGGCTTTGCCGAGTATATATCAGTACCAACGGAGCTGGTTGACAGGGGGGCTTTTCACCTGCCGGGACATGTCACCTACGATCAGGGCACTTTTATCGAACCGCTGGCCTGCGTGATCAGGGCCCTGCGCCTGGCCGATCTGCAGCCGGGCCAAAATGTCCTGGTGCTGGGCTGCGGGATGTCCGGGCTTTTGACCGTAAAGTATGCTAAAACAAAATCAGCTAAGGTCTTAGCTGCTGATATCAACGAAAAAAGGCTGGAACAAGCAGGAGAAGCCGGCGCCGATCATACATTTAATGCTGAAGGCGATCTGGCATCTCTTATGCTAGAGCAAACCGGTAAGAAAGCAGATCTGGTGATGCTTTGCACATCCGCCCTTCCCGCGGTAGAGCAGGCCTGGCAATGCTTGGACAAGGGCGGAGCGGTGATATTTTTTGCCGTCCCCGACCCTGATAAGCAGGTAGTGGTTCCGATCAATGAATTTTGGCGCCAGGAAATCAGGATCCTCACTTCATACTACTGCGGACCGGAAGATCTCAATGAAGCACTCGAGCTGATCAGCTCAGGCAGGATTGAGGTTGAAGACATGATCACCCACGTGCTCCCTCTAAAGGAGATCGAAAAAGGCTTCAACCTGGTCAGAGAAGGTAAAGATTCGCTAAAAGTGATTATCAGGCCGAACGAATAGAAATGAAAGGACGTATTAATATGAAAATAGGTCATGTTGGACTGACCTGCAGCAGCGAGAAAAAAGCGGACCGGTTTTATGGCAGCCTGTTCGGGCTTGAAAAACAGGAACCTAAAACAGTCCCTGCTGATACGGCAAACCCTATCTTTGGCATCGATGTCGATTTAAATGTAATAAACTATACCGGCGATGGAGTCCGCTTCGAAGTGTTCCTTTCTGAGAGCAATATAACAAAGAGGCCGATTGATCATATCTGCATTGAAGTGGAAAACCTCGAAGCATTCGTTGATCAGTGCCGGAAAAAGGGCGTAAAAGTAAACCGTGTTCCGAGGGGAGAATCCCGGGTTACCTTCATCGAAGATTTTGACGGCAACTTATTTGAGGTTAAGGGCGGGTAAGCGAACGTTTTACCCAAAGCAGCTTTGGCGGTACTGCTGAAAACTGCAGATTCTGTGGAAGAGAAAATGATGTGGTGATTGTCAAAATCACTATTATGAAGATAAACGTAAAGAAAGGTAAAACTGTGCATGAAAACAATTGGAATGCTCGGCGGTATGAGTTGGGAATCTACATTGAGTTACTACAAGGCCATCAATGAAGGAGTAAAGCAGTCTTTAGGCGGTCTGCATTCCGCAAAGATTGTTTTGTACAGTTTTGATTTTGCCGAGATTGAAGATCTGCAGCACCGTGGAGATTGGACAAAAACAGTAGAAATACTTTCCGGTGCCGCCCAGGCAATAGAACGGGCGGGAGCGGATTTTTTGATTATCTGCACCAACACGATGCACATTATTGCCCGGGAAATCCAGGAAAGGATTGATATACCAATTGTCCATATTGCAGATGCAACCGGGAATGCTCTAAAAAAAGACGGGATAAATGTTGTCGGCCTGTTGGGGACCAGGTTTACCATGGAGCAGCCTTTTTACAAAGATAAGTTGAAAGAAGACTTCGGGATTAAAACACTAGTTCCGGAAGAAGCAGAGAGAAAAATAGTCCACGATATCATTTACCATGAACTTTGCCTCGGAGTAATCAAGCAGGATTCAAAAACTGCTTTTTTAAAAGTTATAGAGAATTTAAAAGAACAAGGGGCAGAAGCGGTAATACTTGGGTGTACTGAAATTGCGCTTTTAATAAAGCAAGCTGATACGGAGGTTCCTCTTTATGATACAACTGCGATCCATGCCGCAAGTGTGGTTGAGTTGGCTGTTTGAGAAGGCTTATGAATCATAAACACTTATATTCAGATCGCTATTAGACTTGAGAAAATGTAAGATATAAAGATAAGTGGTAAACAATAAAAAAATTATTAGTAAATGTTCACCGGGGGAATAAAGGTGTTTTCTCCGGGATCGGCGAGCCGGTGGTAAAGGTCAAAAACGAATTCAGGCGGCATGATCTGATCCACGGAGAACAAAGCTTCTATCTCCACATCTTCTTCAACAACCAGCTTATAGGTTGGCTCTTCTTCACCGGTTCGCATGCCGTTATCCAGCCGGTACATAAACTGGTAACCGGTATTCGGCTCGGCTGATCAGCGCGTGAACTTGCGAAAACCGCTTACCAGGGCCTGCTGTGGCAGCTTTTCGAGCAGCTCCCCGGGCACCTCTCCGGGGCTTAAGCACTCAGCTCCGCGTGGCCGCAGTAATTTTGCCCGGATCGCTTCCATGATCCGGCAAAGGTCCAGATCCTTTATACACCTGGCTCCGCAGGTAAAGCAGGAGGCGCAGATCCAGGGGGTTTTACTGTTCAACAGCTTCTCTTCCTGCCCCATCTGCAGGTAGAGTAATACCTCGCGGGGGAGCAGGTCCATGGCAGAAACAACCGGGCACCCGGCGGTACATTTTCCGCACTGGATACAATTATAAAAGTCCTGACCGCTTCTTTCCATGATTTCGCTGTGCAGTTTGCTTGTTTCATTACCCTGCTTTTGCATTAGCCTATAGCCTCCTTCACTTCCAGGTTTAATGTTTCGGCCAGAGGCTCACTGAAGAAGGATATCTTGATCTTTTTTTCCTTAACCGCGGCTGTTTGCTCCAGGTTGTAACGGCAAAGAGGGCATGCGGTGGTTAACTCTTCTGCCCCGTACTCCAGGGCCATATTAACAATATTGTTTGAGGTGTCTTCCATCACCTGCTTCTCTGTTACGGCCAGGTATGCCCCGCAGCACTTGTTTCGAAAGGGAAATGTGATCACTTCAGCTCCTAAAGCTTGTAAGAAATCTTCCATAATGCGCGGTCTTTCCGGGTTGTCAAAGGACATTTCTTTAGCCGGACGCAGCAGCATGCAGCCGTAATAAGCTGCCAGGCGGCGTCCTTTCAGGGGATCTTTAACCCTTTTTTTCAGCGCATCCCAGCCCAGCTCATCCCTTAAGAGTTCAAGGTAGTGAAC
>SKXC01000160.1 GCA_007128625.1 Syntrophomonadaceae bacterium | reverse complement strand
TTTAAATATAGTGGGAGAGTTTAAAAAAATTTAACATCTAATCCAAATACAAAAACTTCAGGATATAATGCCGCCTGAAAACGGGGACGATGATCTTGATGAGATATATCAGAACTGTGAGGGGACTGGATCGCCATTCGCTTGATTGGCAAAGCCATATTGTAGAAAAAGTCTTTGGCCCCGGTAATATAGAAGTAGTATTGCTAAAACATATTCTTAACCGTTATCCGGTTAAATCTGCGCTCGATATTACCTGTGGAAACGGCAATATCGCGATCATGATTGCTAAAATGGGCAAGGATGTTACAGTATTGGACCATGATTTGGCAAACATACAAAGGGTTAAGCAAAAAAGCATTTTGGCCGGTGTTCAAATAGAACTGAAGCATGCAGATATGCGAGACCTTTCCAGCATCTATAAGCATAAATGTAACCTGATCACTTGTTTGAACAATTCTCTATCTTTACTTTTAGACAAAGCTGATATTTGGGGATCCCTGGTGCAGATGTATCTGGCACTTGAACCCGGCGGGCTCTTAGTAATACAAAATTTTAACTATGATCGTCTTATTCGTGATAATATAAGTAAAATAACTGATATTAATGTTGACGGTTGCGACATGGCTGTTAAGGTTTTTTTTGAGCATGGAAATGAAAAAAAAAGATCCAGGTTCGTATTTGAGACTTTGTATCCAAGTAAGCGGACAGGAGAAACAGAAAAGCTTGTAATTCCTGTTAAACCGGTTTTTAAAAAAGAAATGGACGTATGGCTGGCAGAACTGGGTTTCGTAAAAAGTACTGAAGAAATGTATGTTGATTGTATGCCAGAAGAAACCTGGCATACAGTAACAACGGTTTTTAGGCCGGGATCACTAAACTAAAAATAAAGGGGGCGATTTCATGCGCTTACAGGGTAAGGTTGCCATCATAACCGGAGCCAGCAAAGGAATAGGCGGTGCAGTATCTTTAGCCCTGGCCCGCGAAGGAGCTGATCTGGTTTTAGTCAGCCGAAGCATTACAGAAAATGACGAGGTTGTTCAGGATGCAAAAAAAACAGGCCGCAGCGTGTTAATCAAGCAGGTTGATGTGGGAGACAGTAACCAGGTGACAGAAATGGTTAAGGAAACAATTGATACTTACGGCCGAATTGATGCTCTTTTTAACAATGCCGGGATCAGTAAGCCAGGGATGCTTTGGAAAATTAGCCCTGAACAGTGGGACGAAGTACTAAGGATAAACCTCAGCGGTACTTTTTATTGTATGCAGGCAGTGGCAAAAACGATGATGGAACAGCAGTCGGGTTCGATCATTAACGTAACTTCCTCTGCCGGGCTGATGGGAACTATCGGACAGGTTAACTATACTGCAGCAAAAGGTGGGGTCTATGCCATGACCAAATCAGCCGCCAAGGAGCTGGCCCGTTTTAAAATCAGGGTAAATACCATTGCACCGATGGCTGAAACTGATATGACCAGGGTTATTGCCAATGATCCCAAGTTTAAAGAGAAATACCTGGAAAGGATTCCACTGGGACGCTTTGGGCTTCCAGAAGAAGTCGGGCCGGCAGTCGTATTCCTGGTCTCAGATGATTCAAGTTATATAACCGGGCAAACAATTTGCATTGATGGTGGTATGGTAATGCTATAAACCAGGCAACCAGTTGAAAAAAGTCCGGAAATAATAAATTGTAAGCTTAAGAACAACTCTTAAAATACAGGGTATTATTTTTTATTTTCGAGGAGGTTTAATTATGCCTGAAGATGTGGCCATTATCGGAGTGGGACAAAGTGCTTTTGTCAGAGGCTACGAAGGATCGATCAGAGAACTAGCCTTTGAGGCATACCGGGAAGCCATGCAGGATGCTGGTATTAATGCTGATGAATTAGATGCCTCAATTGTTGGTTCTGCTCCAGAGTACGACAAGCAGCGCAGCCCTGCCGGGTTAATTGCAGAGTATCTCGGTCTGAATCCACAACCTACTTTTACCATCGAAAGTATCTGTTCATCCAGTACAACCGGCCTGAGAACTGCTTACGCATTAATTAAAAGTGGGCTTCACGATACCGTAGTGGTAATTGGTTTTCAAAAAATGTCGGAGATTAGCTCTGCTGACTCACAGGAACGTATGGGACGCGGCGCCGATATTATGTGGGAATCGCCTTTCGGCACGACAATGCCGGCCTATTATGCTATGCATGCAAGATCACATTTCGATACCTACGGCAGCACAGAAAAAGATCTTGCTCTTATCAGGGTTAAAGCAGCAAAATACGGACAGTTAAATGATAAGGCTGTTTACCGAAAAGAACTTGACCTGGACAAGGTGTTGGAAAGTGACTTTGTAGCCAGCCCCTTAAAAAGATTTGATTGCTGCGCCAATGCCGACGGTTCTTCATGTGTTATCTTAGCTTCAGCAAGAAAAGTAAAAGAGCTTGCGGTCAGGCCGGTTTGGATCCTGGGACTTGGGTCAGCCACTGCTTCTTTCAGTATGACCGGGAGAGAAAATTACAGCGGCCTGGAAAGTGTCCGCCAGGCAGCTCGCCAGGCTTATGAAATGGCTTCACTTAAACCCGTGGATATAGATGTAGCCGAGGTTCACGACTGCTTCACTATTGCCGAGTTGATGGCCTATGAAAACCTTGGTTTTGCTGAACCGGGCCGTGGTGTTGAACTCATCCGGAACGGTGAAACTTATCTGGAAGGAAGGATCCCTGTAAATGTAGACGGCGGCCTCTTATCAAAAGGACATCCGATCGGTGCAACCGGGGGCTCTCAAGTGCGAACGATAGTCCAGCAGCTCCGTGGTGAAGCAGGTGAAATTCAGGTGCCTGATGCCAAAATAGGTCTTGTTCACAATGTCGGCGGTGTCGGCATCTATGGAAATGTGATCATCATGGGAGCATAAATTTATTAGAAATTACCCTGGATAATTTGCCTAAAGACATATGCCAATTCAATTTGAACATGATTAGGAAAGAACATAAATCAAAATAATGAAAACAGCGGAAAGGAGCAATTCCTGGTTGCATTCACCTGTTATCGATTTCCATACTCACCCAATATTCTACGATAAGTTTTATGTCGAAAGTGCCTTGAACTGGATTAAAGAAATGCATGCGGACAAAGACTGGGAAAATTTTTACGAGTCCTTTTCCGATCCGGATTATTTCATAAATTACCTGCATGAAAGCGGTGTTGATTATGCAGTGGTAATGGCCGACTTGTGCCCCGCAGTAACGGGTGTATGCACGAATGAATACGTACGGGAATTCTGCAAAAACAAAAATGAACTGATTCCCTTTGCCAGCATCAACCCTTATTTGACTGTACACACCGGAAAAGAGTTACGGAAGCTGGTCATGGAAGGTTTTCGGGGTGTAAAACTCTACCCAACCTACCAACATTTTTTCCCAAGTGATCGCACCCTTTATCCCCTTTATCAACAGGCTGAAGAACTGAAGGTACCATTAATGGTTCATACCGGTTCTTCAGTGTTTAAAGGATCTAAATTAAAATATGGAGATCCGCTTTACCTGGATGAGGTGGCTGTGGATTTCCCCGCATTGAAAATTGTCCTGGTTCACAGCGGCAGAGGTTTCTGGTACGACCGAGCCTTTTTATTGACCAGACTGCATGAAAATGTATACATGGAAATAGCCGGATTACCGCCGCAAAAATTACAAGAATATTTTCCAGAACTAGAAAGGATAACTAATAAAGTTATTTTTGGTTCCGACTGGCCGGGGATAACTGATTTAAAGGGTAATATAGCTGCCATTAGAAATCTCTCTTTAACTGAAGAAGCAAAAAATAATATTTTAGGCAATAATGCAGCCAAACTGATCGCCCTTGGAAATCATTAAATAGTTAAAAGTTGCTTAACAAATGAATGATGAATTTAAATATAAACAAAAGAAGGAAATTTTTTTCCTGTGTGGAATTATGAATATTGAAATTTTTGTTTGGGGGTGGTAGGGAAAAGCACAGGCAATAGAGCTTAATAGGTGTAGGTTGGTAAATTTTTTGTTAACTTTAATCCCAAGCATATGAAACAGAAGTACTCATTTTTTAGATTATGATCATTTACCGCATGGCAATAAGGCAGCATGGGCAATTTTTATTTTTAGCTTTGATTGAAGCCTGACATGGCCGGCCGGTTTGTTTGCCTGTTTAAATAAATTAAGGCCATGATGTATAAATATTGTGGAGGTGTCATCACGGTGGTTAGTTTTAATCCCTTAAATATACTTGTCGCTTTGCAACCCGGACTGGGCAGTCCGGTTGAGTACGAGGATTTGATCAAGGAAAGATTTCCAGAGAAAGTATCCAAAGGAGAAATTAAGGTTCGCTTGATCCAGGATGGTTCAGCTGAATCCATTCCAGATGAATATCTTGATACTCACATTGTCGGTTCCGGGGTAATTGTGGAAAGAGTTCCGGAGATGAAGAATCTTCAGTGGATCATGTCTTTCAGTGCAGGGATCGATCACTGGCAAAAGTGGGGTAAGATTCCTTCTCATGTGCCTTTAACCAACCTGCCGGGAGGATCCGGTATCCCGATTTCTGAATTTGTAATCGGCCTGATGCTCAATATGGCTAAAAAGTTTAATCAACTGTGGGATCAGCAAAAAGAAAGAAAGTTTATTCGTGTCCGTGGAGAAGAGTTATACGGGAAAACCCTGGGAATTATCGGGCTTGGTGGTATAGGACGACAGATCGCCAAACGGGCCCATGCTTTTGATATGCGAGTAATCGGCACTGATATTCAAATTATGGATATTCCCTATGTAGACGAAATGTTTTTAAATGATCAAGTTGATGAAGTGATCAGCCAGAGTGATTACCTGGTTCTATCCTGTCCGGAGACTGATGACACCCGGGAAATGATGAATGAAAGAACTTTTAAGTTGATGAAAAAAACAGCCTACCTGATTAACTGTGCCCGCGGCTCTTTGATTGTAAAAGATGACTTAATAAAAGCTTTAAATGAAGGATGGATTGCCGGAGCAGCCAATGATACTCACTGGATTAAAAATCCGCTTCCTTCTTACCTTCCTCCCGAAGATGAACTTTGGGGATGTAAAAATATCATAATAAGTCCGCATATTTCCAGCTGGACCGAACTATATGCTCCCAGGTTCGGTGGTGTCTTTGTCGATAATATTGAGCGCTTTTTAAACGGACAACCACTTGAGCATGTTGCGCCGGGCTTCGAGGGTAATCCGCAGTGGTTGAAGAACAAATAAGTCCTGTTAAAAAGGAGTAGTAATTTGAACAAACCCGAACTGATAGAACCTTTTGAAAATGCTCTTATAAATCCTGCAGAACAGGTCAGACAATGGAAAAAAGAAAACGGCAGCAAAGTAGTTGGTTTTCTTATGACCGATGTTCCCGAAGAGTTGGCTCATGCAGCCGGATTTTTCCCATATGGAATTATAAATGGAAAAGCAGATCTGGAAAAAGCAGATACGCATTTACAAACCTGGGTCTGTTCTCATGCCCGCAGCAGCCTGGCTCTTGCTTTAGGTAACAAGCTTGACTTTTTAGATGGGCTGATTATTCCTCAAACCTGCGATACCACCCGGATGTTGTTGGACTTATGGAAGCAAGTCCAGCCTTTACCATACATGGATGATTTTCGTTTGCCCAGGCAGGTCGACCGCCCGAGCGCTAAGAATTATCTTGTTAGCGAACTGAAAAGGCTCAGGCACGGACTGGAGCAATTCAGCGGCTGTACCATTGATCCGGAATCCTTGAAACAGAGTGTAAATTTATATAATCAAAACCGGAAACTGATGCGTAAAATTGTTGATCTGCATGCCCAGGATCCGGCTTTAATCAGCAGCCGGGAAATCTATACCATCATTAATGGGGCCATGGTCATGCCCAGAGAAAAAGTCAGTGAACTCCTGGACGGGATTGTTAAAGCATTGGAAGAACAGCCATATACCGAAAAAGACAGAGAACCTGTACGTATATTTTTATCAGGCACCCTGTTGGAACCACTGGAAATCCTCGATTATATAGAAGAATTTGGTGGAACAGTAATTGGAGACGATTTTCAAAATGGCTACCGTTATATTGAATCTGATGTAGTCCTCAAAGATAATCTAATCGAAGCTCTTGCTGAACGCCAGTTGAATCGAATTCCATCAGCTGCATTTGACATTGAACATAAGCCAAGGCGAATCTTCCTATCAAACCTGGCTAAAGAAAAAAAGGCCCGGGGAGCAATTTTATTCCACATTAAGTTTTGCGAACCGGAAAATTTTGATAGTTATGACAACCTGCAGGCCATGCAAAAAAATGGCATTCCGGCAATGCGTATTGAAACCCAGTTTGGACGAACCGGCCTTGGGCAGCTGCGCACCAGGATCCATGCTTTTATGGAGATGGTTGGAGGTGGAAGCAAATGAGTGCTAAAAACATCTTTAAAACTGCCACCTTGATGAAGGAAATTATGGCTCGCTATAATAATGCCGGTAAGGAGGCAAAGAAAAATGGTATCCCGGTAGCCTGGGTAACGGCTGTATTCCCGGTGGAGATTATATATGCAGCCGGACTGTTTCCCTATTATCCGGAAAATTATGGAGCCGTTGCTGCCGCCAAAAAAATTGCCGATAAACTATCATCCGCTGCTGAAGCCAGGGGCTATGCCCAGGATCTCTGCGGCTATGCCCGCTGCGGCATAGGTGATGCTTACGCTGACGAACACCCGATCGGCGAAATACTGGAGCCCGATCTGTTATTTTGCTGTAACACCCAGTGCGGCAGCCTGCCAAAATGGTTCGAAGTAGCCGGCCGTTTTTACAACGCCCCTTATTTTTTACTTGATACACCAAGGGTAGGCCTTGAAACAGATGAGCTTTGCAAAGATTATTTTATTGAACAGCTTCATGAAATGATCGCTTTTATCGAAAATTTTTCAGGAAATACTTTTGATTTTAAGAAACTCTCTGAAGTGCTGGCCCTTTCCAATGAAGCCTGCCGTCTCTGGAATGAGATACTCGATACCGCAGCTTTGAAACCGGCTCCCTTTGGGTTTTTTGACGCCTGTTTTCACATGGCTCCAATTGTAACCTTAAGGGGCACCCAGGAAGCTGTAGATTACTACCGGGCTTTAAAGGAAGAAATTGATGAACGGATTGAAAAAGGTATTACCGCCATACCGGAAGAACGCTACAAGATCTATTTTGACCATATTCCCTGCTGGCCCAGGCTGCGCTGGTTTTCCGAGTTATTTGCTTCCCGGGGTGCACTGGTAGTAGCTTCACAGTATACACATTCCTGGGCATATTCTTTTGACCTGGAACGTCCGCTGGAAAGCCTGGCTGAAAATTACACCCATGAATTTGTTAATCGCTGCTTTGACTACCGGGTCCAAAGAAAGATTAATTTTATGACCAGGTACGGGGTTGATGGTTTCGTCTTCTTTTCCAACCGCAGCTGCAAACCTAATGCTATCGGCCTTTATGCCAAGAACAAGCTGATCAGGGAACAAACCGGCCTTCCCGGGGTAGTTTTTGAAGCGGACATGTCGGACCTGCGTTTCTTTTCCGAAGCACAGGTGCTGTCTGAGCTGGAACCTTTTTTTGAGCAGTTGACTTAAGATTGAATTAGATTGTATCACAAAGGAGGGTAAATATTGAAAAAATTAATGACAGGAAATGAGGCCTTCGCTTACGGGGCATACCTGGCCGGAGTCCGGGTTGGAGCAGCATATCCCGGCACGCCCAGTTCAGAAATCATGGACAACTTTTCCAGGTATCCCGGTGTGTTTGCCGAATGGTCTCCCAACGAAAAAGTATCACTGGACGTAGCTATCGGAGCAGCATATGCGGGCACCAGGGCTATGTCCTCGATGAAACATGTCGGCTTAAACGTAGCTTCTGATTCACTTTTTTATGCAGTCTATACCGGGGTAAAAGGTGGATTAGTGATTATTTGCGCCGACGACCCCCATATGCACAGCTCGCAAAATGAACAGGATAATCGTAATTACGCCAAGTTTGCCAAGTGTCCCATGCTTGAACCTTCAGACAGTGAGGAGGCAAAACAGTTTGTCGGTATCGCCCTTGATCTGAGCGAAAAATTTGAAACACCGGTAATCGTTCGCAGTGTAACCCGCTTGTCTCATTCTTCTACACCGGTGGAACATTCAGATGCAACCCCGCCCCCTCCCCCGGAAGAACCACCTCTATATGAACGTAATGCGCAGAGGTACGTTATGGTTCCTGCCAATGCCCGTCGGCGCCACCCGATAGTCGAGGATCGGCTTAAAAAAATTGCCGAATATGCCGAAACCATGCCCATTAATTTTATTGAACCGGGAGATGATCAGCTGGGCATAATCAGTGCCGGGGTTAACTATCATTATGCCAAAGAGGTCTTTCCAAACGCTACCTTTTTAAAACTCGGTATGGTCTATCCCCTGCCGGAAAAATTAATCCGTGAATTTGCCGACCGGGTGAAAACCATAGTAATCGTGGAAGAACTTGATCCTTTCCTGGAAGAACAACTAAAACTAATGGGTATAGAAGCAAGAGGGAAAGATATTTTCCCCATGCTTGGTGAATTTAGCCCCACCCTGGTTCGCAATTGTGCTGTTAAAGCCGGTTTAATTCCAACCCCAGAAGCACCTCCGGAAATCAAAACAGACCTTGAGCGCCCAATACGTCCGCCCATGCTTTGTCCCGGCTGCGGCCACCGTGCCCTTTTTCACGTCCTCAGGGAAAACGGTGTCCTGGTAACAGGCGATATCGGCTGTTACACCCTTGGAGCGGCTCCTCCATTGGCTGCCATGCACACTACCGGCTGCATGGGGGCCAGTATAGGTGTGGCTCATGGTATTGACAAAGGTAATGTAAAAGATGATGTGGTTGCTGTTCTGGGAGATTCCACTTTTCTGCATTCCGGGATTCATCCTTTAATCGATGTTCTCTACAACCAGGGCACCTCTACCACTATTATTTCCGATAATAGTGCTACGGCAATGACCGGTTTCCAGGAACACCCGGGAACAGGTAAAACTATCAAAAAAGATGAGACTGCGCTTGTTGATCCTGAGAAACTGGTTAGAGGTATCGGTTTTGAAAAAGTTGATGTCTGTGACCCTTACGATATAGACCAAATGGAAAAAATACTCAAAGATCATCTTCAGAGTGATATGCCGTCGGTAATTATAGCCCGGCACCCCTGTGTGCTCAATGCAAAAGAAAAGCACACCCCTCCGGAAGTTGATCCGGAACTATGTATTAACTGCGGCATCTGCCTTGATATCGGATGTTCTCCCCTGATCCAGGAAGAAGAGCATGTCCGTGTCGATGCCCTGTTATGTAACGGCTGCGGTCTTTGTGTCAAGGTTTGTCCCCAGGAAGCCATTATCGAAAAGTAAGCCGGTGGAAACATAGAAGTAAATATACGAGAGGGAGGCATATATATGAATAACTTAGACTTTTTAATGGCCGGGGTCGGGGGCCAGGGAACAATACTGGCCAGCAATATCCTGGCAGAAGTAGGTCTGCAGCTTGGTTACGATGTAAAAAAAGCCGAGGTGCACGGTATGGCACAACGTGGCGGCGAAGTAGACAGCCATGTACGCTGGGGAAGCAAAGTCTACTCACCCCTGGTAGAAGAGAATAACGTTGATTACCTGGTTGGTTTTGAAATGTTGGAGGCTGCCCGCTTCCCCCAATACCTAAAAGAAGGCGCTGTAAGCCTGGTTAACGATTACCGCATAAACCCACCCCTGGTTAACCTGGGCAAAGCACAATACCCATCTAAAAAAGAGATTGAATCACTGCTGCTGAGCAGGGCCGATAAAGTGATATGGGTTGAAGGTACAGGGATTGCCAAGGAACTGGGCAACCCTGCCATGGTTGGTGTTGTAATGCTTGGCGCTCTCTCCAACCTGGTTGGAGGAGATAAAGAAGCCTGGCTTGAAGTGATCGGGCAAATGGTTCCGCCGAAATTTGTGGACCTGAACAAGGAAGCCTTTTTGGAAGGCAGAAAGGTTACCGGTTAATAGACCATAATCATTAATAAAAGGAGTGAGAATGGTGAATTTTGCTTCCTATGGCATTGTTAACGCAAATAAATATCCGGCAAAAGAGTTTTTAATTGAATGCAGCCCATCACAGGATAAACGACGTGTGCTTACATGGAAGGAATTCAATGAGCAGACCAACCGAGTTGCCAATTATTTACATAAAGAGCTGGATATTAAAAAAGGTGATTTTGTGCTGCACCTGCAGATGAACAGCCTGGAATGGTTCATTACCTTTCATGCTATTATCAGGCTGGGAGCTGTGGCGGTTCCGCTTAATTTCCGCTTTGCCAGTTCAGATATCAAGTATGCGGCAGATGCCAGCAATCCTAAAGCTTTCATTTTGGGAGATGGCTTCTTAGACAAGGTAGGACCGATTCGTGAAGAGATGAAAACAATTCAGTCTTACATCTGCATCGGCAATAACGTCCCTGAAGATATGATTGACTACGCAGATGTCATGAGCTATTCCGACGCTTCTAATATCCTGGTAGAGGTAGATGAAGAAGACCCGGCAGAATTGATGTTTACCTCAGGCACTACCGGTCCCCCCAAGCCCGTCTGTCAGGCTCATAAAACCCTTTATGAAATCGGTATTGGCAATGCACTTTCTTATGCAGAAGGTCACGAAACGATATACCTGGCTGCCCATCCGCTTTACCACAGCGGCAGCTTCTTTTTATCTTTCCCTTCTTATCTGGCCGGAGGCAAAATTGTAATGCTCCTGGATCTTAGTGATCCAAAGTACCTGATCGAAATCATTGCTAATGAAAGAATTAATAACGGCTGGGTTACTGTTCCAACCATGTCTGATTCTATTAATGCGATCAAAAAAGGAGCTATTGATATCAATCAATATGACCTTTCACATGTCACCGGCAATATTGTCATCGGTGCCCAACCGGTCCCTCCCGCATTATTTGAAGATATGAAAAAACTGCTGCCTTTTAGAACCGGAAATATTTACGGGATTACAGAAGGCGGCGGGGGTGGAACACTTAATCTCTATGATGAAGATGTATTAAGCCGCCCGGGATCTATCGGAAAACCAACTTTTAATGTTGCTGCACGGGTAGTTGATGAAAACAGTAAAGATGTTGAAGTTGGTGAAGTTGGTGAATTGTTGTTGAAAGGCTCCCGAAATATGAAAGAATACTTCAAGAATCCGGAGATGACCGCCAGGACAATTCGGGATGGCTGGCTGTATACCGGGGACCTGGTCAAACAGGATGAAGATGGTTTTATTTATATCGCTGACCGTAAGAAAGACCTGATCATCAGGGGAGGAGAAAACATCTTCCCGGTGGAAATAGAAAATACCTTACGCAGCAACCCAAAAATTGCCGATGTAGCTGTTATCGGTTATCCCCATGAGCGTTATGTGGAAATTGCAATGGCTGTAGTGCAGCTCTACCCTGAGGAATCGATGACGGAACAGGAAGTTATCGATTTTTGCAAAGAAAAAGGTTTGGCCAGGTACAAATGGCCGGAAAAGGTAGTATTTGATCAAGTAATGCGCAATGTTACCGGCAAGATTGACAAACCAAACCTGCGTAAAAAGTATATCGGTGATAATTAGTTCAGAAGAGTTGATCGGGACAGGGGGATGCGAGAACCGCATCCCCCTTTTAATTTTTACTCTGACAAATTCATTTTATTCAATCAAGTAAAGGTAAAAACCTCTAATGGCCTACCTGAAACTTACCTAAAGCTTACACTACCTGAAATTTTAAAGGCAAATAGCACAGCATACAAGACATTGAAAACTTAGCAGTCTTACTTAATTCTCACTTTGCCAGCTATCATACTTATCTCGCAAAACCCGGTGTAATATTTTACCGGTTGCCGTTACCGGCATTTCTTCTTCGGTAATGAAATCTATCGACTTGGGCCGCTTGTAACCGGCAATTTTGCCCTTGCAAAACTCGATTATTTCTCCGGCCAATTCTTCACTACCCTGATAATCTTTATTTAGTACAATAACGGCTTTGACAGCTTCTCCCCACTTTTCATCGGCAACTCCAATCACTGCAATATTTTTAACAGCCGGATGAGCACCAACCACATTTTCGACTTCAGATGGATATACGTTCTCTCCACCGGTAATGATCATATTTTGTTTCCGATCCACAAGGTAATAATATCCCTCTTCATCCCTGCGGGCCATGTCTCCGGCAGAACACCATTCTCCGTGAAAAGCTGATGCAGTTTTCTCCTTATCTTTCCAGTATTCTTTAAATATTATGGGCGAGCGGCTGTATAGTTCACCTACCTCACCTTCCCGAACCTCATTTTTATCCACATCTAACAACTTGATTCGGTCACTTCCAAATATTTCCCTGCCAATGGAACCCAGCTTGGTAAACTGTTCTTCAGGCCGCAGGTAGGTAACCAAACCAGCCTCTGTTGAGCCGTAAGCCTCCCACAGCTCTGCTGATTTGAAATAATCCATAATCGCAAGCTTTAGATCTTTTCTGGCTGGAGCAGAAGAGATCAGGAGCTGCCTGATGCTTTTTACATCATATTTGTTCTTTACCTCTTCGGGTAAGCTAAGGATTGTAATATAGTGGGTTGGAACCAGGGAAGTATATGTAATATTATATTCTGAAATAGTTTTTAAAAGATCCTCCGGATCAAAGGTAACCATGTTATATACCATAACCGGCGCAGCCAGTAGTGTATAGGCAAAGGAATAGTAGATCGAGTTAACATGGCACATGGGCATAACCATTAATACTTTATCATCCGATCTTACCCCCATATTTACGTTGCTAAGCATATATTGGGCAATATAGCTTTCATGGGTCCTTACTGCACCCTTCGGTTTTCCGGTTGTGCCGGAGGTATACATAATTGTCCATGTATCCGCAGCGTCAACCATTACATCCGGTTCCCCGGCCGGGCTTTGTTCGATAAATGATTCATAGTCGATAAACCCTTCCGTTTCATCATTATCTCCAATTAAAATATAATTATCACGGGGTATGGTTTTTAATTTCTCACGTATAGAGTTAACATCTTTGGCAAAAGGCGCTTCCACAATAAAAGCCTTACATTCTGCATGATTAATTATATACTCATACTCCGGCGGAGCAAGACGAAACATGATCGGGACTGCTACCTGGCCCCCTTTGGCTAAAGCGGCATAAATCTCCATCCATTCAACCCGGTTGTAAGCAATAACAGCAACCCTGTCTCCATAACCCACTCCTTTTTCCTGAAGTCCGTTGGCAATGCGACAGGCCCGGTCATTCCACTGTTTAAAAGTAAAGCTCCTGGTTTTATCCTGGCAGCCCAGGTGGTCAGGATAACTAAATGCATTATTTTTTAAAACGGTTCCAGCATTAATCCACTTACTTACGGTCATAATCAATCCAACTCCTAATATATAATATTATCAAGCCTGATCGTGAGAATAATCTCTATCGTAACTCAATATTAATTATTCTTCATTATTTTAAATTCACCTTCAATAAAATCGTCGCAAACACGGAGGTAACCCATTTATCACCCCTTTAATATAAAAATCCCTCTTTTAGGTGATAGCAAAATTTAGACATATTTTATAATATTAAGTTTATAAGAAGAATTTTTTATCTTCCTTGCAAGAACAACCAGAAATAGATCAAGGGGGTAATTTATATTTGGCCATTTGGTTGGATCATCAGACTTCCGCTTAAAAAGGCTGCAAAATTCATGACATTTTGAGATTATGCTGTTTTGCCCATAAGGAGGAAAAGGAATAATATGGTTTATTACGATCAAAAATGGGAAACAATGCCCCTGGACGATTTACGTGATCTTCAATTAAAAAAACTTAAAAAACAAGCCCACCATGTTTATCAAAACCAATTTATAAAAAAACGCTTCGATGATTCAGGCTTACACCCCGATGATATAAAAAACTGGGAAGATACTAAGAAAGTACCTTTTATGACCAAAGATGATTTACGTGATAATTACCCCACCGGACTTGTTTCCGGAAATTGGGATGATGTCGTTCGTGTGCACATGACTTCGGGAACTACAGGCGTTCCAACCCCTATGGTTTACAGTAAAAATGACCTGGATGTTTGGACCCGCTGTATGGCCCGAAATTTTGTGGCCGGCGGCTTGAAAAAGAGTGATATCATCCAGCAAACCCACGGCTATGGACTTTTTACCGGTGGGTTCGGCTTTCATTACGCTCTTGAAACAATTGGAGCAAAAGTTATCCCTACCGGAGCAGGCGGTTCCGAGAGGCAGCTGCGTTTAATGCAGGAATGGGGAACAACAGTTTTTACGGGAACTCCTTCTTATGCCGCCTACATTGCAGAATTTGCTATAGAAAAAGGAATCGATCCGGAAAAAGATTTAAAATTGCGGCTTGGCTTTCACGGTGGAGAACCCTGTTCTGATGAATTAAGAGATAGAATTAATACCCGCCTTGGTTATAGCGCTCATGGTGGAGGGATGAGGCGCTGTTACGGCCTTACTGAAATGGGCGGACCGATTACTATGGACTGTGAATATGAAAATGGTATCCATCTTTGGGCTGATCACTACCTGGTAGAAATACTCGATCCCGTAACACATGAAAACGTAGCAGATGGACAACCGGGGGAACTGGTAATCAGCAATCTCAGTTTTGAAATAATGCCGCTGCTGCGTTACCGCACAGGAGATAATGTAGTTGTCAGTCATGATACCTGCCAATGCGGCCGCACCCATCCGCGTATAACCAAATTTGTCGGCCGATTGGATGATATGATCCTGGTTGGGGGAACCAATGTTTTTCCCAGCCAGGTTGAATGTATACTCCTGAATCATGCCGAACTCAGTGAAAATTGGCAGCTGGTTGTTGACGAAAAAAAAGGCCTTCACTCATTAAAAATTGAAATAGAACCAGCTGCCGGAATCTCGGTAAATGAAGCTTTTGTGACCGCACTGGAAAAAGAACTGCACCAAATATTAGCAAAAAAATGTCCGGTTGAAATTAAAGCAGTCGGCAGCCTGCCCAGGTTTGAAGGAAAATCAGTGCGGGTTGTCGATAATCGTAGTAGTTAGCTGCGAAAAACATAACCTGTATTTGATTTTGCTAAAAGAACAAAAGAAGGTTTTTACTGTTGTTTGAAGAAATATTAGTATAAGTAGTTTTTTTCTGATTGATGATTACCGGTTTCTGAGGAGGAAAGCAATAATGGGATTTGAACGTTTTGGCAGGGTTAGTTTTATATCTCAGACAAAAACTGAACCATTTGTCGATTACCTGGAAAAAGAAGGATTGTATGCTACACAATGCAGCACCTGCGGACAAACCTATTTCCCACCGCGGGCGGATTGCGCATCCTGCATTAGCAGCGACATAAACTGGCTCAAAGTAGATGAGCAGGGCAGCTTAATTAGTTTCACCAGGTCCTATTTTGCGCCAACTGGTTTTGAAGAAGATGTTCCCTACCTGCTTGCAGTTGCTGATTTCAATAAAATTAAAGTATTCGGTCGTTTTAAGACTGGCCTTCAGGAGGATGATCTTTATGCGGGAATGAAAGTCAAGGTAAAACCCCTTACCCTTCCCAATGGCCAAATCAGTTATGAGTTTGTACCGGCCTAAACACTTCCCTTTTTTAAGCTCTGCAACCCGGCAAAACTAAGGGTTTTACCTGAAACAATGGGTCTGGTATAAAGGAGGTGCGTTAATAAATATTAGGCTGTAAATCCTCAATAAAAAGCTTTGTATTAAACTAAAGGATTAATAATCTGAACTATAAGAAGGAGGATCAGTATGGATCTTAATAAGTGGCCCCGCCAAAAAGGAATAGTGGACCACCAGGTTTACGGAGATGAATTTTTTGGTACAGAACCTCCCTGTGTGATGTACCAAAAAAAACCGGTCATTGATGCTGAAGGAAAAGAAGTGCCAGACCTTCACACAGCCTGGGTGATCTTGAACAACCCCAAGCAGTATAATTCCTATACCACTGAAATGGTTAAAGGTGTCATTGCCGGGATGCATAGAGCAAGCATGGACCGTTCCGTGGTTGCCGTTGTATTTACAGCAATGGAGGACAAAGCTTTTTGTACCGGTGGAAACACCAAGGAATATGCCGAGTATTACAGTGGCAATCCCAGTGAATACGGCGCTTATATGGACCTTTTTAACGGGATGGTCGATTCCATTTTGATGTGCAAAAAACCGGTAATCTGCCGGGTTAACGGTATGAGGGTAGCCGGGGGACAGGAAATCGGCATGGCCTGCGATCTCGCCATATCTTCTGACCTGGCAATTTTTGGCCAGGCCGGACCAAGACATGGCTCGGCACCGGTTGGCGGTTCTACCGACTTTTTACCCGCCTTCCTAACTATGGAGCAGGCAATGTGGAGCTGCATATCCTGCGAAATGTGGAGCGCTTACAAGATGCAGCGTGTAGGATTGATTTCCAAGGCAATACCGGTGCTTAAGGTTGACGGAAAATTTGTACGCAATCCCTTGATCGAAACTGATAAGTATGTTGAAGATGGTGAAATAGTATATGGTGAAATGGTCAAGGGCGATAAAAAAGATAAGGCCAAGGAAATGCTCAAGTCAGGTGAAACTGATTTTGAACTGCTGGATAAAGAGGTAAACAAAGTTGTTTTAACCCTGACCAACCTCTTCCCCAACTGCCTGATGATGTCCATTGATGGAATCCGGCAGAAGAAAAAGTTTTACTGGGATCAAAACAAGCTGCCCAGCCGTCACTGGTTATCTGCAAATATGCAAACTGAAGCTTACCTGGGCTTTAATGCTTTTAATACCAAGAAACTAACCGGACAAGACACTATTGATTTCATCAAGTATCGTCAGCTTCTTGTCCAGGCCCATCCATTTGATCAGGAGCTTATCGACGCAGTAATGGGAGATCGGCTTGAGTAAGAGCTTATTACTTAAAAAAAGAATTTAACTTTTCATAAAACGGTCGGTGTTCTTAACTACAAAAGAATCTTTATTAAGACAGAGTTACGATTACAGCAAAACAAAGTCTAACTGGATTCAACCTGCAGTTAAATTTAGGAAGAACATCGACCATTATTTTTTAGCAACAGGAATAATGTGGGGTGATATAATTGGCTTATCAATTTATTAAAACCGAAAGTGAAGCCGGGGTAGCTACAATAACCCTGGATCGACCTCCCCTTAATGTATTAAATATCGAAATGATGGAAGAGTTAATTCTTGCTTTAAAATGGGCAGACGAACAGAACGAGCCTGTTGTGGCGATAACCGGTGAAGGCAAAGCTTTTTCTGCCGGTGTAGATATTGCGGATCATACCCCGGAAAAAGTCGACATGATGATCGATGTCTTCGATCGTCTATTTTTAACTATGTCCGAAATGAAAAAACCGACTGCTGCCCTGGTTAACGGAGCTGCTCTCGGTGGAGGTTATGAGATTGTTATTTTCTGTGACCTGGTCGTTGCTTCTGAAAAAGCCAAGCTGGGCCAGCCGGAAATTCAAGTAGGTGTCCTGCCACCAATTGCCTGTTACGTCTTACCCCGCCTTCTTTCCTGGCCGCTTGCTATGGAAATACTTCTAAGTGGTGATGTGTTCGATGCAGCCAGGGGAGAGCAGATAGGCCTGGTAAATAAGGTTTTACCTGCAGATAATTTCAAGGAAGGCGCAAAAGAATTTCTGGCCCGATTTACCAAATCGAGTCCCCTTGTCCTGGCGCTTACCAAAAAAGCAGCTATTGCCGGGGCAGGCAAAGATTTTGCAAGCGGCCTGAAAGCAATAGATAAAATATACCTGGATGAACTGATGAAAACCGAAGATGCAATAGAAGGCCTGCAGGCATTCATGGAAAAACGGAAACCGAACTGGCAGGGGAAATAATAATTTATAAGGAGGCTTTATCTCATGAGCAAACCGACAAAAATTGATACATGGCAAATGTCAGAACCCGGAAAGCTAAATAAAACCAGCATTGATGTTCCAGAGTTAAATCCTGGAGAGGTTTTGGTCGAAGTTGCGGGTTGTGGAGTTTGCCATACCGATGTCGGCTATTTTTATGACGGTGTACCTACTGTAAACGATCCACCACTGACCCTTGGACATGAAATCAGTGGAAAAGTTGTAGCCGGCGATGAAAAGTTAATCGGAAAAGAGGTTATCATTCCTGCTGTGATGCCCTGCAACAAATGTGATATTTGTGCCGAAGGCCGGGGCAACCGCTGCCTTAAACAAAAAATGCCCGGGAACAGTATGGGCATATACGGTGGCTTCTCCAGCCATATTCCAGTCCCTGCTGAAGACCTTTGCGTTATTGAAAACCGCAACGGAACCCCACTGGAATATTTCTCAGTTGTAGCCGATGCTATAACTTCGCCATACCAGGCAGCCAAAAGAGCTGACATTAAACCCGGTGACAGGGTTGTTGTTATAGGGGCCACCGGAGGTATAGGGGTCTATATGACTCAAATCGCCGCTGCCCTTGGGGCTGAATCTGTGATAGCGATTGCCCGGGACAAGGAAAAACTGGAACGGTCTTTACAGTATGGCGCTAATCATGCTATCAGTACTCTTGACCAGGGAGTAAAAGATATCCGTAATACCTATAAAGGTTATTGTAAAGAAAACGGATTACCCGGTCATGGATGGAAAATATTTGAATGCACGGGAAGTAAGATGGGACAGGAAATAGCTTTAGAACTTCTTTCCTTTACCGGAAAACTTCTGGTAGTCGGTTTTGGTATGCAGAAAGTGGAGTATATGCTGTCTCGCCTGATGGCCTTTGATGCAGAAATTATTGGAACATGGGGCTGTTTACCCCGTTACTATAAAGAAGTCCTTCAGATGGTGCTTGACAATAAAATAAAAATTGAGCCCTTTATTGAACTAAGGCCAATGAACCAAATTGAAGAGTCTTTTAAAGAGTCTCATTCCGGGAAACTGAAGAAAAGAGTGGTTCTTACCCCTGACTTTTAGCTTACAATCATTTGACCGGTTTAACCGTTCAGGGGCTAATAAGCAAAGGGTTATGCAGAAATTTTTGACACATCAGCAGTGAAGTTGAAACCCCTTCCCCGCCTGCAGGTGAGGGCCGGGGGGAGGGGTTTTTATTATTGAGGCCGGTTTGTTAGATGTAGTCAAAGAGGATATGGGGATACTGATACTGTGGAATACGTAATTATTGGCAATAGCGCCGCTGCAGTAGGAGCAATTGAATCAATTCGCAGGGTCGATCAAAAGAACAACCTGACCGTAATAAGCAATGAAAAGAATCATGTTTATTCCAGGCCGCTCATTGCTCATTACCTGGCCGGTAATGTTTCTGAAGACCGTATGTACTATCGACCGGCTGATTTCTATAAAATCAACCGTGTGACCACTCACCTTGGTATTAGAGTAACAGAAATTGACCCTGTAGCAGAAAAAATCTGCTTTGAAAACGGCTCGAAACTTGGCTATGACCGCCTGCTAATCGCAACTGGTTCTAAAGTGAGTATCCCCCCCATAACCGGATACAGGGATTTTGACGGTGTCTACATTTTTCAATCTTATAACGATGCAAAAAGAGTGCTCTGGCGATTAAAAAAAGGCAAAAAAGCAGCAGTAATCGGCGCAGGTTTGATTGGGCTTCGGGCTGCATACGGTCTGCAGGAAGCCGGGGCAGATGTAACCCTGATCGAACTTTTACCGGAAATTGCAAGCCGGGTATTAGATCAAAAAAGTTCTCACTTCATCAAATCTATCCTCGAAAAGGGTGGAATGAAGGTTCTGACCGGCTGTTCAGTCCAGGAAATTACCGGGAACAAATCAGAGGGTGTAACCGGGGTTATTTTGAATAATGGTGAAATAGTTGATTGCAACATGGTGATCTTGTCCACAGGAGTAGCCCCCAATACCTCCCTGGCTGAAAACATTCCCATGGAAGTAAACCTTGGTCTTGTGGTTAACCCCTACTTTCAAACCTCTTTTTCCAATATTTTTGCAGCAGGAGATGCTGCTGAAACCTTTGATATTCCCAGGGGAACCGGCATGGTCAATGCAAATTGGCCCAATGCTTATGAACAGGGCAGGTACGCCGGTATGTGCATGGCAGGAGAAATGATCCGCTATCCCGGATCGGTGGGGATGAACTCTGTCTCTTTTTATGATATACCGGTTATATCCATGGGCCTTTTCGATCCAAATACCGAAAGTGGAGAGAAGATAGAAGTTAAAATAAGAGAAAACTTCGAAAACAAGATATATCAAAAATTAGTTTTTAAAGATAACAGGTTGAAAGGCGCCATTTTTATCGGTGACATTAGCTATGCCGGCGCAGTCAATGACCTGATTAGAGAACAGACCCTGGTCGGTGTAATTAAAGATTCTATTCTGGAAGAAAAATACCAGCTATATGACTTTCTAAGAAAACGGCGGAAGAACATGGTGGAAGGCACTATGATAAAATGGCCGGAAACACATTCTTCAACGATACGCTACGAAAAAAGTTTTAATGAAGAAACCTGGACTGAAAGAGAGCTGGATAAACGGGACTGGCGGTAAACGACGGCTCCGATAAAAAGAGTTGATAAAATTGGAAGGTAAAAAAGCACTTTGTGTCAACGCAGTTATCAACCTTTCTGACAGCACCGTTGACCTGGTAGAAACGCCGGAGAATATTATCAGGAAATTTATAGGCGGTCGGGGGCTGAATATGTACTACCTGTACAAGTACCTGAAACCACAAGCAGATCCCCTGTCTCCCGACAATGTTTTAATCCTGGGAACAGGGCTGCTGACCGGTACACTGTCTCCAAATAGCGGGCGCCACAATGTAACCTGCAAATCACCTGAATCAGGAATCATCGGCGATGCCAATATCGGTGGCTTCCTGGGACCGGAGATGCGTTTTGCCGGGATCGACCGGTTAATTATTCTTGGTAAAGCAGAAAAACCGGTCTACCTGTATATCGAAGACGGTAATATAGAGATTCGCGATGCCAAGGATTACTGGGGTTTGCTATGCAGCGAAACAGAAGCCAGGTTCAAGTACAACCTTGGATCTGATGTTGAAGTGCAGTCTATAGGACCTGCCGGAGAAAACCTGGTTCGTTTTGCCTGCACCCGTTATGGTGCAAAAAATGCCGCCGGTCGTACCGGTACCGGGGCAGTTTGGGGCTCTAAAAATTTAAAAGCCGTGGTGGTTAGAGGCACTCGTGGTCTGCCTGTTGAAGACCCGCAGGGCATGATTGATAAATATATTGAGCTAAGGGACTACCTGCAAGAATCCAAGGTGATCAAGGTTCTGGGCCGGGTGGGAACTCCACTGCTTTATGATGTAAGTAACTACCTGGGTGCTATTCGCACCCATAACAGCCAGCAAACTGTCTTCTTCGATTCACTAAACGCTGAAGAAGTTCATAAGCACGTCGATAAAATGCTTGGCTGTTACGGTTGTGTGGTTCACTGCCGTCATCGTAATACTCACGGCGGAGAAGGACCGGAATATACAACTGAAGTGCTGCTGGGGGCAAATATCGGTGTGGCCGACACTGGTAGAATGATCGACCTGAACAACATCGTCAATGACCTGGGACTGGATGTATCCTCTACAGGAACATATATTGCCTGGGCAATAGAACTTTTCGAGAAGGGCTACCTCACTGAAGAATCCGCCGGACGGATTCTTCGCTTTGGCGATTATAACATGGCCAGGCAGTTGATATTTGACATTGCTTATCGCCGCGGGTTGGGAGACATTCTGGCTGAAGGAAGCAAACTGGTGGAAAAATTTGGCCCGGAAACTGCTGACTTTTTGATTGCGATTAAGGGTCTTCCTCAATCTGACCCACACGATGTACGCTATTTGAAGGGTTTTGCCCTGGGCATTGCCACATCATCACGTGGTGCCGACCATCTCAGGAGCAGACCAACCCTGGAGATTCTAGATCTGCCTGCATCGCTTACCACCCAGATTTACGGTGAACCTGTAGACCCGAACCCGACTTCATATCAATCTAAAAGCAGGGTTGTTTACTTTAGTGAAACCATTTATGCCGTTGTTGACTGCATGGGCATTTGTAAATTTATCTGTCACGGTTTCAACAGTCCTCGAAACCTAAACTACGATCATTTCCGTGAACTGACCAAACTGGCCACCGGATTGGATTTTAGCAAAGAAGATCTGCATAATGCAGGACGGCTGGTAATTGATCAAGAAAGACTGATCAATTACCGGGAAAAAGGGATCACCCGAAAAGACGATACCCTGCCGGCCCGTTATTTTGACGAACCTATGCCCAGCGCCCGGGCTAAAGGAAGCCACATCAACCGTGAACAGTTTGAGATGATGCTGGACGAATATTATGAACTATGCGGCTGGGATCAAGAAGGCATACTGCCCAGGGAAAGAATTGATCAGCTGGATCAATTAAAAGATCTGACAGAGTAACAAGGAAAAGGTTGATGAAATTGACCCTTAAGCAAAAGCAAATTTATAGCCGTCCTGATCTATGCATTGGATGCCGTATCTGCGCCAATGCCTGTGCCCTGGTTCATGAAGGAGAAGCCAATCCACGCCTGGGACGAATCAACATTCGCCAGAATCTGTTTGAGAGATATGAATACCAGGAATTATGCCGGCACTGCGATGATCCTCCCTGCCTCGATGCATGCATGGTTGGTTGTATCGAAAAAGATCAAGAAACCGGTATAGTCACCAATGATGATCGTTGTGTAGGCTGCTGGATGTGTGTTATGGTTTGCCCCTATGGAAGCATGAAACGAAACCTAAAAGAACAAGTGGCGGTTAAATGCGACCAGTGCAGGGACAGGAACAGGCCGGTCTGTGTAGAGGTATGCCCCACGGGCGCCCTTGTTTTTGAAGAAAGAGAAGATTAGGTTATGACAATCAAGGTAGAATTCAAATCCGGGCTGAAAGATATCACCGGCACTAACCATGTTACTATTGACAGTTCTGCTACAGACACCTTTGAAACAGTTCTTAAAGAAGTAATCAGACTTTATCCCCGGTTGGAAGAAGAAATGTTTTATTCAGACGGGACTTTAGATCATATCTATCAGATTATACATAATAGCAGGCGACTATCCTGGCCGGAGGATAAAGCGGTCAGGGTACGAGACGGTGATACTCTGGTATTTTTTGTTTTCATGGCCGGTGGTTGAAATAAAGTTCACTTTTCGGTTAATTCATAAAGGCATCGCAAAATACTTTTTTGTGGTAGGATAGTTTATAATATCGGCAGCACTGGCCGGTCCAGGTAAGTATCCTATTTATGAGGAGACTGATCATTTTGATGAGCCGTTTAATATCGAATGATGGTAAACAAGGTATTCATTATGGTTTTGTTATTATCACCATGGGAACCATTGTAGTAGTTGGAGCCCTTGGATTTGCCCGGTTTGGCTACACCATGATCCTTCCGGTTATGCAGCACGGGCTTTTATTAAGTTCTACCGAAATGGGTTTTTTAGCAGCCGGCAATTTAATTGGCTACCTGGTCTTTTCCTTCCTTGGTGGGATTTTAGCCAGTAAATACGGGCCAAAAATTGTTATTACCTGCTCCCTGTTTGTTTGTGGATTAGCAATGATTGGAACCGGTTTCACCCAGGGTTTCGCCCTGGCCTTCATTTTACGCCTGATTACCGGGTTGGGCAGCGGCGGCAGTAATGTTCCCATGATGGGGCTGGCTTCATCCTGGTTTTCTCAGCGAAGAAGAGGAATGGCCACCGGTTTAATGTCCGGGGGAAGTGGGATTGGCCTTGTTCTGGTTGGATTGGTGCTGCCCAGGATTTTCGCTTACTATGGTGAATGGGGCTGGCGTCTGGGCTGGTACATGCTCGGTGGTTTAGTTATAATAATCGGGTTGCTGGGAGCCAAATTCCTGGTTAACCGTCCCCAGGAACTGGGTTTGGAACCAGTTGGAGGTGAAAACCAGGCTGACAAAAAAAGCAGTGTTTCCTCCCTGCAGTGGTCTCTTGTTTTCCGATCAAGAACAATCTGGCTCCTGGGAACAATTTACTTTCTTTTCGGTTTCTCTTACATTATTTACTCCACTTTCTTTGCCTCTTTCCTGGTTGACGAACGGGGGCTGCTGGAATCCACAGCCGGTAATTTGTGGGCTTTAGTCGGCATTCTCAGTATTTTCAGCGGTTTGCTGTGGGGAATTTTTTCTGATCGTTTTGGCCGCAGATCCGGTCTTGTCGCCATTTTTTTATTGCAGTTTTCATCATTTTTGATCTTCTCTCTTACTTTTGATTTTAGCGGTTATCTGATCTCTTCCATTTTGTTTGGTCTAACAGCCTGGAGTATTCCCGGAGTTATGGCCGCCACCATTGGCGATCATCTGGGGGGTAAGCTTGCTCCTGCGGGCTTAGGGATGGTAACCCTTGTCTT
>SKXC01000001.1 GCA_007128625.1 Syntrophomonadaceae bacterium | reverse complement strand
TATTGCCATTTTTTTTGAAGAAACTAAATTTATATCACGACTTCTAGAGGAAAAGTATCCAGATGTTAGCGGGGTTATTCCCAAAGAATACAAAACAAGAGTAGTGATCAATCGAAAAAGCTTAGAAGATGCTATAAACCGGGCTTCACTTCTTGCAGAAGGGAAAAATCAAGCAGTTAACCTGGTTTTAGCTAATAACCAACTGGAAATTAAGGTTTCATCCCAGGAAGGGCATATGGAAGAAGTAATACCTGTTGAGCAGGATGGAGAAGATATAAATTTACATGTCAATACCCGTTTTATTCTAGATATTTTAAAAATATTGGAAGTCGATGAGATGATTTTAGATTTTCATGGTAATGAAGGCCCGCTGATATTCAGATTGATTGATGATCAGACCTATCTATACTTAGTTCTGCCCATCAAAAGAATAAACTGATATACGGCGGAGGTTATTTATTGTTTTATCTTAAAAATTTAGCAATTGATGGATTTAGAAATTACAAGCAACAAAAAATGCAGTTTCATCCCTGTCTTAATGTATTAATTGGTGAAAATGCTCAAGGTAAAACAAACCTGCTTGAATCGATTTTTTTTCTTTCCGTAAATCGTTCATTTAGGACTAAAAATGATTACGAACTGGCTAATTTTAACAGGTCTTGTTTTGTTTTAAAAGGCGCTTTTGTTAAAGATAACTTTAACCATACAATACAGGTTAATTATCAACAAAACAAACGCTTGAAAGTGATAGTTAACGATAATCAAGTAAACCGCTTTGATAATATTCAAAATTATCCTGTAGTAGTTTTTTCTCCCGACGATCTGCAGATTGTAAGTGAAGGTCCCTCTGTCCGGAGGCGGTTTATTAACCTTGAGGCTTCGAGGTTGAATTCTGTTTATTTAAAAGAATTAAGAGATTATCAACGGGTATTAAACCATCGTAATCATGTCCTGAAAGAAAAAAAAAGCAGGTTTTTGATTAATGATCAGCTTGCTCCCTGGGATCAATCACTAATCACCCTTGGCGTTAACCTGGTCAGAGCCCGGGTGGAGATTATAAAGGCCTTAGAAAAGGAAGCGCAACATTTTTTTAATGAAATAACACTGGCAAAAGAAATGCTTTCTTTAGAATATGCAAGCACTATAACATATGTCACTGATAAAGAAGAAATGAAAAAGCTTTTTTATCAAGATTTGCTGGATAGACGCAATCAGGAATTAAAACGGTTTTCAACACTTTTGGGTCCCCATCTAGATGATATCAAAATAATGATCAACGGTTATGAAGCAAGAAGATTTTCGTCACAGGGCCAAAAAAGAACTGCTGCTCTTGCCTTAAAAATGGGAGAAATAAGCTTGTTTAAACAAAAAAACAATATTTCTCCCATCATTCTTTTAGATGATGTTTTTTCAGAATTAGATCATGAAAGAAAACTAAAACTGCTCAACTTTATTAGTGAAAATGCCGGACAGTGTATTATTACAACTGCTGTTGATTTAAGTGGTCTTATTCAAAAAATAAACAAAGAACATAAGCTTTTAACTATATCCAGAGGGAGTATTATTGATGAAACCACTAGGAACGGTTATTGAAAATATTTTGCGCCGTCATAACCTGTGGTATGCATATCAGCAGCATCTAATAATTGATAGCTGGGTTACTATTGTCGGTTCTGAACTTTCAGAAGTAACCAGGGCAGAGAAAATATCAAAAGGTGTGCTGCTTGTTTTTGTTAAAGATTCAGTGTGGGCGTACCATTTATCAATGTTAAAGCCTCAGCTTATTAAAAAATTGAATAATTATGCAGGAAATAAAATAGTAAAAGATATTATTTTTCAAATTGGTGAGCTGGAAAAGAAGGAGAAATGATTTTTATATGTAAATAATTCATTTATAAGATCGGTTTTGTTATTTAAAAGAAGTAGCAATGGGAAGCGCTGGAACATAATGGCGTTAAAGGAGGCCCTTGATGTTTTTACATATCGGCAATTCCAAGATTCTTTTTAACCACGAAATAATAGGCATTTTTAATACAGACCCTTTAGATAAAAACACAAACAAGCATTTATTGGAAACTGCTTCTTATGATGCGCTAAATGTTGTATCCGGACACAATAAGTCCAGGTCTTTTATTGTTACCGAAGATGAAATTTATCTGTCCCCTATTTCTCCTCTTACTCTTTCGAAACGTCATAATTCTTCTCGTTAATATGCCTCGGAATAACGCATCTGCCAATCAAAAACATGTTATAATAAAGTAGATTGAAGAATTATCTTCCATTTAAAGTAAAACTATAATCAAAAAAGAGGTGGAGAATGTCCAGAAAAGATACTAATCATGACTATAATGCCGAGCATATTCAGGTCTTGGAAGGTTTAGAAGCAGTAAGACGCCGCCCAAGCATGTATATCGGTTCAACATCGAGCCGTGGCCTTCATCATCTTTTGTTTGAAGTAGTGGATAATAGTATCGATGAGGTTTTAGCAGGCTATTGCAAAAAGATAACTGTAATAATTAATAAGGATAACAGCGCAACCGTTATTGATGATGGACGGGGAATTCCGGTTGAAAACCATCCTCAGGAAAATCGCCCTGCTGTTGAAGTAGTTCTTACTACTCTTCATGCCGGTGGAAAATTTGGAGGAGATAGCTACAAAGTAGCCGGGGGATTACATGGTGTAGGAGTTTCCGTGGTTAATGCTTTAGCGGAGTGGCTGGAAGTAGAGGTATACAGAAACGGTAAAAAGTACACCCAACATTATGAAAAAGGAAAAATAATTACACCGATCAAGGATTCTGGTGAAGTTAAGAAGACGGGAACGAAAATCACCTTTCGAGCGGACAGTGGTATATTCGATAAGGTTGATTTTGAAAATGACTTGATTGTTCAGCGCCTTCGGGAACTTGCATTTCTTAATAAAGGGACAAGAATTGTCTTTAAAGATATGCGCAGCAACCATGAAGAAAATTTTAAATTTGATGGAGGGATTATTCAGTATGTTTCTTACCTTAACCAGGGAAAAGAAACTGTACCTAACAAGCCTGTTTATATTCAAAAATCTGTAAGTGGTATTGAGGTCGAACTAGCTTTGCAATATCACGCCGGCTATGCAGAAGTCATCTATTCATACGCGAATAATATCCATACTCATGAAGGAGGTACTCATGAATATGGTTTCAAAATTTCACTGACCCGGGTAATTAATGATTTTTCACGTAAATTTGGTTTGCTGAAAGATAATCAAAGTAACCTTTCCGGAGAAGATATTCGGGAGGGACTTGTTGCAGTTTTAAGTGTTAAGTTGTTGGATCCCCAGTTTGAGGGACAAACGAAAACTAAACTAGGAAACAGTGATGTTCGAAGCCTGGTAGACAGTGTATGCTATGAAGGATTGGAAGCTTATTTAGAACAGAATCCAGCCGTAGCCAGAAGAATCACGGAAAAAGCTATCCGGGCTTCCCGTGCCAGGGAAGCAGCACGTAAAGCAAGAGAATTAACCCGACGCAAAAATGCCCTGGAAATCACTAATCTTCCGGGTAAATTAGCTGATTGTACGTCCAAAGATCCCGGGGAAAGTGAGTTGTTTCTAGTCGAGGGTGACTCTGCAGGCGGTTCAGCCAAACAGGGGCGCGACCGTCAAATCCAGGCAATCTTGCCTTTACGGGGTAAAATTATTAATGTAGAAAAAGCCAGGCTGGATAAAATACTGGGCAACGAAGAAATAAGGACCCTGATTACTGCTCTGGGAACCGGAATTGAAAGTGAATTTGACATCCAGCGGGCAAGGTATCAAAAAATTATTATCATGACCGATGCTGATGTGGATGGTTCACATATCAGGGTGCTTCTATTAACTTTCTTTTACCGATTTATGTACCCCTTGATAGACAGTGGTTTTGTCTACATAGCTCAACCACCTCTTTATAAAGTGAAAAGGGGCAAAAATAAGGAAGAATACCTTTTTCGTGAAGAAGAACTGCAGAAACTGCTCAGTGGCTGGGATCGTGAAGAGGGGCTTCAGATGCAGCGCTATAAAGGGCTTGGTGAAATGAACCCTGAACAGCTTTGGGAAACCACTATGAACCCCGACACAAGAATTCTAAAACGTGTGGAGCTTGTTGATGCTATTCAAGCCAACAATATTTTCGGTATTCTTATGGGTGACAAAGTTGAGCCGCGCCGTAATTTTATTGAAAATAATGCCCGGCATGTTCAAAATCTTGACATATAGGATATTAATGTTATTGATTTTAAATTATAAAACAGGTGTCCTATGCTGGAGGGTTAAAAAAACTATTTGCAAAACCAACCTGATAATCATCTAAGATAACTTTTAAATATTTGTTTTTACGTATTTATTAAATCTCCTGTAGTATTTTATTAATTCCTGAACGGCAACAGGTTAATATTTATTGATACCACAGGTTTTATTCTTCCTGGGATCTTTTCTGATAAACTAAGATGTGTTAAGATTTACATATTGCTTAATAGTTAGTCTCCCAACCATTATCCTATTGTAAAAGGAGCAAAAATGGCCGATAGACAAAACGTGGTCCCGGTAAACATTTATGATGAAGTCAAAGTATCTTTTCTTGATTATGCTATGAGTGTTATAGTCAGCAGGGCGCTTCCGGATGTCCGTGACGGCTTAAAACCAGTTCACCGACGTATTCTTTATGCCATGTCTGAAATGGGCTCGACGCAGGATAAACCATATCGAAAATCAGCCCGAATTGTCGGTGAGGTTTTAGGTAAGTACCATCCCCATGGTGACGTTGCCCTTTACGATACCCTGGTTCGCCTGGCCCAGGAATTTTCAACAAGGTACCCACTGGTTGACGGGCATGGTAACTTTGGCTCTCAAGATGGTGATTCTGCAGCTGCTATGCGTTATACTGAAGCCCGGCTGTCTGCCATTGCCGGCCAGATGCTTACCGATCTTCATAAAGAAACAGTTGATTTCCGGCCAAACTTTGATGAAAGTTTAGAAGAACCGACTGTTTTACCGTCTCGTTTCCCCAACCTTTTAGCAAACGGTTCTTCAGGTATTGCTGTCGGGATGGCTACGAACATTCCTCCACATAATCTTACTGAATTGATTGAAGCGATAAAACATCTAATCTCCTTTCCCGAAGCTTCTAATATAGACTTGATGCAGCATGTTAAAGGGCCTGATTTTCCCACAGGGGGTATTATTGTTGGTCATGAAGGGATTAAGTCTGCCTATACAAATGGTCGCGGGATCATTAAGTTACGCGGTCTTGTCAAGGTGGAGAAGAAAGATAAAGGTAGAAATCAACTTGTAATCAGTGAACTTCCTTACCAGCAGAATAAAGCTAAACTGGTTGAAAGAATTGCTGAAATAGTAAAAGAGCGTAAAATGGAAGGCATTACTGATTTACGTGATGAATCAGATCGTAGTGGCGTACGAATTGTTATAGAAATAAAAAAGGACTATGATCCACAGGTTATTATTAACCAACTTTACAAATTTACTTCACTTCAACAGACTTATGGAATAATTATGCTCGCCCTTGTTGACGGTCAACCCCAGGTTTTAGACTTAAAAAAAATGCTGGTCTACTATCTTGAACATCAGAAAGATGTTATCAGGCGCCGATCCCAGTTTGACTTGAGACGGGCAGAAGAAAGATTGCATATAGTCGAAGGATTATTAATTGCCCTGGACCGTCTGGATGAAGTCATTGCTCTCATTCGGGCTTCAAAAGATGTGAAAACAGCCCGGGAAGGCCTGATGAAAATGCTGGAGATATCAGAAAAACAGGCCCAGGCGATTCTTGACTTGCGTCTGCAGCGGTTAACGCAGCTCGAAATCTCAAAATTAGCCGAAGAAAAACAACAGCTTTTAGATAATATTAACTATTTCCGCAGGGTTCTCGAAGATGATTCTCTGGTGAAAGAGATTATCCGCGATGAATTAGCCATCGTACAGAATAAACATGCTGATAATAGAAGGACCCAGATTGTTGCTGATGAAGGCGATGTGACTTTAACCGATCTGATCTTTCAAGAAGATGTTGTTATAACTTTGACCGACCGTGGTTACATCAAAAGGATGCCTTTAACCACTTATCGCAGCCAGCATAGGGGTGGCAGGGGAGTCCTCGGCATGCAGACTCGAGAGAATGACCATGTGGAACAGTGTCATGTAGCCTCAACTCACGATAAACTGCTTTGTTTTAGCAACCGGGGCAAGGTTTACCTTCTTCAGATCCACGAAATACCTGAGTCGGGAAGGCAATCCAGGGGCACAGCTCTTGTCAACCTGCTTCCCCTTGAAGAAAAAGAGTATATAACAGCGACTTTGCCGATTGATCAATTCAGTGATGATCGTTACCTGTTAATGGTTACTGCACATGGAACTATTAAAAAAACATTGCTTAAGGAATACAGAAATACCCGTAAAAGTGGGCTTACTGCCCTGAATCTATCAGCTGAAGATGAATTAATGGCAGTAAAACTGACCAGGGGTAAGGAAGAAGTTATCGTCGGAACAAGTGCCGGCCTTTTTGTTCGCTTTCCCGAAACCCAGGTAAGGGCGATGGGTCGAGCAGCCAGGGGGGTAAAAGCTGTTACACTTGGCCCTGAAGACAGGGTGATTGGCGCCGATCTGGTAACTGCCGATCACCAGCTGCTAATTGGCTCTGCAAAAGGTTACGGTAAAAGGGTTTCAGTCAGTGAGTTTAGTGCTCGCCGCCGTGGAGGAAAGGGTATGATTGGTATGAAAACAACCTCTAAGAGCGGTCCCCTGGCAATATTTATAGTTTTAAGTGGCAAAGAAGAAGAATTTATGATTATTACTGCCCGGGGAGTAATTAACCGGCAAAAAATTGAACGGGTTTCACTTATGGGGCGATACGCTCGCGGAGTGACCCTGATCAGGCTGGATAAAGAGGACAGGATTGTTAATCTTCTTGGGTTAGAATAGTTGTAAAAACTGATCAAAAAGAAAGGATACCGGGTCTGTGACTGAAAAAAGAACAGTTAAAATTACTGACACTTCATTGCGCGATGCTCACCAATCCCTGCTGGCAACACGAATGCGGCTTGTAGAAATGCTGCCGATAGTCGAATTAATGGATCAAATAGGTTACCACTCCCTGGAAGTATGGGGTGGAGCTACGTTTGATTCTTGCATGCGTTTTCTTGATGAAGATCCCTGGGAGCGACTAAGGCAACTGCGTAAAGGTTTTAAAAACACCCGCCTGCAAATGCTGCTGCGTGGTCAGAATATAGTAGGCTACCGTCACTACCCTGATGATGTCCTGGTTGAATTTATTAAGAAGGCCGTGGCAAACGGGATCGATATAATTAGAATCTTTGATGCATTAAATGACCTGCGGAATATGGAAAAGGCAATTTATGCAACCAAAAAAGAAGAGGCCCATGCCCAGGGTACAATCAGTTACACGATTAGCCCGTTTCATAATATTGATTACTTTGTCCGGGTTGGTCTTGATCTTAAGAATATGGGTGCCGACTCAATATGCATTAAAGATATGGCCGGGTTGATTTCCCCTTATGATGCTTATGAGCTGGTTGGTCGTCTAAAAAGTGAAGTTGGGCTGCCTGTCCAGATGCACTGTCATTATACCAGCGGAATGGCTTCCATGGCTTACCTTAAGGCAGTGGAGGCTGGCGCTGATGTTATAGATACCGCCACGGCATCGCTGGCGATGGGAACAAGCCAACCTGCTACTGATAGCATGGTAGCTGCTTTTCAGAGAACCCCTTATGATACCGGGTTGGACCTAGAGCTTTTAACAAAAGTGAGCGATCATTTCAAGGAGATCAGCTGCGGGTATGAAATACCCAGGGATGTTATGGGAGTTGATACCAATGTACTTAATTACCAAATACCGGGTGGCATGATTTCCAACCTGGCATCACAGTTAGCCGAACAGAAAGCGACTCATCTCTTAAAAGATGTTCTTGCTGAAGTGCCGCGGGTAAGGGCTGAGCTGGGTTACCCACCCCTGGTAACACCAAGCAGCCAGATTGTTGGGACCCAGGCAGTAGTAAATGTATTAAGTGGTGAACGTTATAAAATGGTTTTAACCGAGGTCAAGAATTACATGAAGGGTCTCTATGGAAAACCACCTGGAGAAATCAATCCTGAGCTGCAAAAAAGTATTCTCAAAGATGACGAGCCGATTACCGGGAGGCCGGCTGATCTTTTGGAGCCACAGCTGGAGAAAGCAAAGAAGGAAATTGCCGAATTTATTGAACAGGAAGAAGATGTTCTTTCATATATTATTTTTCCTAATGTTGCAGTTGACTTTTTCAAAAGACGTAAAGGTGTGCT
>SKXC01000125.1 GCA_007128625.1 Syntrophomonadaceae bacterium | reverse complement strand
GAAGCAGCTTCATCGATTAAATCAATGGCCTTGTCCGGAAGGAAGCGATCTGAAATATAGCGATCTCCCAACCTTACTGCGGCTTTAAGAGCTTCGTCGGTAATCTTCACCTTGTGGTGAGCTTCATAACGATCGCGCAGACCTTTTAGTATTTCAACACTTTCTTCACAGCTGGGTTCACCGACTATAATCGGTTGAAATCTTCGTTCCAGGGCCGGGTCTTTTTCAATGTGTTTACGGAATTCATCCATGGTCGTAGCCCCGATGCACTGCAGCTCTCCACGGGCCAGGGCCGGTTTAAGAATATTGGAGGCATCAATAGCCCCTTCAGCGGCACCGGCTCCGATCAGGGTATGCAGTTCATCGATAAAAACCAGGACATTGCCGGCCTGACGAAGTTCGTTCATCAGCTTCCGCAGGCGTTCTTCAAATTCACCCCGGTACTTGGTACCGGCAACAACAGCAGCCAGCTCAATGGTAACTACCCGCTTATCCCGAAGAATCTCAGGCACCTTGCCCTCAATAATATGGTAAGCCAGACCCTCGGCTATCGCTGTTTTCCCAACACCGGGTTCACCGATCAGGCAGGGATTGTTCTTGGTCCGCCTGCTCAGGATCTGAACCACTCTTTCGATCTCTTTTTCCCTGCCAATAACCGGATCAAGTTTACCATCCCTGGCCAGCTGGGTCAGATCGCGTCCAAAAGTATCGACAGTAGGAGTCTGGGGACCACCGGCTTTTTCACCTTCTGCAACTTTACTACTGCTATCTTCCCCGCCAAGAAGCTGGATCACTTCCTTGCGGGCCCGCTTTAAATCAATGCCAAGGTTGGAAAGGACCTGGGCAGCAATACCTTCACCTTCCCGGACTAATCCGAGCATCAGGTGCTCGGTGCCAACATAATTATGCCCCAGGTTTTGACTTTCTTCGATAGCCAGTTCAACAACCCTTTTAGCCCGCGGGGTATAGCTGATGCCCTGTTGGATTATTTTTTCACCTTTCGGGGCTATTCTTTCTACCTCCTGCCGAACCCGGTTCAAATCAACAGCCATGTTTTGCAATGCCCGGGAAGCTATGCCTGATCCTTCCCGAACCAAACCTAAAAGCAGGTGCTCTGTTCCGATAAAATTGTGATTTAATCGCTTGGCCTCTTCCTGGGCCAACACTAAAACCTGCTGTGCTCTTTCAGTAAATCTACCAAACATGAACATATTGTTCACCTCTTTTTCTTAATATCATTGATTCTTCTCCCGGAAACGATCCAGGGCTTGTTTAATCTGGATCGGTCTTTCCAGGTTTCTTTCATTATGTTCCAGTTCTTTTCCGGCCAGCAGTTGCAAACAGCCTGGACGAATCAGAACAAGGAGTTCATTGAGCAATCTGTGATCAACTGCTTTGATCAGACCCAGGTCGTAACCGAGACGTAAATCGGAAATTAGCTGGACCGCTTCTGTTGAACCAATTACCTGGGCATATTTTAAGATTCCCAGGGCCCGCCATGCTTTATCAGTCAGCTCTGCTCTTTTTTTATCGAGCATGCCCTGCCTTGCATTCTTTTCCTGTTCAATCAACTGGCTGATAACACTGGCCAGGTTGCTTATGATTTCTTCTTCACTATGGCCCAGAGTCACCTGGTTGGAAACCTGGACCAGGTTGCCAGTAATTTCAGTTCCCTCTCCGTAAAGGCCGCGCACGGTTAACCCAACCTGGGGAAGGGCTCCCAGGAAGCGGTTGATTTGCCCGGTCATGATCAGGGCCGGCAGGTGAAGCATTACAGAAGCCCTCAAACCTGTTCCAACATTGGTTGGACAGGTGGTAAGATAGCCGTACTGCTCATCAAAAGCATAATCTAACTCGCTTTCCAGCAGATCGTCGTAATAGCCTGTATCCTGCCAGGCTTCTTCAAGCATCAGGCCTGGCAATATAGCTTGAATACGCAAGTGATCTTCTTCATTGATCATAATACTTACCGCTTCATCCTTGCGTAAAAGCAGGGCCCCGTTACTGGATTCATAAGCAAGGTAAGGACTGATCAGGTGTTTTTCGACCAGGGCCTGCTTCACTAATTCAGAAATATCTTCCATGGGCAGGTAAATGAAATCCGCAAATTTGTCCTTGTTTAAGACCATATCATTGATTTTTTCCAAAACCATTGCAGTTTCCTGCTCTGCAGCAAGACAGGAAAAAGGATAGTCTTTAATATTCCTGGCTGCACGTACCCGGGAGCTGATTACTATTTCTGCTTCCGGCCCGCCGCCCTCCATCCAGCGGCTTAAACTATATTGAACTTGTTTCACATTCAGTCTCCTTTTTCCGATTCATCATCATTTACTTGTCCTTTTAGCTCATTTTTCTGGATCTCATTTTTCTGGATCTCATTTTCCATGGTCCGGATCCTGTCACGCAGGTACGCTGCTTCTTCAAATTCTTCATTATGAACTTTGACCTGCATTTCTTCTTTTAGTTGATCCAAATCTCTTAAACGTTTAACCCTTTGCCGAACTCGGGATGGTAATTTTCCAGTATGGGTCGAACTGGCATGAATGCACCTTAAAATTGGCTTTAAGCTCTTTTTAAAAGCGTTAAAACATTCACTGCATCCAAGTCGTCCAACCTGGCTGAACTGGGCAAAAGAAAGTCCACAGGATGAACACTGTGTTTTTGCTGAATGCATCGAATCCCGACTGCCCAGTACTCCCTGGTTAAGCATGCTGGTAAAGAGCTTGGGCAAAGAAAACTTGGGCTCAAAAGAAAAATCCAGCTCTTCTTTTTGCCGAGCACAATGCTCACATAAAAAATCTTCGGTCTGAATGCCATTTACACTCTTGATTATTTGGATGTTTGCTTCATTTTTTCGGCACTCCTGACAAAGCATCAACTTCACTCCCTGCTTAACGCCTTGCTTAATAACCAACTTTCAGCAGTTCTTCCAGCGCTTCACTTAAAAGTCTATATTGCAGTTTCCTGACCTGATCAATGCTCATACCATGTGAATCATATATCCTATCGCGTATTACTGCTTCAAGAAGCCTGGCTTCACGCATAGAAATTATCTTATCTTCATACATTCTTTTTAATAACTGCCTGACCCTGGCCGGGTCAAAGCCTCTTCCACTAAAACTGCCAATCACTTTCTGCCAGGACTGAGCCTGACCGGGATTGATACGGTAAATACGAATACAACCGTTACCACCCCGCTTGCTTTCTACCAGGTAACCTCTCTCTAATGAAAAACGCCGTTCAAGAACATAATTAATTTGAGAAGGAACACAGGCAAATTTACTGGCTAATTCACGACGTTGTATCTCGATGTAACGCTCTGTACTCAAAGCCAACAGCTTTTTCAGGTAATCTTCAATACAATCTGTTAAGTTCGGCATATTTTATATAACCTTCCAGGTATAACTAAACCAAAACTTTAAAAGGCTTTCCCGTAAACAAATACAACAAAAACATACAACACTTTGTTGCCCGGTATAAATCAACATGCTTTAACATGCATGTCTGACCTTCTCTGACCTTTATAATAGCTTGTCGGGAGCGAACAGGCAAGTGTTGCAAGATGGTAATGCAGTCATCAATAGCCTTTGGGGCGATTATTTATCATAAATGCTTCTTTTAACGTCGATTTGCTTGATATTAAGCATTAAAGTGATCTCAGAAATTTTCCAGGTGATGACCGTGCTTATTGACTGTCTCACCTTCCCACTGCACTTCAATAATTCCTTCGAGACCGTAAAGACGACTAAACAAATCTTTAAGATCAGCCTCCAGCGGTACTTCGACCAGGAATTCAATATTGATCATTTCCTCCCCGGTTTCTTCCTGCTGTTCAGGAGTACCCAGTTCACTTTTGCGGATATTAAACATCATATCTCCCAGGGCAGCAGCAATACGGCCCAACAATCCGGGTTGATCAATCGCCCTGACCTGCAAGTTTTTCAAGCGGCGGCGTAAAAAGAAAAATCTTTCAAAGCGTCTTAACAAAAGCAGGCTGGACAGTACAAAAATTGTGGTAACAATAGCCCCCAGGTAAAAACCGATGCCAACTGCAAGACCGACCCCGGAAACCACCCAGATTGTGGCTGCAGTAGTCAAGCCACGGATACTGCCCCGCTGCTGCAGGATCGTTCCGGCACCGATGAAACCGATACCTGTAACTACACCGGCAGCTATTCTGCCGGGATCTGCTTCGAATCCTTCCCCGATCTGACCGGTAAAACCATAAGCAGAAACCATCATGATTAAAGCCGAGCCGGAACAAACCAGGATATGGGTCCTGAAACCGGCCGGCCTGTTATGGCTTTCCCGTTCAAAACCGATCAGGCCTCCGAGAATTATAGTTAAAAACAGGCGGATTAATATTTCCCAGAATTCTATGGTCACAAAATGGCCTCCTTAGGAAAAAATAAACTGGGCTGCTGCAGTGGCGGCAACCGCTCCATCTGCCGCAGCAGTAATAACCTGGCGTAAAAATTTTCGACGAATATCCCCGGCGGCATAAACACCGGGCAATGAGGTTTCCATCTTTTCGTTGGTTATGATAAAACCTGTATCACTTACTTCAATTGCTTCATCTTGAAGGTAAGGTGCATTGGCTGTACGGCCGGCATAAATAAAAATTCCGTCTACCCCCAAAAAACGATCCTTTCCCTCCTGCTTGATCTGCAAACCTCTAACCTTTTTTTCACCTTCTATTTCACTGACAGTAGTATTCCAAAGAACCTCAACCCCTGGTAAACCGAGCACTTTGTCCTGCAGTCCCTTCACCCCGCGAAACTGGTCACGGCGATGAATCAGGTATATTTTTGAAGCAAAGCGATCTAAAAATATCGTTTCTTCAAGGGCTGCATTTCCTCCGCCGACTACTGCTACTTCCTTATCCTTGAAAAAAGCGGCATCACAGGTTGCACAATAGGATACACCGCGGCCAAGCAATTCTTTTTCACCTCTTGCCCCAAGCAGGTTAGGTTCGGTGCCGGTAGCAATCAAAACTGTTTTGCCTTCAAATTCTTGGTCAGGGGTAGTCACTTTTTTAATTTCCCCATCAAGGGATACACTTTCAATCTCAACATTCTTAACGGGGATACTTAAATTATCTGCCTGCTGCTGTAACAGCATCCCAAATTCTGCTCCGGAAATACCTTCAGGAAAACCGGGGAAATTATCCAGCCTGTCTGTGGATACTATTTCACCGCCTAGCATCATCTTTTCCAGGATTAAGACTGACAAACCGGCCCGGACACCATAAAGAGCAGCAGTAAAGCCGGCCGGCCCGCCCCCCAGGATAATCAGATCATATAACTGCTTTTCAACCATTATGGAAGCCTCCTTGTCTACAATACCGCCAGCTGTTTCTTTGATGTATTTTCATATGATTATTATGATTGATTCATCCGGCAGTGTCAATTTACTTATAAACATGAGGTTCCTCTTTCTATATCTTTAATAACATCCCTCCAAAACCTACAATAACTTTACACTATGTTTCACCTGCTCAGAGTAAATTAGTTAACTAAGCCAGAACTTTTATTCAATAATTTAAAACACGTTAAAACTTGAATATCCGGAGACAAATTATGATATAATATGAATACAGTTATACTAATGTATGCTGAGACTGTAGAAGGAGGCATTAGGAAATGAGAGAACAAGTGGAAAAAGCGCTTGATAAAATCCGCCCGGCTTTACAACGGGACGGAGGAGATGTTGAACTGGTCGAAGTTGGCGACGATGGTATAGTCAAAGTAAGGCTTACCGGAGCCTGTGGAGGCTGCCCGATGTCGACAATTACCCTCAAGCAGGGTATTGAAAAAGTATTGATGCAGGAAGTATCATCAGTAAAAGAAGTAGTAGCCGTTTAACTTTCTGGAACCGAAAAAAACCCGGGGCAACCCGGGTTTTTTATTTGACCCTTTTATTACTTAATTACTGTCTCGTGGTTAATACAACCCTGTTATGATCATAAATAGTTTTAACGGTTTAATTGACGATGTCAATTAACATCTGCGGCAGCTTTTATTCAGATTGCACTTATTTTGACTGTGCCTGCCTGGATTTTGACTGTAATTGCCTGGATAGCTGCCTGGACAATTGAGGGAGGACCAACAACGTGGCCGATGTTTACCTTGATAACAGTTCAACCACCCGTCCTTATCCTGAAGTAATTGATCTCGTCAGCAGATTACAAAGTGAAATATATGGAAATCCTTCTTCGATGCATGAAAAAGGGGTGGAAGCCGAAAAACAAATCGAAGAAGCCAGGCGGCAAATTACTTCCTTTTTTAACAACCGGGAAGATGAAATCATCTTCACCTCCGGGGGCACCGAAGCAAACAACCTGGCTATTAAAGGAGCGGCATTGCGTAACCGCAATAAAGGCAACCACCTGATTACCAGTATGGTGGAACATCCCTCGGTATTAGACTGTTTCCGTTACCTGGAAGAAAATGAAAGATTTAAAGTTGATTACCTGCCGGTTAACAACAAAGGGCTGGTCGACCCGGACCAGCTAAAAACCCTGGTTAGTAAAAACACCATACTGGTCAGTATTATGCATGTTAATAACGAAATCGGAACTATTCAGCCTTTAGAGGAAATCGGGCCGCTGATTAAAAACCTAAATCCAACCACCTTGCTTCATGTTGATGCCGTGCAATCTTTTAGTAAGCTGCCTCTTAAGTTCAAAGCCTGGCAGGCAGACCTGATCAGCTGCAGCGCTCACAAGTTGCACGGTCCCAAGGGAGTCGGCTGTCTCTGGGCCAAAAAGGGGATCCTGCTGCAGCCGCTGATGCATGGCGGGGGACAGGAAAAAGAAATGCGTCCGGGTACCGAAAACGGACCTGCAATTGCCGGTTTTGGGCTGGCCGCCAGTTTAACCGGGGCAAACCAAAAGCAAAAGGCTGCTGCACTGGCCAGCTTAAAACTAACCTTCTACCGGGGATTGCAACAAGAAGGAATTGATTTTTTCATCAACGGCCCTCCGGCAGAGGAAAGTGCTGTCCATATTATTAACCTTTCTTTTCCCGGTCTGCCTGCTGAAGCACTGCTGCATGCCCTGGAAGAACGCGGCATCTACGCTTCAGCCGGTTCAGCCTGTCACTCCCGCAAACCCGAACCGAGTTACATTTTGCAAGCTCTTGGCTTAAAACCAGAAAGGCTTGAAAGTGCCCTGCGCTTTAGCTTTTCCTGCTACAATGATGAGCAGGAAGTTAATTATGCCGCAGCACAAACCGCAGATGCCATTAGAGAATTAAAGCTGATTACCAGCTAACCTTTTTTGGGAGGTTGTCCATGCCGGCTACAATCATGGTCCGTTATGGCGAGATTGCTTTAAAAGGAAGAAATCGCGGCCAGTTTGAACAGCAGCTGCAGCACAACCTGAATTCAGCTGTTGAAAATTACCAGGCAGCAGTAAAAAAGCTGCACGGCCGTTTTATAGTCAGTGGGCCTGAAGAATACCTGGAAAGCATGGTTGAACGACTGAGCAAGGTTTTTGGTGTTGTATCGGTTAGTCCGGTCTGGGAAGCCGGGCTCGACCTGGAAGAAATTAAGCATCTTGCCGTCCAAATTGTCGGTAATCTGCCCCCTGGCAGAAATAAATTCAAAATCACAACCCGCCGGGCCAATAAACATTTTCCCCATAGCTCACCGGAAATTAACCGGCTGCTCGGCTCTCACCTGCAGGATCATTTCCCCAAGCTTATTGTCAGTTTGAAGCAGCCCTCATTTATACTTTCAGTTGAAATAGGCTTTGACAAAGCTTTCCTGTACCTGGAAAGAATAGCAGGACCAGGAGGACTTCCGGTTGGTATCACCGGACGGGCTCTTTTACTTCTTTCCGGGGGGATCGACAGCCCGGTAGCAGGTTGGCTGGCCTTAAAACGGGGGCTGGCCCTGGAGGCAGTTCATTTTCACAGTTTTCCTTTTACAAGCCGGCGTTCCCAGGAAAAAGCGGTTGACCTGTGCCGCAAGCTGGCCATTAGCTGTGATAGCATCTTATTGCACATGATCAGTGTAACCAACATTCAAAAAGAACTTCGTTTACAATGTCCTGCAGACCTTAGTATCATACTGCTCAGAAGAATAATGCTTCGACTATCGGAACTTTTAAGCGAAAGGCAAAACCTGCAGGCCCTGGTTACCGGTGAAAGCCTGGGTCAGGTGGCCAGTCAAACTTTAGAAAGCCTCAAGGTAACTGATGCGGCAACAGGCATGCTTATCCTTCGTCCGCTTTTAAGTATGGATAAAAAAGAAATCATTGACAAGGCTCTTGCTGTTGATACTTATGAAATATCAATACGACCCTATGAAGATTGCTGCACCCTTTTTTT
>SKXC01000151.1 GCA_007128625.1 Syntrophomonadaceae bacterium | reverse complement strand
AAGGCGAGGGTCGCGAGTTCGAATCTCGTCTTCCGCTCCATTTTTTTGGCGACATAGCCAAGTGGTAAGGCAGAGGACTGCAAATCCTCCATCCCCGGTTCGAATCCGGGTGTCGCCTCCATTTATTGCCGGAGTGGCGGAACAGGCAGACGCAAGGGACTTAAAATCCCTCGGACATATCATGTCCGTACCGGTTCGAGTCCGGTCTCCGGCACCAGAACAATTAACATTCAGTATTTTAAATTTAAAAAAACCACCTTGCCGGTGGTTTTTCTTTGTTCGGTATTCAATATCTTTTATTGCCGGATATTTTTGTTCATATTTTTAACATTCAGTAAAACCGCAGGCTTCACATTTCAGGCATCCTTCAGCCCTGATCAGGGCACATGTCCCGCAATCGGGGCATATCTCCCGGGCATGACCGGTACCTGGATTGTCTTCAGTCATTTTTGCCTGGGCAAGGTTTCTTAAAGCCTGCCCGATGGCATCAGGAACACTCATAATGCGGTTAGGTCCATAACCAACCGACCTTGCTCCGCCAATTCCTTCCAGCTGGGTTACGATTTCATCAATGCTCACCCCGCAGCGTAAAGCCAGTGATATCAGGCGGGCGATAGCCTCGGTGAAGGCTACCACATCACTGCCTGCTTTTCCAATCTGGGCGAAAAGTTCAAAGGGTTTGCCATCTGCTGAATTAACTGTTACGAAAAGGTTGCCCAGGGCAGTCCTGATGCTGGTAGTGTGGCCACTGAGGGTTTTGGGTCGTTTTATCGGTTTTAAACTATCTTCTATTTCTCCGTCGCCGACATTTAGGACCTGTTTGGTTCGCGAACTGTCACGGTAAATAGTAATACCTTTGCAGCCTGATCTCCAGGCATCAACATAGGCATTTTTTACATCTTCAACAGTAGCCTCTTTTTTAAGATTGATGGTTTTACTGACAGCATTTTCAGTATGGTTTTGGAAAGCCGCCTGGTGGCGGATATGCCAGTCATAATCGATTTCCATTGCCGTTTTGAATAGTCTTTTATATTTTTCAGGGACATCGGAATCGATCGGTATACTGCCGGTTCGTGCGATTTCCTCGATAAGCTCTTCACTGTAAAACCCTTCTTCCCGGGCGGCTTCAAGAAATAAAGGATTAACTTCAGGCAGATCAAGTCCGCCTAAAATATTTTTACGAATATATGCAATGCTGAAGTAAGGTTCTATTCCACTGCTGCACCCGGCCAGAATGGAAATAGTCCCGGTGGGAGCAATGGTTGTCCTGGTTGCATTGCGTACCCGGTCTTCTACTGCACCTGTATCGTAAATACTATTGTTATAATTGGGGAAAACCCCGCGTTCTTCGGCAAGGTTAACTGATTCCTTTTTTGCCTCAGTTTTAATAAACTCCATAACCTGACTGGCGGTTTCAATGGCCTGCTCGCTATCATATGGTATGCCCAGCTTGATCAACATGTCGTGCCAGCCCATAATACCCAGGCCGATTTTACGGTTGCCTTCCTTATGCATCTTAGAAATTTCTGGAATCACATAGTTGCCGGCATCGATCACATTGTCAAGGAAACGGACAGCAGTTTTAGTTACCCCGGATAACTCAGCCCATTCAATTTCAGAACCTTTTGTAACAAATTTGCCCAAATTGATCGAACCGAGACAGCATGCCTCGTAAGGTAAAAGTGGTTGTTCCCCACAATTATGGACCATTACACCGTTGGCATCGAAAGCATTGATGCCCGGAACCTGGACATCATAGACTTCCTCAGCTGCATCTGCTTCTATTTTCTCAATGATGGCTGTGAAACTTTGGAAATTTGATTCCCGGCAGCATGCGGTCAGGACAGCACTAAGCTGTTCCGATTTTATGGTATCGCGAAATCCAATTTGTTCAGCAAAAACCGTGATGTTATCTCTAACAATCATTAATTCATGCCGGCGACCGGCTTCGCATGAGACAATTGCTTTTTTATTTTTTGAAAAAGGGGCATTCCATTTTGCGGACTGGTCTTTATGGATAGAACATGTGATACCGAACCTGGCAAGCATTCTCTGGACAGCCTGGAGTTTTTTTAGGTCATGCAAGACTAACCGGACAGAAATGCTTTTTTCCACAGAATCTTCTACAAAGCCATTAGTATCAAAAAGACCTTTTAGAAAGCCCTTAATAAACTCTGAGGAAGTCCGGGTTTCAAGATAAGAGGTAATTACCCTGTTTTCCGGTCTCATGCCGAGAGAAAATAACAGTTCATTGCTGATTTTGGTGTTTGCCGGGGGCGCATTATTTATTTTAACCTTCCTGGAGCCCTTGGAAACACTCCTTTTGACCAGGATGCCGGTTGCCTTCAGGAAAGGCCCTGTTAAGCCCGGGGTGCCATGCTGGTGAATACTGCTTAAGATATTGGTTTTATCTGTTTCAAGTACTTTGTCACCAGTGAGCAAACCAACCAGGTAACCTTCTTCTTCTTCGTAAAGGCCGCTCCATTTTTGCAGTTCCCGGTGGTCATTAAGCATAATGGTGTCTCCCGGTTTAAGATCTTCGGCTTTGGTCCACTTTCTTTCAAAGGTATTTTTCTTCTGTCTTGTAACCTTTAGAACCGGGTGATCGCCGGTGGCGCGAAATGAATAACCTTCCTTTGTTTCAATGAAAAGAAGAGGTTTAGTGCCGGTCGGGTAAAAACCGGCTTCTGTAGTTTGGAACGGCTTTCCATTAACTATAAGAGTGGCGTTTTTCCCGATCAAATCCTTGACCAGCCTGGGCCCTTCAGCTGTCAAGACGAATGTGTCACCGGGCACACAGGGGTTAGTTGTTTCGTACATTCCTATATTTGGAGTTGGGTTATAACGGTTCATCTGATCAATAAATATTATACCGGGATCACCTTTTCCCCAGGCTTTCTGGATGATAAGGTCAAAAACGGCTTTAGCATCAAGCTTCACCTCACTGCCGGTTTCGGGATCAAAATAGGCCTGTTTTGTTCGCGGGTTGATCAAACTATAGAGAGGATCGGGATCTTCACCGGTAGCCTTGCTCATGAATTCCTCAGATACAGTAACAGAAAGATTAAAATTATTTACTTCGTCTTCTTTTTCTTTACAGCAGATAAAATCAAGAATATCAGGATGGTTATAAATCAGGGAACCCATATTTGCTCCCCGCCTGGTTCCTCCCTGTTTAACTGCCTCAGTAGCTGCATCAAATATTTTTAAAAATGAAATTGGTCCGCTGGCAACTCCGTTAGTAGAACGTACCAGGTCATTACTTGGTCTAAGACGATCAAAAGCAAAGCCGGTGCCGCCCCCCGTTTTTTGAACAAGAGCCATATTTTTAAGGGCGGTAAAAATACCTTCCATGCTGTCTTCAAGAGGCAGGACAAAACAGGCGCTCAACTGTTGAAGCTCGCGGCCGGCATTCATCAGGGTTGGAGAATTGGGCATAAACCGGGCTTCAGACATGATATTAAAAAAACTATTTTCAATATCTTTTATTTCATCTTCTTCCTTGCCGTATTCTCTTTCAATACCCGCAATATTAGCCGCTACTCTATGTAAAAGATCTTCAGGTGTCTCGGTTGGATTACCTTTTTCATCTTTGATCAAATATCTTTTTTCATAAGTAATACGTGCGTTAGGGCTCAGCTCCATCAATTAATTCCTCCCTGCTTATAAAGTAAACCTGATCATTTTCTTTTTCGCTGTTACTTGCAATTTTCCTTTAAATAAATTCTCTATCAGCTTACTTTTCATTTAATTATTGACAGTTAACGAAAATAACTCTTTTTAAAGGCGTAAAGCAGTGATATAATTACCCATAGATTTTGTCGCTTTTTTACGTTAGGGGAAGGAGGGGAAGGTTTCAGTTTATGGCAAAGCAAATGACAAGAAAGCAGTTAAAACGGCAGCGCAAAAAAAGGAGACGGGCCAAAAAGAGAAAAAGATTGAAAGGTCGGACCTAGTTAATAAAAATTTAGGATTGATTGAGAGGAGGTGTAGTTTTGCCCCTTTATGAATTTTTTTGTTCTGATTGCCGGGAAAAAATTGAAGAACTGTGCAGCAGCAAGATAAAAAGTATTTGCTGCCCACACTGTGGTAAAGAAGCGGGTAAGATCTTTTCTGTTTTTCGAACCGGGAATAGTTCTGCAGGAGGCGGAGCTGACTCCTCGGGTTGCGGCGGCTGAAGTAAAACCAGCTGCAGCAGTTGCTGAGCGGATTATTTACATACTTTGTTAATAAGCGGCAGGGGAGGTATTTATGACTAAATATATCTTTATTACCGGTGGAGTGGTTTCTTCTTTAGGTAAAGGGATAACTGCCGCCTCTTTGGGCTGCTTACTAAGAAAAAGGGGCTTTAAGCTGACCATACAGAAATTTGATCCTTACATTAATTACGACCCGGGTACTATGAGTCCCTACCAGCACGGTGAGGTATTTGTAACCGAAGACGGGGCGGAAACAGATCTTGATTTGGGGCATTATGAACGTTTTATTGATGAACCGCTGACCCGGGATAATAATGTTACCGCCGGTAGGGTTTACTGGTCGGTAATCCAGGGAGAAAGAGAAGGTCTTTTTAAGGGTAACACTGTTCAGGTTATCCCTCATATAACAGATGAAATTAAAAATTGTATTACCAAGCTCGATCAATATCGTGATCTGGATTTGGTAATCACAGAAATTGGCGGTACCGTCGGTGATATCGAAAGCCTGCCTTTTTTGGAAGCGATCCGGCAGCTCCGGTACGATCTTAGCTGGGAAAATGTTCTTTTTATTCATGTTACCCTGGTCCCCTATTTACCCATGTCCGGTGAATTAAAAACCAAGCCTACCCAGCACAGTGTAAAAGAATTACGCAGTATCGGTATTCAACCGGATATAATTGTTTGCCGAACAGAACATACCCTTCCTGATGATTTAAAAAGAAAAATTGCCCTGTTTTGCAACATTCAACCTGATGAAGTTGTTGAAAATCTCGATACGAGAAATGTATACAAAGTGCCTCTTTTATTGCAGAAGCAAAACCTTGATCGGTTGACTCTTGATAAACTCAAACTGCCCCACAAATCGCCAGATATGCAAGAATGGGAGAACCTGGTTTCTAAAGAAGATCATCTAAAAAATGAAATTACCATTGCCCTGGTTGGCAAGTATGTTGCCCTGCCCGATGCTTATATCAGTATAAATGAAGCCCTCTTCCATGCCGGTTTAGAACATGATGTTGCAGTTAAAACTATTCTTTTACCGGCAGATGATTTGCAAACAGAAGAAATGAAGCTTCAATTGGAAAGTGTCGACGGTATCCTTGTTCCAGGTGGTTTTGGTGAACGTGGTATAGAAGGGAAAATAAGGGCTGTCCAGATGGCCAGGGAAAATAAGATTCCCTTCTTAGGTCTTTGCCTGGGTATGCAATGTGCGGTGATCGAGTTTGCCAGGAACATGGCCGGCCTGGATGGCGCCAACAGCTCTGAGTTTGATCCCGATACACCAAGGGCGGTTATTGATTATCTGCCCGGCCAGAGAGAAAATACCCGGCTTGGCGGTACCCTGCGTTTAGGAGCTTATCCCTGTTCGATTAAAAGTGGCACTCTGGCCGAATCAGCCTATAAAGAAAATTTAGTAAGTGAAAGGCACAGGCACCGTTATGAATTTAATAACGACTATATGGCTGTTTTGGAGAAAGCGGGTATGATTTTCAGTGGAATAAATGAAGAACACAACCTGGTCGAGATTGTTGAACTAAGCGATCATCCCTGGTTTGTGGCTGTGCAGTTTCATCCTGAATTCAAATCGCGGCCGACCCGGCCTCATCCACTTTTTAAAGACTTTATTAAGGCAGCCATTAAGAGGAAAAATAGCCAGGATCATTGATAATCCGGCCTGACATTTTTGCTATGGATATTCTGTTTTTCATACTTGAATTCCGAAGTAAACTGTAAGCTTCTTCTTCACTAAGATCATAATATTTTGCTAAAATACCTTTTGCCCTTTCGATATCTCTGCGCTCATTAAGTTTTTTTTGCAGCTCTTCGATTTTTTTCTGGAGCTTTTTTTTCTGGGCAAATTCGTTACAAACTGCTTCGGCAACCGCTGTTAGCACCGATGCTTCAACGGGCCAGCCTAACTGGACACACAGGTCCATGTCGATACCGCTAGTATTGATGTATATGGCTGCAGCCAGGCTGTCATCTTCAATAATTGATGCCAGGTGTTCAATATTCCCCGGCGGCAGAGCGGTATCAATTACCGCCAGCCATGGTTGTACAGTTCGAAGGGTTCTTAGCAAAGTGGGGATACTGCCGGCCTGACCGGAAGAATAAAACCCTGCTGCAGAAAGAATTGCCGTGAGTGTTCTTCTCAGGGCGGGGTTGTCTGTTCCGATACAATAATCATAAGAGTTTCTCCCCATAGATTTTTTCTCCTGCCGGAAAGAATTGTTCCTTAAAGACTAAAAAAAATGATCATAGAACAGTTATTATTATACTATGTTTTTTGGTGATTTTTTGCAAGAATTGTAGTTAATACTATTACAGGCTGTCCTTAAATAATTAAATAATTAGGACAGCCTGTAATAGTGTTCCGGCAGGGCAGTTTTGCTCTTTATTTAGTTTTTTAAATACCGGTTTGATTATTTGACTGGCAGTCAATTAAAAACGAGCCAGGTACTGCTTAATTTCCCAGTCATGAACCTCAAGTTTGTAATCAAACCATTCCTTTAAACGGCCTTCACGAAAACGGTTGTAGATGTGTTCACCCAGGGCTTCCTGGATGATCGGATCATTGTCCAGGGCAATTACGGCCTGGTGAAGATTTCCCGGAAGCTGTTCGATTGAGTATTTTGTTTTTTCTTCATCAGTCATGGTATAAATGTTCAAATTAACCGGTTCGGGTGGAGTTATTTTTTTATGAATACCGTCCAGACCGGCTTTGAGCATGGTGGCAAAAGCCAGGTACGGATTGCAGGAGGGATCAGGGTTCCTTAGTTCAACCCGCGTTCCAATTCCCCGACGGGCCGGGACCCTGACCAGCGGACTCCGGTTGCGGTGCGACCAGGCAATATATACCGGAGCTTCGTAGCCGGGGACAAGCCTTTTATATGAGTTAACCAGTGGATTGGTTACTGCAGTATAACCTTTGGCATGGTCAAGCAGGCCGCCGATAAAATAAAGCATTTCCTGGCTCATTTCGTCGGGTGCGTTGGGGTCATAAAAAATATTTTCACCGTTTTTAAACAAGGAAAGGTGGGTGTGCATCCCTGAACCGTTGATCCTGGCAATAGGCTTGGGCATAAAGGTAGCATATAGGCCGTGTCTCTGGGCAATTGTGCGCACCACGAATCTAAAGGTGGAAAGGTCGTCGGCAGTACGCAGGGCGTCGCTGTATTTGAAATCTATTTCGTGCTGGCCGGGGGCAACTTCGTGGTGGGATGCCTCGATTTCCAGGCCCATTTGTTCCAGGCTTAAAACCATATCGCGCCGGGCATTTTCACCTAAATCAGTCGGGGCCAGGTCGAAGTAACCGCCCTGGTCGTGGGTGTGCAGGGTCGGCCCCCCGTTGCCGTCGGTATGAAACATAAAAAATTCAGCTTCCGGACCGCAGTTCATCGAGTAACCGTCTTTTTCGGCCAGCTCGATCATTCTTTTCAGCTGGCTTCGCGGGCAGCCTGTAAACGGTTCGCCTTCGGGGGTATATACATCACACATCAGCCTTGCTACACCGCCTTCTTTGGGACGGAAGGGAAAAATAGCGAAAGAATCAAGATCCGGATGCAGGTACATATCTGATTCTTCAATACGCACAAAGCCTTCAATGGAGGAACCGTCAAACATCAGTTCCCCATCCAGTGCTTTTGGCAGCTGATCAGTTGTGATGGCCACGTTTTTAAGTTGACCGGAAAGATCGGTAAACTGGAGGCGGATGAATTTAACCCCCGATTCCTTCGCCATACCGAGGACTTCTTCTTTGGTCATGCTCATAATCTCACTCTCCTTAAAGTATTGTAAAAATAATAGTATTATAAAATACGAAAGACGCCCGCTGACAGCCATCTTAAAAGCTGTTTATGCGAGCGTCTTTGCTCTTAGATAAGTATATATAATGGGTTTGGTTTTGTCAATACTACCGATTGCATCTGAAAAACTGCCCTGTTTTTGCTGTCTTGAAAGCTTTCAGCTTACCTGAAAAAGGCATCGTTAACGAGGGCCAACCAGAAATTTTATAGCCGTTCTTTCCTCACCGTTGATTTCAACACTGGTAAAAGCTGGAATACATACCAGATCAATACCGGCGGGAGCAACAAATCCCCTTGCAATGGCTAATGCTTTTACTGCCTGGTTAAGAGCGCCTGCTCCAATAGTTTGCATCTCAGCTTTTCTATTTTCCCGGATAGTT
>SKXC01000123.1 GCA_007128625.1 Syntrophomonadaceae bacterium | reverse complement strand
TATAAACCGGGCCGCTTCAGCTTTAATGTAAAAGGCGGGCGCTGTGAAGCCTGTCGGGGTGACGGTATTTTGAGGATTGAAATGCACTTTTTGCCCGATGTTTATGTTCCCTGCGAAGTTTGTCGCAGCAAACGCTATAACCGGGAAACGTTGGAAGTGCGCTACAAAGAAAAAAGTATAGCTGATATCCTGAATATGAATGTAGAAGAAGCATTAAACTTTTTTTCGGCTATTCCAAAAGTACAGCGTAAACTACAGCTGCTTTACGATGTTGGGCTTGGCTATATAAGACTTGGACAGCCGGCAACTACCCTTTCTGGTGGTGAAGCCCAGCGGGTAAAGCTGGCCACAGAGCTGTCAAGGCGAAGTAACGGCCGCAGCCTTTATATCCTGGATGAGCCTACCACCGGCCTGCATCTTGATGATATAAGCAAATTACTGCACATACTTGATCGCCTGGTTGAAAATGGCAATACCGTGGTGGTTATCGAGCATAACCTTGAGGTACTTAAACGAGCAGATTATATAATCGATCTCGGCCCTGAAGGCGGGGATGAAGGAGGCCAGGTTGTTGTTACCGGTTCGCCCGAACAGGTTGCCTCCTGCAAAAAATCATATACCGGCCAATGGCTGGCCGGAATTCTGCCGGAAGAAGTGTCCACGGTTAAAACTTAACAAGCATATTTGTATAAAACATCTGCAAAGTAGAATTAAAGCCACTGCACTTACTTTATGATGTTTATTTCTTTGTTTTATTCTTCAGATGACTAGTTTGGGCAAAAAAAGAATGGAACAGGAAGAAGATTATTAATGCAAGATCAACTGAAAAAAAAATTACGCAATATCCCTGCAATGCCGGGAGTTTATCTTTTAAAAGATCATAATGACCGGGTTATCTATGTTGGCAAAGCAAGTTCTTTGCGCCACAGGCTGGGATCGTATTTTTCCAAAAACAATATGTTATCGCCGCGCCTTCGTTCATTGCAGGAAAAACTGGCTGATATTGATTTTGTGGTTACCGATACAGAAGTGGAAGCTCTCATTCTTGAATGTAACCTGATCAAGGAATATCGTCCCCGTTTTAATGTTAACCTTAAAGATGATAAAGATTATCCCTACCTGATGATTACCCCTGAATTTTATCCGCGCATGGAACTGCTCCGTCTGTCGCAGCGAGAAGGGCGGCGGGGTCGTTATCAACCTGCACCCGGAAAAGAAGAAAAATATTTTGGTCCATTCACCGATGTGGGAGCTGTACGGGAAACTATGCGCTTTATTAGCTCTATTTTTCCCCTGCGCCGCTGCCGCCAGTTTCTTGACGGCAGCCCGTCCACCAGTCGTCCCTGCTTGAACTACCAGATGAATCGCTGCCTGGCACCCTGCCGGGGTGAAAAAAAGGTTTCTTCTGCTGAATATGGCAAAATGGTCAGACAGGTGATCTTATTTTTGCAGGGACGTTATAGTGAGCTGGAAAACAAGTTGAGAAATAAGATGGAAGAAGCCGCTCATAAACATAATTTTGAAGAAGCAGCTATACTGCGCGACCGCCTGCACTCTTTGCAGCGGGTTGCCGGCCAGCGGCAGAATATGATCTTAAATGAAAATAATGCAGAAAGGGACATTCTGGCCCTTGGTCGCCATAAAAATCGTTCAGCTGTTCATCTTTTTAAAATCAGGGGTGGTAAATTGCTTAGCCAGGATCATTTTCTCCTGGCAGGAGCAGAACATGTTGAAAACGAAGAGATTATAGCTTCTTTTATAAAAAATTATTATAACCGGGCGGATAATTTTCCATCAGAAGTTGTTGCTTCAGATCATCCGGCTGACGCAGAACTGCTTAAAAAGTGGTTAAAAGTAAAAGCCGGCCGCAGGGTAAACCTGCGTGTGCCCCGACGCGGCTACTTAAAAAATTTAGTTGATCTGGCCCGGCGTAACAGCCAGCTGCGATTGGAAGAAGAAGAACAGCAGAGAAGCAAAACTATTGAACAACCCCTTGAAGATCTGGGAAAACTGGTCGGATTAGGTACAGCTCCAAAACGCATTGAAGGATTTGATATTTCCCACTTATATGGTGATCAACCGGTTGGCGCCATGGTTGTTTTTTATTACGGCGAACCATCAAAACAAGATTACCGGCGTTTTAATATCCGCAAAGTCTCTGCCGGTGACGATTACGCTGCCTTGCAGGAAGTATTGAAAAGAAGAGCTGGTCAAGAAAGTTGGCCGAATCCCGACTTGATCATTATTGACGGCGGGAAAGGCCAACTTAGTTCTGCCCGGGCTGTACTGGACAAAACAAGCATGAGGGATATCAACATTGTAGCCCTGGCCAAGAATCCTGACCAGGTATTTTTGGAAGGTTCATCCCTGCCGGTACCGCTGGCAGCTGATAATGCTATGCTAAAAATGCTGCAGCGTATTCGTGATGAAGTCCATCGCTTTGCCCTCAGCGGGCATCGTCGACGACGGATCCACAGCAGCACTCATTCCAGGCTTGAAGAGATTCCGGGTGTCGGACCGAAAAGGCGAAAAGCCCTTTTAAATTATTTTGGCAGTACCGGAAAAGTCATGAATGCAAAAGTTGATCAGCTTGCAGAAGTTCCCGGTATAAGCAGCTCTCTTGCCGGCATAATATATCACAGTCTGCATAAAGAAGTGTAGTTCGGGTCAGCAGCTAAAAAGTATCTTCCGGTTATGTTATACTATCCCTGAGGTGTTTTATAAATGCGCTTTCGTTTGATTGCCGCGGATTTGGACTATACATTGCTTGATAAAGACTCGAAAATATCTGCCCGCAATAAAAAGGCCATTCAAAACGCTGTTTATCGTGGTTTAAAGTTTACTATTGCTACCGGGCGCATGTTTAAAACCAGTGTTGCATACATGAACGATCTGGAGCTTGACCATGATTGGCCAATAATTAACTATCACGGCGCCTTGATTAAAACTGCAAAAAGTAGAAAAACTGTTTATCATCGGCCGATGGATAACAAAGTTGCAGTCGACCTGATCGAGACAACCCACAAAATGGGCTGTCATGTAAGCTTGTTCATTGGTGATAATCTCTTTGTCAGGGAAGAAAACGAACACACCCGCTATTATCAATCACTGACCAATATAGAACTGCAGCCGGTTGGAGATTTGAGTAACTTTTTGAAGCAAAAAAAAGCTAACCCCACAAAAATGAGTATTATTTCCTGGGATGGCCATATCGATAAAATCGAGCCTGATTTAAAAGCTCTTTTCGGTGAAAAACTATCCATACTGCAGTCCCGGCCTTATTTTCTGGAGATCACCGATAAAAAAGCGACAAAAGGTCAGGCTTTGCGCTGGTTGGCCGGAAGATCAGGCATTAAGGCAGAGGAAGTTATTGCTTTTGGCGATGGCTATAATGACCTTGATATGATCAGCTATGCCGGACTGGGAGTTGCCGTGGCAAATGCGCATCCGGAAGTGCTTAAGGCAGCCAGGCTGGTTTCATCATCGCACAATGAGGATGGAGTAGCTGAAGTCATTGAAAAATATGTCCTGAATCATGATCATGACAGCAAGTATTAGCTATTCAGCACGGGCGGGAGGTAGATAAAAATCAGTAATGATGAATCCATGCGGATTATTATAATTACTGGTCTTTCTGGAGCTGGTAAAAGTCATGCCTTAAATTGTTTTGAAGACCTTGGCTATTACTGTGTGGATAATATGCCCCCGGCTTTAATTTCTAAATTTGCCGATCTGTTTGCGCAATCTGAAAACAAAAAAGTCGCCCTGGTTTCTGATATGCGTGGCGCAGCTTTTTTCGAAGACCTTTTTGAAGCCTTGCTGGAAATGGATGAAAGAGGTTTAGATTATGAGATCCTTTTCCTGGTAGCTGATGAAAATGTATTGATCAGACGTTTTAAAGAAACCCGGCGGCGTCATCCTCTCGGCGATCTCAGCTTGCCCGAAGCGATTCAAAAAGAGCGAGAAGCACTCAGTGAGTTAAGAGGTAAGGCCCATAAAGAAATTGATACATCTCATCTGAAGCCATGGGAACTTAAGGCTAAAATAGTAGAATTCTATGAACCTGAACAGCGGGATAAAAATATGCAGATCAGGATTATTTCATTCGGGTTCAAATATGGTTTGCCACCGGATGCAGACCTGGTTTTTGATGTTCGTTTTTTACCCAACCCGCATTATGTAGAGCATTTAGAACCATTGACCGGTGATGATGAGCAGGTCAAAAACTATCTCTGGCGGTGGATGGAAACAAAGGAGTACTTTAAAAAGCTGCTGGATATGCTCGAATTTTCCATACCATTATATGTTAAAGAAGGGAAAGTTAGTTTAGTCATAACTATTGGCTGCACAGGCGGCAAACACCGTTCAGTCGCTATCGCAGAAGCACTCGGGCATTCATTAGGTTCACGGTTTAACCTGGTAGTTGAGCACAGGGATATCTATAAAAAGTAACCGGGGGTTTAAAAAAAGTTGTCTTTAACCAGACAGGTAAAACAAGAATTGGTCAGGCTGGAGGAATCTTTAACCTGCTGCAGCTCGTGGGAATTAAAAGCGCTTATACTAAAGAATGGTTATTATACAATTCGCCACAATATGCATCTTTTAATTATATCTGTTGATGACAGTGCTGTTGCCCGGCGTTTGTTCAATCTCTTGAGGCAGGCAGAAGTTAATACACCCTTCATAATCAGGCAGCAGGAAAAACGGCTGCATAAGAGTCGGTTCCTGGTTCAGGTGCAGGGTCGAGATCAGATTGATGCTTTACTAGTTTATCTTAATTTAAAAGAGGTCGGGCAGCAGCTCAGCTTTTCACGCCCTAATACTGTTATGCCGAAAAGGATTTGCTGCCGTAAAGCGTTTATCAGAGGGTTTTTTTTGGCCGGTGGCAGTATAAGCGTCTCCAGGCGTTCCGGCTATCACCTGGAGATCAATTGTGGCAGTATTGAAGATGCCCGGGCTTATCAAAAGATGCTTGGTTATTTTAACCTTTATCCCCTAATAAGAAAACGACAGGGTCATGTATTTTTATATTTTAAAAGTGCAGAAGCAATAGCCGACTATCTTCGCATCATCGGGGCCGGAGGTGCTTTGCTTCAGATCGAAAGCATGCGGGTGGTTAGAAGTATGCGTAATCAGGTCAACCGGGTAGTTAACTGTGAAACTGCCAACCTGGAAAAAGTTGTGGCCTCTGCCCAACAGCAGTTGGATCTTATCGATCGGGCTGATCAATTAATTGGATTGGACAATTTACCATCTTCATTACGTGAAGCAGCTTTAACCAGGAGAAGATACCCGGATGCATCATTAAAAGAACTGGGGAAAATGCTTGATCCCCCTGTAAGTAAATCGGGTATGAACCACCGTTTTCGTCGATTGGCAAAAATGTTTGACAGGTCGGGTGTTTCGGTTGATCATGCAGATATCAAGCCGCTCTGCCCTTAGCAGGGCAGGAATTGCCGGCAGCGTGTCGAAATAATTGCGATAAAAGGCAAAAATATATTGTATTGCCACTTCTACAGCAGCTTTCAGGAATGACAGGAGAGATAGCCGTGAAGCTGGAATATAACCTTAAGTTAGAACAGACCCAAAAACTGATTATCACACCGGAGTTAAGACTGGCTATAACTCTTTTGCAGTACTCTGCCCTGGAACTGCAGGATCATATCCAGGAAGAACTGGTCAATAACCCTGTTTTGGAGGTTATTGAAAACAGGGAAGCAGAGAAAACTGAAGATGCAGAAACGGATCAGGAAAACCCGGAAAGTGAAGAACAGCTCTATGGTAATGATTTCCCCTGGGATGAATATTTCAGGGACATGGGTCTTGATTCTGCAGCTGATCGCTCCGGCAGGGTAAAAATAGATTCAGACAATCAACCTTCAATTGAGGACTGTCCCGGAGTTACCGGAACAATGCTTGAAGATTTACTCAGCCAGCTTCGAATGGCTTCACTTACCGACCGGCAATATAGTATTGCCGCTTATCTGGCCGGCAATCTTGATCGTAATGGCTACCTGCAGTGTGAACTGGAAGAATTAGCTTCGGCTCTGGAAGTCAGTATTAAAGAACTGGAGAATGCTTTACGTGTTGTGCAGAAGTTGGAACCAACCGGTATAGGCTGCCGGAATCTCCAGGAGTGCCTTTTATTACAATTACAAAAAATGGATAAACCTCCTGAACTGGCTGTGAAAATTGTTAACAATTATCTTCCTGCAGCAGCAGACTGCAGGTACCGCTATATCGCTTCATGTCTTGGTTATGATGAACAGGCAGTGGAAGAAGCAGTAAACTTCATTCGCACTCTCAATCCGAAGCCCGGCAGTATTTATGGGGAAGGTGAAGAAACCCGCTTTATTATACCGGATGTTATCGTTGAAAAGGTCGATGATAAATATGTGGTTATCGGTAACGAAACCAGTATACCGCAGTTAACAATCAGCCCTTTCTATCAAAGAATGTATAAAAGTGGGGCAATTGACGAACAATTATTTACTTTTGTCAAACATAAAATTGAGAAGGCATACTGGTTAATCCGCAGTATTGAACAAAGAAGATTAACTCTTAACAACGTATCGCAAAAGATCGTTGATATTCAAAAACCTTTTTTAGAATATGGAATTAAAAAACTAAAACCACTGACTCTGAAAGAGGTTGCTATTGAAGTCGGTGTTCACGAATCCACGGTAAGCAGGGCTGCAGCCAATAAGTACATTCAAACCCCACGCGGGCTTTTCCCCTTTAAGTTTTTCTTTTCCAGTGGATTAAGCGGAACCGGTGGTTCCGACCACTCTTCACCCAGTATCAAAACCTATATTTGTGAAATTATTAAAGCAGAGGATCAGAATAAACCGTTCAGTGATCAACAGCTAACAGATCTTTTGCAGGAAAAAGGGATCAATATTTCCAGAAGGACTGTTGCCAAGTACCGGGAAGAGATGTCCATTCCTCCCTCTTATAAACGCCGCCAAACTTAAAATAACGGATGGTGAGCCGCATTGATTCATAAGATCAGTATAGAAGATATTGATGTGAGCGGGCAAAAGGTCTTTTTGAGGGCCGATTTTAATGTCCCCCTGGATCAGGGAAAAGTACGTGATGATGCAAGAATCAAGGCTGTACTGCCTACTATTGATAACCTGCTTGGGCGGGGAGCACGGCTGGTTTTAGCTTCTCACCTGGGCCGACCCAAAGGACAGCCTAAAGAGGAATTAAAAATGGACCCGGTAGCCACAAGATTAACCGAGCTGCTGGGAAGGACAGTAATTAAACTTGACCAGGTTGTCGGGCCTGTGGTTAATAAAGCCGTAGCTGATATGAAAAACGGGGACCTCCTTCTTTTGGAAAACCTGCGTTTTGAAAAGGGGGAAGAAAGCAACGAGAAGGCATTTGCCGGTAAGCTTGCTGAACCGGTAGATCTTTTTGTTAATGACGCCTTCGGCACTGCCCACCGGGCCCATGCTTCTACGGTAGGTATTGCTTCATATATCCCGGCCGTGGCCGGATTGTTGATGAAAAAGGAGATTGAAGAACTATCCCGCAGCATTGAAAACCCACTTCGCCCCCTGACTGTAATTTTAGGTGGAGCCAAGGTTTCCGATAAAATAAATGTTATGCGTCATTTTTTGCAGCTGGCTGATTATCTGCTGGTCGGCGGAGGCATGGCCAATACTTTTCTTGCAGCCCGGGGATATGATCTGGGAGATTCGTTTTATGAAAAAGATATGGTTGAAGAAGCTGCCAAAATTATAGGCGAAAGTGAGAAAAGCAGCTGTCGCCTTGTACTACCGGTCGACCTGGTGGTAACCAGGGAATTAAAACCCGGCAGCAGTTTCAAAACCCTCGAACCGGAGAAAATTAAACATAGCTGGAAAGCAGTCGACATTGGCGTTAAAACGGTAGAATCTTTCGGTGAATGCATTTTGAACTCAGCTATGATTGTCTGGAACGGACCCCTGGGCGTTTTCGAAATATCTCCTTTTGATCAGGGAACTATGTTTACCGCCCTAAAAGTAGCTGAAAGTGAGGCCTATTCAGTGGTTGGCGGGGGTGACCTTGTGGCTGCCCTGGAATTTTTGAACCTGGCTGATGATATTAATTTTATCTCTACCGGTGGTGGTGCTACTCTTGAATTCTGGGAAGGTAAAGAACTTCCGGGAATAACTGTTTTACAGGATAAAACTTAGCCCGTTCTGTCATCAACCAGGCCATACTAGATTTGTTCGGGCTTTTGAAAAGGAGATTAATCCATGGATTTAATTATTGCCGCAAATTGGAAAATGCATAAGACCACAGCTGAAACGGTTGATTTTTGCCAGGCTTTACTCCAAAATGAAAGTTTATTTGAAGGCGTAAAAGTCCTGGTTTGTCCACCTTTCACTGCCCTACCCGCAGCGTCGGGAGTTTTACGGGGAAGCACGATTAAATTGGGCGCACAAAACATGCACTGGGAAGAGCAGGGTGCCTTTACCGGTGAAATATCGGCTTCCATGCTGTTGGAACTGGGAGTTGACTATGTTATTATCGGTCATTCTGAACGGCGGCATTTACTGGGAGAAGATAACAGAATGATCCGGCTAAAAGTGAAAACAGCTCTTGAAAGCGGTTTAAAGCCGATCCTCTGTGTCGGCGAGACTGAAACTGAAAGAGAGGATGATGCTACTGAAAAGGTGATCAAGAAACAACTGGTAGAAGCCCTGGAGGGCCTAACTGCAGAAAATGTGCATTCCCTGGTCGTTGCCTATGAACCGGTTTGGGCTATAGGAACAGGCAAAGCCGCTTCACCCGCTGATGCTGAAACCGCTTCTTCTTTTATCCGTGAGGTGATCAGGAGCATATATGGCCCTAAAACTGAGAGCAATGTATATATTCAATATGGTGGCAGTGTTAAAGCAGATAATATCGGTTCATTCGCAGTGCTCCCATCAATTCATGGGGCCCTGGTTGGGGGAGCCAGCCTTGAGGCAGATTCTTTCGGTACTTTGATTCAAGCTGCCCGAAAGGCGGTTATCAGTTGAAAAAAGTTTTATTAATTATTCTTGATGGCTGGGGCTATAGTAAAGAATATGAGGGCAATGCTATACGTATGGCGGATACGCCAAATCTTGATCATTTTTTTGAAGAATATCCCTGGACCGTACTGGCTGCCGCTGGTGAAGAGGTCGGCCTTCCTTCCGGGCAAATGGGTAATTCTGAAGTAGGTCACCTTAATCTTGGTGCCGGAAGGATTGTTTACCAGGAGTTGACCAGGATCGGGAAGTGTATTGAATCAGGAGAGTTTTATCGTAACCCTGTTTTCTTAAAAGCTATGGATAATGTAAGAGAGAATGACAGCGTGCTTCACCTGATTGGCCTGGTTTCGGACGGTGGGGTGCACAGTCATTTTGATCATCTTCTTGCTCTTATGGATATGGCTCGAAGACAGAACATAAAAAAAGTTTTTATCCATGCCATTCTTGACGGACGCGATACTGTTCCATATGGTGCCGAACCTTTTCTGAAACGCCTGGAGCAGTATGCCGGGGAGAATAAAAACTGTTATGTTGCAACGGTGAGCGGTCGCTTTTATGCTATGGATCGTGACAAGCGCTGGGAAAGAACCGAACGTGCTTACAGAGCTTATGTTTACGGTGAAGGTTTAAAAGCCTCAAGTCCATTGGAAGCGCTGCAAGATGCTTATAAACGTGGTGAGGCAGACGAATTTGTTCAACCAACCGTGATTGTAAACAATAAAGGAAAACCTTTAACCCTTGTTGATTCTGAAGACAGCATGATTTTCTTTAATTTCAGGCCTGATCGTGCCCGTCAGATAACCCGGGCTTTTATTGACCATGAGTTTGAACATTTCGATCGTGGTTCTGAACCAAAGCATCCTTACCTGGCAACCATGACCGAATATGATCGTTCACTGCCGGTACCGGTAGCATTCACACTGGATGACTTGCAGGACACCCTTGGGGAAGTATATGCAAAAAATAATCTGACCCAGGTAAGAATAGCCGAAACAGAAAAATATGCCCATGTAACCTTTTTCTTTAATGGTGGAAGGGAAAAACCATTTTCCGGTGAAGAACGAATCATGGTTCCTTCTCCAAAGGTTGCCACCTACGATTTGCAGCCCGAAATGAGCGCTCCGGAGGTAGCAGAACGCATAATTGAGACTATTCGTATTGATCAACACATGCTGGTAGTGGCAAATTTTGCTAATATGGATATGGTTGGACACACCGGTGATTTGCAGGCAGCGATTACAGCGGTGCAGGCAGTTGACAGGGCCCTGGGTTCAATCGCCGCTGAAGCATTAACCAGGGATTGGTATACACTGATTGTTGGCGATCATGGCAATGCCGAAGAAATGCTGGGCTCTTCAGGCGATACTCTGACTGCGCACAGCAGTAATCCGGTTCCTTTTATTCTTCTCAGCCCGGAAAAACCTGCTTTACGTAAAAAAGGTATTCTTGCTGATGTTGCCCCGACCATTCTTGCCCTGGCCGGTATTGCTGTTCCACCGCAGATGACCGGAAACAACCTGTTGTTAGATGCTAAATAAACGACAAGGAGGGATGATTGTGGAAGAGCGGATTAAAAAGATCAAGGCCCGTGAAATAATCGATTCACGGGGTAATCCGACCATTGAAGTAGATGTTGAGCTGGAGGGTGGTTGGAACGGCCGTGCCGCCGTGCCTTCTGGAGCCTCAACAGGAGCATTTGAAGCAGTTGAACTGCGTGATGGTGATGAACAACGTTACCTGGGGAAAGGCGTTATGACAGCAGTTCGGCATGTTAATGATATCCTGTCTCCGGAAATGTGCGGGCAAAATGTTCTCGACCAAAAGGGTCTGGATCGCTTAATGATTGAACTGGATGGCAGTGATAATAAATCTCGTTTAGGTGCAAATGCTATCCTCGGGGTTTCGCTGGCCTTGGCCAGAGCAGCTGCCTCTATGCTTGATTTGCCCCTTTATCGTTATATTGGCGGACTTGATGGCTGCATGCTGCCAGTACCCTTTATGAATATTTTGAACGGGGGCGAGCATGCGGACAACAATATGGATATCCAGGAATTTATGATTGTGCCGCTTGGAGCAAGCACCTTTTCCCAGGCCATGCAGATGGGAACAGAAGTATTTCATCACCTGAAAAAAATATTGAAATCACGCGGCCTCAATACAAATGTAGGAGATGAAGGTGGTTTTGCCCCTGATCTGGGTTCCAGTGAAGAAGCCCTGGAATTGATCCTCGAAGCTATTGCTTCTGCAGGATACCGGGCCGGTGAAGAGATTAGCTTAGCTCTTGACGCAGCAGCCAGTGAATTCTATAAAGATGGCTTATACCATGTTGAGGGCAGGAATTACAAAGCAGGGGAGCTAATTGATTATTACCGGGATCTGGCCAATCGCTTTCCACTGATCAGTATTGAAGATGGCCTGGATGAAGAGGACTGGGCCGGTTGGAAAGAGATGACCGGGGTCTTAAGTAAGGAACTCATGCTGATCGGCGACGATCTTTTTGTTACCAGTACTGAACGCCTGAACCGTGGCATTGAGTCTGCGACAGCCAATGCCATTTTAATCAAATTAAACCAGATCGGCACCCTCAGCGAAACCCTGGAAACCATGGCCCTGGCCCGTCGTGCCGGCTACAGCTGCATGATTTCACACCGTTCCGGCGAAACGGCTGATAGTTTTATAGCCGACCTGTCAGTGGGAACTAATGCGGGGCTTATTAAAACCGGAGCACCTTCCCGGGTTGACCGGGTGGCCAAGTATAATCAGCTTTTACGTATAGAAGAAAGCCTGGGCCGGGCAGCAGGCTACGCTGGTGAATCATTAAAATATAATTTGTCAAAGCAGCGATAATGTGTTAAAATACTTTTTGTCTGATACGCGAAGTTTTTTGGAGGTTCACATATGATTCAAACTGTGATAACTGTTATTTACCTATTCTTATGTGTCGCTCTTATAGCCACGGTACTATTGCAATCAGGTCGAAGTGCAGGCTTGGGCGCTATAGCCGGAGGTGCACAATCCCTGGTCGGCAAAAAAAAGGGACTTGATGAAATGCTCGGCAAGGTAACCACCGTCCTGGCCATAGGGTTCATGCTTTTTACGATTATTCTTGTAGTAGTTAACTAAGCTGGATTATTTATCATTAACTGCCGGCAGGGGAGTTGTCAACAGCCCCTGCCTTTTGTTATGAAAAAGATCTATAGTTGATCAGAACAGTTAATTAATCGAAGGAGTTGGGCTTTGAAATATTGAAAAAGAGAGAAAACACATCAAGGATTCTGCGAAACAGGATCATGGATTTACTCAAAAATCACCACCAGTCTTCGCTAACCTTAAAGCAAATTCTGGCCGGTCTTGAAATGCAGCAGCAGGACAAAAGTATCCTCAGAGATGAACTGAAAAAAATGAATGAAGAAGGCCTGGTGATAAAAAACGAAAGTGGTCGTTATGGTTTACCCGAGCGCCTGGGTGTATTGACCGGGGTGCTTCAGGGAAACCGCCGTGGTTTTGCTTTCTTACGCCCTGAACAGCAGCGTGACGATGTTTATATCAGTGCCAATAACCTGAATGAAGCAGCTCATGGAGACAGGGTACTCGTTCAGCTAAGCCGGAAAAGAAGCCGGCGGAGAAGAGAAGGAACGGTTATTGGTATTCTCAAACGGGGACAAAGCCGCCTGGTAGGCACACTGCATCATGATGATAATCGGTATTATGTAATTCCTGACGATCAGCGTTTTCCGGGATCGGTCCAGGTTTCTTTAAAAGGTATTAAGCATATACAACCCGGAGATAAAGTAGTTGTTGAAATTGAAAAATGGGCCCAGGGAAAGAGGATTTCCCGGGGCAAGGTGGTTGAACACATTGGTCCGCCCGGCAGCTTTCGCACAGAGCAGCTGACTTTTAAGCACAAATTTGACCTGCCCGGTGAACATCCGCAGGAAGTTATGAAAGAACTCGAAACGATACCCGGTGAAGAGGATATTTTAAGATTGGCCGAAGAACAGGGAAGGGCTGATCTTAGTAATCTAGAGATGGTTACTATTGATGATGAACAGGCACGTGACTTTGATGATGCTGTTTCGCTGGAAAAACCTGATCCAGGTGTATTTCGTCTTGGAGTGCATATTGCCGATGTTTCACAATACGTGCGCCAGGGCAAACCGCTTGATCGTGAGGCGTTAAAAAGGGGAACCAGCATTTACCTGGTAGAGCGGGCTATCCATATGCTTCCACCTATGCTTTCAGAAAAAATATGCAGTTTGCAGGCCGGCAAAAATCGTCTTGCTGTCAGTGCGCTTATGGATATCGATGAAGATGGCAATCTCCTTAACGTCCAGTTCAAAACCAGTCTGATTCGGGTAACTGAACGTTTGAGCTACCAGCAGGTTGAAAATTACCTGGCCGGTGCAAAGCAGTCCAATCATTTTGAGAATGATTCTGTGGCGGATATGATTGATCAAATGGTCTGCCTCGCAGATATTCTGAGGAAGAGACGCATGGAGCGTGGAAGCCTGGACCTTGATATACCGGAAGCCCGAATTGAAATAGATGAAGAAGGTGTCCCACTTTCGGTAGAAAAACGCCAGATGGGCCGTTCAGAATCTTTAATCGAAGAGTTTATGGTTTACTGCAATGAAGCAGTTGCCGAACATTTAAATAAAAATAAGCTGCCCTGCATATATCGCATTCATGCTGTTCCTACCGGTGAAAAGTTGGCTTCTCTCAGAGAGACCCTGACCCTGATGAATGTTAAAGCCATAGCTAGAATAAAAGAGCTCAAACCAAAACACCTTAAAAATTTGCTGGAAAATTCGAAGGGAGAAAAAACTGAAAAACTGGTTCGTTACCTGATACTGCGTTCTTTACCCCAGGCTTGTTACAGCGCTTCTAATGAAGGGCATTTTGGCCTGGCCTCCGGGTGTTACTGCCATTTCACTTCGCCAATCAGGCGATACCCTGATCTGGTGGTTCATCGCATATTAAAGCAGTATCTCATGTCTGGTGGGTTTTCAAAAGAAAAAGCCAGCCGTCTGCAATCCCGCTTACCGGCTATAGCCCAACAATCATCAGAAAGAGAGCGGGCGGCAGTTGATGCAGAAAGAGCCAGTATCGAAATTAAAAAGGCCCAGTACATGGAACATAAAATTGGTGAAATATACACTGGTATTATTAATGGAGTAAAAAATTTTGGTCTTTTTGTAGAATTGGATAATACCGTTGAAGGAATGATTCCTGTTAATGAACTAAGTGATGATTACTACATATATAACGAAAAAGCGGCAGCCCTGACCGGGGAAAGAACCCGGAAAAAATATCGCCTGGGTGATACTATCCAGGTACAGGTAATTCGAGCGAACAGGGAGGAAGGTAAAGTAACCTTTGCCCCGGTTGACAAGGAGGTTGTTTGATGGATATCTATCAAGCTTTGCAGGAAAGAAGAAGTGTCCGTAAATACAAAACAGATCCGGTGTCAGATCAAAGAATTAAAGCTGTTTTAGAAGCGGCTCGGATAGCCCCTTCATGGAAAAACAAACAGTGCTGGAGTTTTATCATAGTCCGTGATCCGGAGCGGAAAAAACAGCTGGCAGCAAGCCTGCCTGAAAGTAACCCGGCTTATAAATCTATCAGCCAGACTGCCCCGGTGGTGATTGTCCTTTGCGCTGATACCAGGGCTTCCGGTGATCAGGACGGGAAGGATTACTACATGCTTGATGCCGGTTTAGCCATGCAGCAGTTAATGCTTGCTGCTATTGCTGAAGGACTTGGTACTTGCTGGGTCGGCTTATTCGATGAAGCCGCGGCCCGTTCTGTCTGTGCAGTTCCTCCTGAATACAGGGTGGTAGCAATGACACCACTCGGAGTACCTGAAACAGTGCCTTCTCCAAGGCCCCGTAAAGAATTACAGGAATTTGTCTATGCCGAAAAATGGGAACAGCCTATTTCATTTTAACCAGGCCGCAGCTGTCAACTGCTGCCTTTATACAGGGACTGAACAATGTGGAAAAGCTGATTAGTAAAAACCGTAAAGCATGGCATGATTATCATATTGAAGAGACTTATGAATCCGGTATCGTATTGAGCGGGACCGAGGTTAAATCTGTCCGCAATGCCCGGGTCAACCTCAAAGACAGTTATGCAAAGGTTGAAGGCGGAGAACTTTTCCTGTATAATATGCATATAAGCCCATATGAACCGGGCAATCGTTTTAACCATGATCCAGTACGTGCTCGCAAGCTTTTAATGCACAAGGTTGAAATAAGAAGGTTGGTCGGTAAAACACAGGAGAAGGGTTATGCTCTTATCCCCCTGAAGGTTTACCTGAAACAAGGGCTGGTCAAGATTGAACTGGGTCTGGCCCGGGGTAAGAAGCTTTATGACAAGCGGCGTGATATCGCTGAGCGAGACAGTAAGCGTGAGATAGAAAGGCAATTTAAGGAAAAACAACAAATCTGACCAAGTTTGGGGGCGTTTTGGATTCGACGGGGGTTGTAGAAGCAGGAGCGGCAAGCCCAGGACCATGACCTGGATAAAACATGGAACGGCTATAAACGCCAAACCGAATTACGCACTCGCTGCTTAAATAAAGCAGCGCATCCCTTCTTTCCCCGGCCGGAGGAAAGGACAGGGGTGTCAAAAAGCCGGCCTACCGCTGCAGTGGTTGTCCCGCCGCTGCTTCGGGAAAACTAAAGGGACTGGCGCCGATGGATCCCGTTCCGGGGAGCCAGGGGCGCGAGAAATAAAGCCGGAACTAAGCTTGTAGAAACTTCTGCAGCTGAGCCTTCGGACGCGGGTTCGACTCCCGCCGCCTCCACCAAAAAATAAGTATACATTGTTTGCGACTATTTGAAGGATAGATGATACCCGCAGAGTATTTATGAATGCCGGCTTTGCGGGTGTTTTTGCTTTTATAACGAAAAAAGAACTTATCTATTAGCACCTTATTTTTAGTGGTGTAATTAATTATGGGAATAAATTCAAAACATTATAAAGAAGATGAATATGGATCATCTTTATGATCAATTTATATCTAAGGATGTCGAATATAAGCTTAAAGTATTTATTGGCATTTTAAAGATTTAAAGGGTGGGGAGTGTTTATGACCTGGAAAAATATTTTCTTACCCTAATCAGGGACGGCTGCCACCTGGGAAGGGTCTAAATACTGCATGGTTCCATCCAGGTAGATTACCGCTTTTGTTCCCTTTCCGTTTTCTTGCTGCAGCATTTTTAAAACATCTGCCCAGCTGGTGGATTCTACTGCCCGGCGGTCCAGGCCATAACACTGGCCCGGGTACCTGCTGTAAATGATGCTCCTTTTAACTCTTTCGGGGATAATGTCATCACTAAGACAAAGCTTGCCTCCGTAGTTTTCCCCAAACCGTCCAAACAGGTAATGAATGATTTGCCCGGTAGGGCAGTTGACCACAGTGACCAAATCCCCACCAGTTTTTTTTAAAGATTTAGCTCCCATAAGCAGGGCGATGAGAGCCTCGTTGGCTTTGGCGTTAGCGTTGGTAATAACTACATCTGCATTGTGGTGGTAGTCGGTAATATAAATATTTTTTGCAATGCCCACACCTTCCTGATAGGCAATAATCGGATCACCGGCCACCAAAGCAACAGCTTCCCTGCTGCTATTGGGGAGAACATTGATCAAAAAATCCAGTTTTGTGATCTTGATGGCATCATCGATCTCTTCTTGCATCCTGCTATTTTCATTCAGACCCATGTTGCCTACAAAACCGACTCCCCTGTTTTTCAAATCATCAACTGCTTGAGTATGTATGGTTTGGATGGTTTCCATCGCAGCAATACCCGGCAACAGGAGTTTGCCCCCACCTCCGAAGCCGTTAAAGGCATGGGGTAGAATGCAGCCCATGGCAATTTTAAGATCGGCTGATAAGAATTCCCTGTTAAAATAAAGGGGAAAGCCTGATCTTGTTTTTCCCACGTACAGGCAATTTTCATAAGGATTATGATTGTATACCGGGAAGCGGCTGATAATCTCTTCGCCCAGCTTTTTGGCAAAATCTAACCTTGTATGGGCTCCGTGCGCACCGAGCGCAGCTATAAAACTAATTTGTTCTTCTTTAATCCCCCCGGCCAGGAGCTGTTCGACAACAAAAGGTGCGATTCTATCCAGCCTGGTTGGCCTGGACAGATCGTCGAAGATGATTACTGCCTTGTTACGTTTTGCAGCCAGTTCTCTTAGGTTGCCTGAGGAATTGGGACAGGAGATTTTCTCCTGAATCTCTTCTTCAGTCATCTTATTCAAACTATCGGCGGGAATAGCGTTAACCCTGATATCCCAATCAGCAGGCAAGCTAATATGTGCCTGTTCCTCTCCATACCAGGAATTCTGTGGTAATTCTATGACATTCATCTTCAAATTTAAAGTCAACCCCCGTGATGTTTTATCAAAAGAGCTGCCGGTCGGCCGATGTTACTTCACTACCGAAGGAAGCCATAAAATTATCTGGGGAAACAGGATGCATAGCGTCAAGCCTGTCAACTGCAGTAGCACGAATGGAGCAGAAGAACGGTAAATATCAGCAGTGGTAATGTGCTTGGGAGCCACCCCTTTCATGTAAAACAGGGCGTAGCCAAACGGTGGTGTTAAAACGTCCATCTGCAGGTTTATACATACGAGCAGTCCGAACCAGAGGGGGTCGAATCCGAGGGCGCTGACAATAGGCAAAAATATGGGGGTTACCAGCATAATAATGCCCACCCACTCAATGATCATCCCCAGCAGCAAAATAACAAACATCATACCAATTAGCAAGACCCAGGGATCAACCGGAAGCCCCAGCATTAATGTTTTTATAAACTGGACTCCCCCCAGGGCATTATAAACACTGATAAACATTACCGCCCCAAAACCGATCCACATGACCATAGATGAAAGGCGAATGGTGCTAAGAGCGGCATATTTAAGCAGGTCCCAGTTTAGCTTTTTGTAAACCAGGGCACAAATAAGGGCCCCAAAAGCCCCCATTCCACTGGCTTCTGTCGGAGTTGCAATGCCACCAAAAATAGATCCCAGCACAAAAATAACCAGGGCAGCAGGCAGGATCAGGGCTTTAATGGATGATAACTTTTGAGCCAGGGTAGCCCTTTCTTCAGGCGGTACTGCCGGCCCAAGTCCGGGTTGCAGGTAGCATCTGATCAAAATATAAATTATAAACAGTCCTCCCAGGAGCAGGCCGGGCATGATTGCTCCCAGGAAAACCCTTTTAATCGGCAGGCCGGCCCAGGTGGCATACATGATCAGCATGATGCTGGGAGGAATAAGCACCCCCAGGGCCCCCCCGGCCATCACTGTCCCCATGGCCAGACCGTTGTCGTAGTTACGTTTAAACATGGATGGAAGGGCGATTAGTCCCATGCTGACAATTATTGCTCCAATCACGCCCACCATGGCACTCATAATCAGGCTGGCCAGTACAGTGGCCACGGCCAGGCTGCCCCTCACTGAACCCACCCAGCTGTAAACCGCTTCATAAAGGTGATCGGTTATTCCGGAGCGCTCCAGTACTGCCCCCATAAAAATAAACATGGGCACGGCCACAAAAATATAGTTGGTTACCATGGTATAAATAGAGGAAGGAAACAGGTGGATTGCCCGCGGACTCCAAAAAAGCAGGGCGCAGATAACAGCCATGGAACCAGTGGCGAAGGCTATCGGAACATTCAACATAAGCAATAAAAAAAGCCCACCAAACATGATCAGGGTAATATATTCAATGCCGAGGTCAAAGTTCATAGGTCTTCTCTCCCTGTAGCTGCAGTGTAGATGTCACGTATCAAATTCCCTATAGCGGCCAGCAAAATCAAGATTACGGCAATAAAAATTGCCGTCTTAACCGGATAAACAGGCGGGTTCCAGGGTGTTCCGCTCCGCCCCAGGATACTTATTGATCTTAAAGCATAGTTTAGGGTCGTTTGGGTTAAAATTATTATGTAAAAAAACATGAAAAGGGAGGCAATAATGTTCAAAATTGCTTTACCCTTTACCGAAAGATGCTTATGGATAATATCAACGCTGACATGACCGCGCTCGCAGAGCACGTAACCTCCTCCCAGCGTGTAGAGAAAAGCGCTGGCAAATGTCATGCTTTCATGTGACCAGATAAATGGACTGTTAAAGATATAACGTGCGATTACCTCCGCCATAATGATCATAATTACAAGGATACTCAGGAAGGCAAAAAGCCTTCCTGAGTATGATGGTATCGCATCAATAATGGCCAGGACTTTTTTGATCATCTATTCTGTCCTCCACTTATTTAAGCTGCTAGTCGATCAATCCTCGATCAATCCAATCATTCTCATATATTCCAACTGAGAATCCAGGGCCTTCCGGGAAAGATCGTCGACGGCAAATTCCTCCCAGAGCTCTAACGAGTATTGCTTGGCTCTTTCGATCTCTTCAGGTGTGTCGTACCAGTTGATAACTTCAACCCCGTAGTCGATCATTTGCTCCAGGTAGTAGTGATCGAGAGGCTCATGATGCATAGCTCTCATCCGGGAGTATTCCTTGGCACACAGTTCAAGTATAAGCTGAAGATCTTCAGGCAATTCGTTCCAGCGATCCATATTGACGGCAACCTCGTTCTGCATCAGTGGTGTGTGCAGACCTGGTACAATGATGTAGTCCGCAGCCTCGTGCAGGGAAAGTCCCCAGTTAAGGGTTGGTCCAACCCACTCTGCGGCATCGACTACTCCGGTTTCCAGGGCGGAATATATTTCCGGTCCGGGAACGGAGACAACCGAGGCACCCAGCCCTTCAAACCACTTGGCTGCAGCGCCGCCACTGCGTATCTTCACACCTTCGTAATCATCGATGGAGCGGATGGGCACGTTAGAGTGGACTATTTCAGCGCCCAGGGGCGGAGTACCAAACACAGCGGGGCCAACAAAATAAATGTTGTGTCTACCGTACGCTTCCCGTGCGATATCGATCCCTCCGAACTGCCAGTACCAGAAATCAAGCTGGTACCAGTGCTCGAAAGAAGCGGGCAGGCTGGTAAGAATATTCATCACCGGCTCATAGCCTCCCCACCACATGGATGTTTTCAGGCTGAGATCGATTACTCCTTCGGATAATGCATCAAACACTTCAAAGGGACCGACGATTGCTCCGATCGGTTGCATATCAATCTTAATACGTCCGCCGGTAGCTGTTTCTACCATTTCTGCCCACTCCTGCTCCCACTGGTGGGCTTCTTCTCCGGGAGTGTGGATCCCTACAGCCGTCCATTCAAAAACCTCAACCGGTGGCGGTGCTGCTTCGTTATTATCCGGTTCTGGATCTACATCCGGTTCGGTTTCACAAGCAGTTGGTACCAGGAGAAGCGAAATCACCAAAACTGCCATTAAAGCAAATAAAAAATTTTTTCTCATGACTCATGGACCCTCCTGATTAAGTTTTCTCCTAAGAGATTAAATACTTTCACAGATTAACCCTAAAACCCCTCTAAAGACAAAAATCACCTTTATTTTTCCTGTACATCACCCCCCTGGTTGCAGCCAATTCAATTTGTGAAAGAAAAGTGTTATTAATGAACCAGCAGCATGAGTTTACTGTTTTCCGGCGAGATGTCCAGCTAGCAATTTTATTTGTCCTGCTTGTTCCAGAAATATTAATTGTTGCTAAATTCACAGCAACAATTTTGTAGTTATACGGGGAATCCAGCAGCTTAAAACTGTCGAAATTTTTCGGCTGGAATAATAAAAATCAGTACTTGACATTAGCCAATCCTAACCTGATAATTTTTGATGGCAGAAAGTGTACTTAATTTCTCAGTGTGAAAACTTTATCAAACTAATGTCATTTTGTCAAGATTTTTACCATTTTTTTACCATTTGCGATGTTGCAAAAAACTATTAATTAAATACAAAACCACCATTACTAAATACCGATTTAACTGCTTCTGCGTCATCATCATCCTGCTTTTCACAGCTGACATATTATCATGATAATTAACAAGGTGACGTTATCACGTACTAACCACAAACAGGTTATTTTAGCAGGTTATTTTAGCTATTGCTTAATATATTCCTATTTGCTATAATACGTCTGCGAGGGCGTGTAGCTCAGCTGGGAGAGCACTTGGCTCGCATTCAAGAGGTCAGGGGTTCGAGTCCCCTCACGTCCACCACACCAAGGGTTTTCGGGCGTTTGATGAATGCCTGAAAACCTTTGTCATAAAAGGCAGGATGGAGGTTATTCAATGAATATATGTAAATCTAAGCACTTTTTAAGCACTATATTAGTAGTGGTTGTCATACTCACGCTTGGACTAGTGCTTTCGGCTTGTGATGAAAATGGTGTTGTTGTCATGGGTGACATTAGTGTACCCAATGATTATTCAACTATTCAGGAAGCCATTGATGCTGCCGAAGATGGTGACATTATTGTAGTCAGTCCTGGAACATATAAAGAAAACATCAATTTTAAAGGTAAGAACATAACTTTAACCAGTACTGATCCGGAAAATCCGGAAATCAGAGAGCAGACGATAATTGATGGCGGTAGAACCGACTCAGTAGTTGTTTTTAGAAACAAAGAGAATGAAGAAGCTGTTCTAACTGGTTTTACCATAACCGGTGGTGGTGGAAACCGGGAGATGCTTGAATTTGAAGTTGATGGTGAATTGATAGATGAGGCAGCAAACTACGGTGGAGGAATTATTATATTAAACGATAGTTCTCCAACCATAAAATACAATACAATTGTTAAAAATGTTGCTAGAAGAGGCGGCGGAATTATGATTCATGATTCTTCACCGATCCTTAGTAACAATATAATTAATGACAACACCTCTACAGGTGGCGGTGGAGGACTTTTTATCGCCCAATCATCTGCTGCCAGCATTCTTGATAATGAAATATCCTTTAATATTGCTCAAAGAAGCGGCGGAGGTATTGCCGTCAGTGGCGAGGGAATTGAACCTGCCAATATCCAGGGCAATAGAATTTCAGGCAACCGGGCTGAAAATGGCGGTGGTTTTGCAATTTTTGAAGCCAGCCCAAATATTATTAATAATAATATCTTAAACAATAATTCATACCAACTAGGTGGAGGGATTTTTCTTGTTAAATCATCTCCACTGATCACCGGTAATGATCTTAGTGACAACCAGGCTGATTACAGGGGCGGTGGAGTGGTCATTTCTTATGAATCATCACCGGTGCTTGAAGATAACATTATTATCGGCAATCGTGCCACTGCTGCGGGAGGGGGATTGGTCATATTTGTTAATTCAAACCCCAGGATAGAAAGAAATATAATATCCGACAACCGATCACGAAATGGTGGAGGCATGTTGATATTTGATGAATCAGCGCCGGAGATTATAGACAATGAAATAACGAATAACAATGCAGAAGGTAGTGGAGCGGGGATTTATATTGTGTTTGCCTCACCGATCATTGAGGGTAATTCCATTAGTAAAAATGATGCCAGGCGAGATGGTGGGGGAATTTATGCTGTTGATGAATCAACCGTGACTGTCAGTAAAAATATGTTTGATAATAACCGTTCCAGTGAAGGCGGGGCCATGCATTTTTCTGAAGGTTCTGTGCTGGAATTAAGTGATCCAGATGATAACATGTACGAGAATAATGTTCCTGATGACATCCATGTGGATTAGTATTTCGAATTTACAATTTATATTTTGTTTATGTATAACCTGTGGATAAATAGGGCTGTTCATCGAGATAACATCAGCAAAGATTTTCGATGCTTTAAGGCTGCTCGTTCAATTTACGGGCAGTCATCTATCTAAGCAGTTTATGAAGCTTTAAAGCCCTGTATTTTCCTCACTACTTCGAAAGAGAACGGAAGCTCCTGTTTTAAGGAGCAGCTTATAAGGCCAGTCTAAAGGAAAAGGTCTGTCAATGTAGAAATTTAATATAAAATACTTGTATAGTAGTTGTTGGAGGTATGGAAAGTGTCGGCCAGAGAATCAGGTAAAAAGAAAAAGGGAAAACAAGCGATTTCATCCCAAAAAAAGGCCGCAGCTAAAAGATCCCGGCAGGATAAACCAGAAATAGTTGAGAACAAAAATTCAAGTGCAGAAAAAATTACGCTGGCAATAATGTTTGTTGTAGTTGCTTTGCTATTGTTAATCCCGCCTTTTTACCGGGGCCTTTTTTTCCCCCGCGAATTATTAATTGCCAACATAACGATATTTGGCCTCTTAATCGTATGGGGTATTTTTCGTTTGTTTAGAAATGAAAAAAGGGTAATTGGTTCTCCCCTGGATATATGTTTGGTGGTTTTATTTTTTGCTTATGTTATTTCTCTCTTTGGTGCGGCCAACCAGCGTGACGCCATTGAAGAAACTCTAAAGATTGCCTCTTACCTGGTTGTATACCTGGTCACTATCGATATCTGTCATTACTTTAAGCTATCTTTGTATAAGCCGAACTTAAACATAGAACCGGAAGACAGGCCAAATAAAATAAATCAGGATGTGCCACCCGGTTTAAACTATATTTTGCATTTAATTCTAATTTCTACCACTGCGGTTACCCTGGCCAGTCTTGGTGCAGCTTCGGGTATTATAGATATTCCTAATGCTTATTTGATTAACCGGATATTTTCGCCATTAACATATGCGAATACAGCAGCAGCCTACATCATGGCAGCCTATCTTTTTACCCTTGCTTTAGCTCCCCTTAGTAAAAAATGGCATAAAGTTTTATACCTGGCACCGGCTGCGTTGATGCTGCTCACAGTGATCTTAACCTTTTCACGAGGGGCCTGGCTGCTTTTAGGACCCTTATCACTGCTGCTGGTTCTTGTTTCTGCTCCAGGTGAAAGGCTGCGTTCTTTTTGCTACCTGCTGGTTACCGCGGCGATAGCTGTTCCAGGGGCATTCCTGGTGGATCCCTATTTAAGAGAAAATCAACCGCTTCAGGCCTGGCTGCTGATTTTGACTGTAGTTATAATGGTATTGCTTTTAGGATGGCTGGTAGAATTATATCTCAGTCAGAGTCGTCGATTAAAGATATCATTTGCAGTTGCCGGATCAGCAGTGATCATTATAGCTGTCATGATCATTATCATTATACCTGCGGTTGGACCGGTTCATCTTGAAAGAACGGTTGAAGAACCTGTCCAATTTCAAAGTGCTGAACAGATAGTCGAGGTTATTGAGCCCGGAGAATCATACCAACTAACCCTGGTCGTTAATGCCAAAAAAACCACCCGGGAGGGGATTGAAGAGCCGGGATATATCTGGCGTTTAAGAGTGACCGGGAGATCTATAGAGGATGAAAGTGTTAACCTGGTAAATTACCACGGCGATGCCACAGATAACTGGGAAGAGAAGGTTTTTACATTTCAAATTGATGAGAACGTGAGCAGTCTTGATGTTCAAATCCACAATCGCTATCCCGGTACTGCTGTTACAGTCCGTGATGTTGTGCTCAGTGCTGCCGGCAAAGATAAACAGCTGGGCTTTTTTATTCACCGGGCCTTGCCGGAGCGTTTATACAATCGGTTATTTTCCCTTACATTGGATCAAAATATTGATCGGCGGGTTGAATTGTTTGCTGATGCTGCAAAAATAATTCGGGATTACCCGGTAACGGGAACCGGTGGTGGTGGGTGGAATGCCCTTTACCGCGGTTATCAGGATCAGCTATATAGTTCCAGGGAAGTTCATAACCACTACTTACAGGTTTGGGTTGAAGCCGGGGTAATAGGCTTTTTGGCCTTTTTGGGGATATGGGTCAGCTTTGCAGCGGCTTTCATACGTAATTGTATTAAAAAGCGAGCATCTGTCCGGACCTGGCAGTTTTGGACAGCCTGCTTCATGCCTGTTCTAGCCCTGGGCGCACACAGTGCTATCGATTGGAATTTTTCCATGGCTGCAGTGGGTATCCTGCTGTTTGTTTTACTTGGTTCAGGTCGCAGTCTGGATCAGAGCAGCTGGCTTCGCCGGGGTGTGGATGATATAAAAATAAATCGGAAAAACCCTTCATATGCAGGAATTGCGGGCATTATAATTGGATCACTGCTTGTTATATTTACTTCTATGCTGCTTTATGGTTTGCATATGACCTGGCGATCACAGGAAC
>SKXC01000081.1 GCA_007128625.1 Syntrophomonadaceae bacterium | reverse complement strand
TAATAACCATAAGTATACCGGTATGGCAGAGCTTACTTAGAAGAGATCACCACATTTTCAAACTTGATATAGGGTATCAGGCTTTGTCCGTTATTATTTCGTTCTTTGGAAATCCCCCGGATATTCTCAAACATCGCAAAAAGATTTCCGGCGATCATGGTCTCTTTTATAGGGTACTTAATCTCTCCACCTTCCACGTAATAGCTGTTTTTGGCAATGCCGGAAAAATCCCCGTTGGGCGCCGGCATTCCTCCGGAAAACCTGGATAGAATAATCCCCCGCTCAGTGGATTTTATCAATTCCTGAAAGCTCTCATTGCCCGGTTCAATTACCAGGTTTGCTCCAGTGGAAGGCCCCCTTTCGTACCCGGTTTTCAAAGCGCCGTAATAGTCCAGTAAATAGTTTTTCAATACTCCGTTTTGAAAAATATAATCATTCCTCTGGATAAAGCCATCCCGGCCAAAATACTCTTTTACTGCTAATTCTTGAGAATCCGGTTCTGTTCTCAGGGTAAACTTTTCATCCAATACCTTTTGATCAAATTTATCTTTAAATTTCGAAACGCCTGAGATTAAATACTGGTTTGCTAAATGGGCCAGTAAAAAATTGATCACTTCGTTCATGCAATCCGGGGTAACAATTACCTCTCCTGAAAATTTATTATCTTTAATGCCCTTCGGGTCCAGATGCTCAATAGATTCTTTCATTAAATACTTTAATGTTCCCAGGTCCAGCAGGCTCTTTTCCAGATCCCTGGTAGTTTGATCAGTGTGATTAAAAGACGAGGTCTTTTTGCCCTTTTTGGCAAAAAACATGGTCCCAAAGTAATATAAATCATTACTGGAAGAAATGCTCACCCCGTTGGAATTCTCATAGTACCTGCTGGTGTCCAGATGCTCTAAAACCGCCTCTTCAATGATCAAGTTCGCGTAATTGTCGTGAACCTCGCCGAGAAACTCCTTCATGCTTTGATGCATTTTATCAATATCTGCACCGGTTTTACGGTCTTCAAAGTGTTTTTGGACCTTTCCTGCAGGGATATCATTGGCCGGATCGGCCTCGGAATTTCTGGCGTTTTCAATTACTTCTTCGATCGCCTCCTGGATGGAAGCATCATCTATTTTGTTGATTTTAATTGTATCCTTCTTCTGGTCGATCAGCGCCGCCATTTCCAGGTTATATTCTTCTAAGCTTCGCAGCAGGCTTATTTCCCCGGAGTGAATGTTCAACTCTTCTTTGCTTGTGCTGGTTAAATTAACTTCAGCTTTCTCTGCCCCTTTTTCTTTTAATCCTTCAAGGCATTTTTTCAGAACATCCATTTTACCGCCCCCCTATGTTGATTTTGCATTTGACGGCAGGACCGCCCATCCCCACCGGAATCCATTGCTTTTTCCCACACATCCCGGCATTAGACCAGAACATTTCATCGGAAACCATGGTAATGGTTTTAAGCATATCGAAGGCCACACCAGAAATGGTGGTATCTTTTATGGCGCGGCCAAGCTTGCCCTTTTTTATCTCATAACCGTTGGGCACCCCAAACATAAATTCGCTGGTGGAGTCGGCCTGCCCATTACTGGGTCTGGTCAGGTAGTAGCCGTCCTCGATAGAGGCAATCATATCGTCCAGGCGATCTTTGCCGGGCATAATAGCGGTGTTTCGCATACGAACCAGCGGTTCGTCAGAAAAAGCATAGGCCCGGGCATTACCGGTAGGCTCAAAACCCAGATCCACGGCGAGATCTTTATTGTTCATAAAGGTCTTTAGTACTCCGTCTTTGATAATAACGGCATCCCTGGGCTTTGTCCCCTCATCATCCATATATACAGGCATGGGACATACTTTGCCATCATATTCATGGGCAAAATCTACCAGGGTCACCAGTTCACTGGCTGCTTTTTCTCCAAGGTAATCCTTTGCCACCGAACCGCTTTTGACCATATCTGCTTCCGTGGTATGACCGATAGCCTCATGGGCCAGGATACCGGCCAATTTTGAATCCATGATCACATCCTTGTAGCCGGCTTCTGGATAAACCCCCTCCGATTTATCTTTAACTTTTTCATAGATCTGATCAACCTTTTCAAATAATGCTTCAGGCTTGTCAAAATGGTCCTCAAACTGGCCCAGGCCGCCAAATACTTCGTAAGTGTCATATGTGCTTCCATCCTTTTCCAAAGAAAGGTTGATCATCAGCACCGTCCTGGGAACCAGGCTGTATCCTGAGGCCCCGAAGGAAGTAACAAGCGTCTTTTCAATATCCAGGTTGTTAATCAAAAAAGTTGTTGATTTTAAATCCGGATAGGTCTTGGAAGCGTATTGGTAAAGGCTTTTTAAATACTGGATCATGTCCTTTCTCTCCACCCGGTTTTTCTTCGTGGAAAAATCTTTGATCACCTCAAAACTTTCACCGGGTAAAGTCCCCTTGTTGCTTTTTTCCAGGTTAGATAACATCAGGGCATTTTCTTGTGATTTTCTCAAAACCTCCTTGACGGTAACATCATCAATTATCGGGCTGGAGGCAAATCCAAACACCCCTTTGTGATAAACCCTTGCAGAAATTCCACTGGAGGTATTTTTTTCATTTCTGACCAGATTTCCATGGACTAATGCTAAAGCGACCAGGGAGTTTCTTTGCAGCCGCAGTTCGGTATGTTCCGTAAAGCTGTTTTGAAAATTCTTCAGGTCTTTCAATCGCAAATTAACCCCTCCCAAAACAAATTATTTTACTATCAATTAAACTCTTCAAATCATACCCTTCATTTTAAAACCTTTTAAAACCTTTATTGGTTTACTTAATGTTATTCTATAAGTTATGCCGGGTTTCCTTTTTCCCTTTTTAGTCCCGGACCAATTATTAAAATGAAGTGTTTTTGTTTCTACCTGTAGATCACCCCAGCCGCCACATCGAAAGCTTTGACAAACGAAAAGCACCACATTATGCTTAAAATAAAAAGGAAGTGAAGTTGTGCTGGATTTACTGATAAAAAACACTGCCATTATCACCATGGCCGGCAGTGGTGTAGGTTTAATTCCACGGGGGAATATCGGCATCCGCGGCAACCTTATTGAAGTGGTGAGCGATGCTGATCATCACATGGCCAATCAACAGGCCCACCGGGTTATCGACGGTACCAACAAGGTGGTTTTACCCGGACTAATTGATGCCCACATCCACACCGGCATTGCCCTGCTGCGGGGTCTGGCCCAGGACACCGACCACTGGATGCAAAAAGCCCTGTGGCCTTTTGCCGAAGCATTGACACCCGAAGGAGAAATGGCCGGTTCACTGGTCAACATCATCGAAGGCGTTAAAGCAGGAACGACAACTTTCGGTGATTATGACAGCTCTATGGCCAATCTGCTGCACAACCACGATCAGGTTGGCACCCGGGCAAGAGTGGCAGAAACCATTAATGAACTGCCCGATGAAATGAAAGATCTGGAGGTGGGCGAACTCTATCCCCTGGATGCTGCTGAAGGCCAGAGTAAACTCCAGTCTGCCCTTGATCTTTTCAAGCAATGGCACGGCCATGATAACGGACGCATCACCTGCATGTTCGGCCCCCAGGGGCCCGATATGGTTTCTAAAGAATTGTTGTTGGAAATCAAGGAGCTGGCGACAAAATATGACACCCAGATCCATATGCATGTTGCCCAGGGCGACCGGGAAATCGACCAGATGACCAAACGTTACGGCCAACGCAGCATTTCCTGGCTGGAAGAACTGGGCTTATTGGACACCCGCCTGCTGGCAGTGCACCTGACCGAAGCTACAGATGAAGAAACCAGGCTGCTGGCCCAACGCGGCTCTGCCATGATCCTGTGTTCAGGAAGCATCGGCATAATTGACGGCATTATCCCCCCGGCAGCCCAGTTCCTTGCTGCTGGTGGTAAGCTGGCACTGGGCTCAGATCAGGCACCGGGCAACAACTGCAGCAACATGTTCAACGAGATGAAGTTCACAGCAATCCTTAATAAATGCAAAGCAGTAGACCCAAGAGTATTTCCGGCCTGGAAAATGCTGCGTTTGGCAACCATCGAAGGAGCCCGGGCTATTGGACTGGGAGATCAAATCGGTTCGTTGGAACCGGGCAAAAAGGCAGATATGATCATTGTTAACCTGGATTCCCCGGCATTGTGCCCAACCATCATGGCACCGGTACGCAACATAGTGCCCAACCTGGTCTACTCTGCCAGCGGCAGTGAAGTGGAGACGTCTATTGTCGATGGAAGGATAATTATGGAAAGCCACAAACTTATCAATGTTGATGAAAAACAAGCAATGGCTTCTGCCCGGGAAGCCGCACAAACCCTGGCGTATCGTGCCCGACCCGGGAAAAACAATATCGCTATACAGATGATGGAAAAAGAACAGCTTTAACCCATCACATCCCTAAGGAATCACAGGTCAAAATAAGACATGTTTTTGAAGCATTATATTTGAATGGCCAATATAGCTGTGATAAGATAGGCAGGGTAAATTCATCGATGGAGATATTTGACCATGAAATCTTTCTGGCTGCTAAAGGATTTTTTCCGTAAAAATGCCTGGTTCTATGTACTGGGCATATTGTGGTTGATCATAGTAAATTCAGCCCAGCTGCTTATACCCTATCTTTTGGGTTATATTACCGACCAAATTGAAACCAGGCAGGTTACCGGAGCGGACTTGTGGATATTTGCCGGCTATATCATGGGAATCGCTGCAGTGGTTGTGGCCTGCCGTTACTTGTGGCGGATTTACATAATGGGCACTGCCCGCAAGCTCGAGTTTCACCTGCGCGACATGCTTTTTACCCATCTGCAAAAACTGTCGGTGAACTTTTACAATGAACATAAAACCGGTGACCTGATGGCTCATGCCACCAATGATATCAATGCTGTGCGCATGGCACTGGGACCGGGAATTATTATGCTGACCGACGCCCTGTTTTTGACCATTGCCACTGTGATCATTATGTCGCAGACTATTGACCTGCGTCTTACTGTGCTGGCCCTCCTGCCCCTGCCTTTTTTGGCTACCCTGGTTCTATTTGTTGGCCGGATCATCCATGTCAGGTTTAAAGCTGTCCAGGCAGCATTTTCCGACATGACCGAAAGAGTGCAGGAAAACCTGTCCGGCATCCGGGTGATTAAGTCCTTTGTCCAGGAAGATGCCGAACTGGATCGCTTCGATGAAGTGGCCTACAGTTTTGTGCAGAAAAATATGAGCCTGATTAAAATCTGGGGTCTTTTTATGCCGCTGATTCAGTTTATCTCCGGAATCAGCTATCTTATCGTCCTTTCGTACGGCGGTATCCTGGTTATTGACGGCACCATAAGTTTGGGAGCCTTTGTCGCATTCAACACTTACCTGGCCATGCTGATTTGGCCGATGATGGCCCTGGGCTGGGTTATAAATGTGCTGCAGCGCGGTGCCTCTTCCATGGAGCGGCTGAAAGTCCTTTTAGAAAAAAAACCTGAAGTGTTTGACGGACCTGATGTGAAAAAGGTGGACAGGCTCCGGGGTGAACTGGAAATTCGCCACCTGAATTTTAGTTACCCGGACGGCACCAGGGTGCTAAATGATATCAACATCAAGCTCCCCCGGGGCAACACTCTGGCTATAATCGGAAGGACCGGCAGCGGCAAGAGTACCCTTGCCAACTTGCTGCTCCGCCTGTACAATCCCCCTCCGGGCCAGATAATGCTGGACGGTATCGATATAAACCGGATACCCCTGGCCGTGCTGCGCAGGGATATCGGTTATGTGCCTCAGGATGGGTTTTTGTTTTCTACCACCCTTCATGAAAATATTGCCTTTGCCGATGAAAACTACAGTCGCCACAGCGTGGAAGAAGCAGCCAGACTGGCCCAGATTTACGATAACATAGTGGAGCTGCCCCATCAATTTGATACCCTTTCCGGCGAGAGAGGGGTTACCCTTTCCGGCGGTCAAAAACAACGGGTGACCATCGCCCGGGCATTGATCAAGGATCCGGCCCTGCTGATCATGGATGATTGCCTCTCAGCGGTAGACACCCAGACTGAGGAAGAGATATTAAAAGGTCTGCGCCGCTTTATGGCCGGGCGGTCGAGCATAATCATATCCCACCGGGTCTCCACGGTGCAGGATGCTGATGAAATTATAGTTATGGACCAGGGCTGGATTATCGAACGAGGGATCCATCAAGATCTGCTGAAACAAGGCGGTCTGTACCAGCAGCTTCACCACAAGCAGCAGCTGGAGAAAATAATTGCGGAGAGCTCGGGGTGAGCCCCATGAATAACTATCATGAAGAAGAAGCGCTGGGCAAGGGATATGATGCCCGGCTGATGAAAAGGCTGCTAGCTTATGCCAGGCCCTACTGGGCAGTAATTCTGGCATGTGTAGTACTGCTGCTTTTTATCACAGGCGCAGAGCTGGCCCGGCCGTTCATAATCAAAATTGCCATCGACGATTACATCGCCCCCGGGCCGATGGTTGTATGGGATGACGGCCGGGAACCTGAAGAAGGAATTTATTACCAGGGCAGGGTTTACGTCTCCCAGCACCTGCTCTCTGATAAACACCCGGACCGCCCCAGGGTCCAGCTTCTGACTTATGAAGGAAGCTATTACCTGGTGGATGGTTACATGGAGGGAGCTGACTACACTGTCGAGAGAGATGGAGACGAGCTGATCCTAGATTCCGAAGTAGGCCGGTTTACAGCCGCTCCCCTGGACGATGATCAATACAGCACGTTTCGCCAACCCGACAGGGATGCCTTGATCAGGCTGGCTTTAATTTACCTTGGCATAATTTCCCTGGGGTTCGGCCTTAACTACCTGCAAATATACCTGCTGCACCGGACAGGACAGCTTATAGTTTATAACATCCGCCACCAAATCTTTTCCCATTTACAGCAGATTTCACTGCGGTTTTTTGATACCAATCCGGTGGGCCGGCTGGTTACAAGAGTCACCAATGATACCGAGGCACTTAACCAGATGTTTACCGGGGTACTGGTTAATCTGTTCAAAGATTTGTTTATGCTGCTTGGCATTGTTATTGTCATGCTGCAGCTAAATATTCAACTGGCCCTGGTCAGCTTTTCTCTGCTGCCGGTGGTGGCCATTGCAACGGTGATTTTTCGTATCAAAGCCCGGGATGCATACAGGGAAGTACGGGTGCGCCTGGCCCGGATCAATGCCACCCTGGCTGAAAACATCTCAGGCATGCGCACGGTGCAGATTTTTAACCGGGAGAAGAAAAAGCACCAGGAATTCTATGAAATTAATAAAGCCCATTTCCGGGCCAGCTTCCGGGAGTTGAAAGTTTTTGCTGTATTTCGCCCCTTTATCGACCTGGTCTACTTTCTTGCCCTTGCCCTGCTGATCTGGTATGGCGGCGGAAATGTGATCCAGGGCATCATTCCCTTTGGCGTGCTCTATGCTTTTATCCAGTATGTGGAGATGTTTTTCCGTCCCATCAATGATATGGCAGAAAAATACAATATTATGCAGGCAGCCATGGCCTCATCAGAAAGAATATTTCAGTTGATAGACACCCCGGCTGACATCAAATCACCGGAAAAACCTGTCCCGGCCAAAATAGAGGGAAAAATTGAATTCCGCAATGTCTGGTTTGCCTATAACCCCGGTGAATGGGTCTTAAAAGATGTTAGTTTTACAGTGGAAAAAGGCCAAACCGTGGCTTTCGTCGGAGCAACCGGGGCCGGCAAGACTTCAATAATCAACTTGATCAGCCGTCTCTATGACATCCAGCATGGACAGATACTGATAGACGGGGTAGACATCAAGGAAATGGACATCAAACAGCTGCGCCAAAATATCGCTGTTGTACTCCAGGATGTTTTCATGTTCAGCGGCACAATTGCAGACAACATTCGTCTCAATACCAGTATCGACAGCCGGCAGATACAGCAGATTGCCGAGGCAGTGGATGCCCACCGCTTTATCAACCAGCTGCCCCACACTTACGAGAGCGAAGTCAAGGAGCGTGGCGCAACAATATCGGCCGGCCAGCGGCAGCTGCTTGCCTTTGCCCGGGCGCTGGCATTTAATCCCAAAATACTGATCTTAGACGAAGCTACTGCCAGCATAGATACAGAAACTGAGCAGGTTATCCAGCGGGCCATGAAAACCATCTCCCGGGGAAGAACTACCCTTGTTGTCGCCCACCGCCTTTCCACCATCCAGTCTGCCGACAACATCATTGTCATGCATAAAGGCAAGGTGCGGGAAATGGGCAACCACCAGGAATTGCTGGCCGGGGGCGGTTACTACTTTAACTTATACCAGCTCCAGTACAAGGATCAGGAGCTTAACCAGGCCAAAAAAGCTCCTGATTAATATTTAAACATCCGCCTCATAATACCGGAGTTGGCAGTAATCGAAAGGACAACCGGTTCTACCTCGATTGCATCCGGATTGCGCCATCCAGGCGAATAGTAGTTCCGTTGATCAGCCTGTTTTCAACAATTTGCCGCACCAGGCTGGCATATTCTTCCGGTTGACCAAGCCGCTGTGGAAAAGGCACCATTTTACCCAGGGATTCCTGAACATTATCCGGCAT
>SKXC01000040.1 GCA_007128625.1 Syntrophomonadaceae bacterium | reverse complement strand
GGCTGGTATAAAAATTGCAAATATAATGTTACAGAAAGTTAATATTTTTTTTGCTGGGGGGATAAGAATGTCCGGTTACCTGGCCAAGATGGAAGAACAGGGTTTTGAAGAGTTGGTTTTGGCCCATGATGCCCAAACAGGTTTGAAAGCGGCGATTGCCATTCACAGTACAGTGCGTGGTCCGGCACTGGGTGGGACACGGATGTGGACCTATCCGACAGAGGAAGCTGCCATTGAAGATGTCTTATTCCTGGCCCGGGGAATGACTTACAAGGCTGCTGCTGCTGAACTGCCGCTGGGCGGGGGAAAGGGAGTGATCATTGGCGATCCAAACCAGGATAAATGTGAGGAACTGTTCAGATGCTACGCCCGGTTTGTTGACAGGTTAGATGGACGGTTTATTACCGCGGCAGACATGGGAATAGATGAAGACGATCTTGATTGCATGTGCAAGGAATCATGCCATATCCTGGGCGGTTCATCTCTTGGCAGCCCTTCGCCTTTCACAGCCTACGGCGTCTGGAAAGGAATAAAGGCCTGCGCTGAAGAAACTTTTGGATCCTCCGACCTGAAAGACAGGGTTGTGGCAGTGCAGGGTGTCGGCAGTGTGGGTTTTTCATTATGTGAGTACCTGGCACAAGATGGGGCCCGCCTGGTTGTCTGTGATTTGGATGAAAAAAGAGTCAAGCAGGCTGTTGATTTATTGAATGCAGAAGCAGTGGATCCGGAACATATATTTGACCAGAATTGCGATATATTTTCACCGTGCGGTGGAGGCGGGGTAGTTAGCGAAGAAACACTACCCAGGCTTAAGTGCAGTATAATTGCCGGCGCTGCAAACAATATTATCAAAGAAAGCCACCTGGAAACAGCTTTGAAAGAAAGTAATATCCTCTATGCTCCCGATTATATTATTAATGCCGGTGGTCTTATATTTGTAGAGTTAAACCGGCGGGGAATAACAGAGCCTGATCAAATCAAGAAAGAAATTGACCGGCTCGAGGACCGGCTGAAAGAGATTTTCCGGCGGGCCCGCGAACAGGATATTTTACCGGCAGAAATGGCCGACATATTTGCTGAAGAAAAGCTGAAAATAAAAGCATGATCTATTGAGATTAAGCGATGTCAGATCTTATGCCGGTCAACCATGCAATATTTTGCAGGCATAAAATTTCAAATTGAAATATTATGCATGGTCTGCAGGGCAAGCTCTTATTTTTGATTCGTTAAACTAATCATTGTTAAAGAACAAAATTTTGTGGAAGGCTCATGATGAAAAGTTCATAAAGTTTTGTGGTCGAAGTTTTGTGGAAGATTTATGGTGGAAGAATTAAATTTTACTTCGTCTGACCGGACCAGTTTATAAACGGTTTTTGCCTTTCAAAGTATGGTGTTTGTTTTTTGGGCCTGGTCATACACCTTTAATGCTAATAATGCAGGGAGAGGATTAAGCTTATGGAAAATATGGTTGAGTTCAGACTGCATGGACGCGGCGGCCAGGGGATTGTGATGGCGGCATCAATATTTGCAGAAGCTGTATTTCTGGAAGGGCGTTTTGCCCGGGCATTTTCGCTGTTTGGCGCAGAAAGACGCGGCGCTCCTGTAACCGCTTTTATCCGCACCGGTGAGGAACGTTTAATGCCGCGCAGTCGTATTTATCAGCCGGATTTTGTTGTTGTTTTCGATCCAACATTAAGCGGCTCAACTCTTCTGGCCGGGTTAAAGAAAAATGGGACGCTGCTGGTAAACTCCGCGGGAAAAGGGTTGGATAAACTGACTGAAGGGGTTGAAGCGGAAAACCAGCCAAAAATATTTATTGTTGATGCCACGGCAATAGCCAGAAAACACGGGCTGACTGTGGGCGGTTTTCCGGTTGTCAATACGGTAATGCTCGGGGCAATGGCCCGAATCAGTGGTCTTGCTTCCCTTGATAACCTGGCCGGGTCGATTAAGAAAAGAATATCGGCCAGTATTGAGGCTAATATTAATGCCGTTACTGAAGGATTAGAAAGTGTAAAGGAGGTAGGGCACCTTGTCAACCAGATCGGACCAGAATAATTATAAATATGCCTGCGGGACCGAGGCCAGTACCCTTAACAAAACCGGTGAGTGGCGATTTATGGCTGCCCCGGAACGGGTAAAAAGGCTTTCACCCTGCCGCCAAGATTGTTTGCTCGATTCAGACATACCTGAATGGCTGGAAAAAGTTAAAGAAGAACGATGGGATGAAGCATGGCAGGATATCAGTCGTTATAACCCCTTTCCGGCCCTGACCGGTTATGTCTGTTTTTCGCCCTGTACTGAAAACTGCAACCGGGGCCGCCTGGATCAGGAAATAGATATCCAGTCAGTTGAAAAGGCAATCGGTGAATGGCGTCTTGAAAATTACCAGCCTTCATCGAAACCAAGGGAGGTAAAAGATAAGGTTGCAGTAATCGGTTCCGGTCCGGCCGGTTTAAGCTGCGCCTACTACCTTTCTGCAAACGGCTACAGGGTAACGGTATTTGAAAGCGCACCGCTGATCGGAGGCATGCTGGCCCTGGGTATTCCTGAATACCGTCTTCCGCGCACTGTTTTAAAAAAGGAGTTAAAAGTACTGGAAGAAGAAGGAATTAATTTTGTTACCGGTCAGGCCCTCGGTAAAGATTTTGATCTGGGTGATCTTGATCAAGAGTTCAGCAGTATTTTTATGGCGACCGGGGCATGGCTTTCCCGCAAAGAAAAAATACCGGGACACGATGCAAAAGGAGTCCTTTACGCCCTGGACTTTTTAAGTATGATTAATACCGGCCAGCAGCCTGAAATTAAGGACACGGTGGTGGTTATAGGTGGTGGCAATGCCGCCGTTGACAGTGCCCGTTCTGCTTTGCGTATGAACGGGGTAAACAGCGTCAGTTTAATTTATCGCCGGAGTAGAGCTGAAATGCCGGCAGACCCCGGTGAGGTCGAGGCTGCTGAAAGTGAAGGAGTTGAACTTATTTTTAATGCACTGCCGAGAGAAATCGAGACAGAAGGCGATTCGATAGAGGCAGTTTTGCTTGATTACAGTAAAACAAACCGGGAGGGCCTGGTAGTCGATCAAAGTCGTTCTTTCAAAAAGGCCTGCGGCACAGTGGTTATGGCTCTCGGGCAGGAGGCTGATTATTCGGTTTTCAACAAACTGGACAGGGAGATTGAGCTCTTTGCCGGTGGAGATCTGATCAGCGGCCCGGCCACCGTGGCTGAAGCGATTAGAGCAGGTCGTATCGCAGCCTTTAGTATTATGGCCAGGCTTGAGAATACAGCTGAACCGGAATTAAGCCTGGCATCGGAGCAGCAGGTATCATTTGAGGAGCTCAATCTTGATGCAAGAATTAACCTGCAGCTGCAGCACAGACTGGCAGAACCGGTCGGGGAAGCCGGCCGCTGTTTGGGATGCGGAACATGCAATTCATGCGGTATATGCTACCTGTTTTGCCCTGACATGGCTGTTGATTGGATTAACAACCGTTACGAATTAAATCTTGATTACTGCAAAGGCTGCGGCATTTGTGTTAAAGAGTGTCCGGCCCGGGTACTTTTTATGGAAGGAGGTTGATTTAAGATGCCATTTGAATTGATCAGTGGAAGCCAGGCTGCAGCCATAGCTGTTCAACGGGTTGGTGTTGACATGGTATCGGCCTACCCGATTACACCACAAACGGCAATCGTTGAAACCCTGGCCAATTTTGAGGCCAATGGTCAGCTTGGTGGTTAATTTGTCAGTGTAGAATCTGAATATTCCGCTTTAGCTTATTGCAACGGTGCCGCAGCAGCAGGAGCCAGGGTTTTTACAGCTACCTCTTCACACGGTCTGGCCTATATGCATGAGATGATTCACTGGTGCAGTGGAGCTCGATTGCCTATTGTTATGGTCAATGTAAATAGATCTGTCGGTCCCCCCTGGTGCCTCGACCCTGACCAGGGTGATAGTTTGAGCCAGCGTGACACCGGGTGGATGCAGATTTATTGTTCGAATGCCCAGGAGGTATTTGATACGGTTGTCCAGGCTTTTATGTTAAGCGAAGAACTGCTTTTGCCATCGCTGATAGTTTTTGACGGCTTCTATATATCCCACACCTATGAGCCTGTTGATGTTCCGGAAAAAGAATTAGTGCAGCAGTTTATCGGGCCTTCAAAATGTCCGGCCCAGGTAAACCCCGGTTTTCAGGCCAATGTGCATGGACTCTCACCCGGTGAAGTGCAGACCAGGCTGGTTAAAAGAAAGCACGAGGATATGCTAAAAGCACCGGCTGTTTTTGAAAAGATAAATCAGCGTTATGAAGAGATTTTTGGCCGGAGCTATAAAACTATCAGGGCCATTATTCCAGACGGGGCAAAAACGGCAATTTTGACTGCAGGAAGTACTGCAGAAACGGTAGAATGGTTTATACCGGAACTAAGCGGTGCCGGATTAATTCAACTGAGAATGTTTCGGCCATTTCCATCTGAAGCACTTTGTAATATTATCCGGGAACATAAACTGGAAAGAATTGTGGTCATCGATCGAAATTGTTCCACAGGTGCAGGCGGTATATTTGCCCAGGAGGTAAAAGCAGCAATATATGGAATATCCAGCCCGCCGATTGTTCAGAACCTGGTTTTAGCCGGAGGAATAGACCTTACTAAAGAGATGCTGGATAAGATAGTTGAGGCTTACCCACAGGAAAGAATATTTGATCAACAATGGGGGGTGGAATTGTGATGAGGATTGAAGAATACAACCGGGAAACAGAAATACTTTATTCAGGACATAATGCCTGTCCGGGATGTGGTGGAGCTCTGACGGTTCGTTATCTCAGCCGGGCCCTGGGTCCGAACCTGGCAATGGCCATTACGGCTTCCTGCTGGAGTATTATTGTAGGAGTGCCACCCCTTACTGCTTTGAAATGCCCGGTTATCCACTGCCCTTTTCCCAGTGCCGGTTCAGTGGGTGGCGGCTTAAAGCGCGGACTAAATGCCAGGGGGCACCACGACACAACAGTAGTTGTCCTGGCCGGGGACGGCGGTACTTTTGATATTGGGCTGCAGGCCTTATCAGGAGCCGCCCAGCGCAACGAAGACTACATTTTTATCTGTTACGACAATGAAGCCTACATGAATACGGGGATGCAGACCAGTTCGGCCACTCCGTTCGGTGCCCGGACCACCACCGCCCCCTATCCATTGTTTAGACAGGGGCAGAAGAAGGATATTATGCAAATTATGGCGGCCCATAGCATCCCTTATGCTGCCACTGCTACCGTCGCTTTTCCCGAAGACATGGAGAAAAAGCTGCAAAAAGCTAAAGAAATAAAAGGTTTTCGCTTTATGCATGTGCTTTCACCCTGTCCACCGGGCTGGGGAATTGAATCTTCGGATACTATTAATTTATCCCGACTGGCTGTCTACTCCAATTCTTTTCCACTTTACGAAATCACAGGTGGCGTGAAGTGGGAAATGACCTTTTTACCGGAAAAGAAAAAAACTCCTTTAAAAGAGTATCTGAGCCTGCAGCGGCGTTTCAGGCAGGTTGATGATAAAATAATCGATTCACTGCAGGATGAAGTTGACCATGATTGGGACAAGTTGATGAAAAGGGTACAAAACCCGCAAGATTAATAATTAATTTTAGAATTACAATAAATGTTATAATCAGCGGCAGGAATTTTCACCCGTGAACAGAAAACAATTAAAGAGTATTACCGCTCTCTTAGGAAATATCAACTGGGAGGTGCCAAGCCTTGCGCGACCTTGCCGCTTCAACCGTTACTGAAACAGTGGCCGAAATGTGCAAAGAAGCAAATATTTATCTCGGGGATGATGTTTCCGGTGCTTTAAGGCGTTCACTGGAAGAAGAAGAATCGCCGACCGGTCAAGAAGTACTCAAACAATTGATCGCTAACTTAGAAATTGCCGCCAAAGAGCAAATCCCGATCTGCCAGGATACGGGATTTGCTGTTTTTTTTGTAGAAGTAGGTCAGGAAGTACATCTGACCGGTGGTGGTCTGACTGAAGCAATAAATGCCGGAGTTAAAAAAGGCTACACAGAAGGCTACCTGCGAAAATCGATAGTCGATGATCCGCTCTATGATCGTAAAAATACAGGTGACAACACTCCGGCAGTTATTTATACCGATATTGTCCCCGGCGACAAGCTAAAAATATCTTTTGCACCCAAGGGTGGGGGAAGCGAAAATATGAGCGCTGTCAAAATGCTCAAACCAGCTGACGGGGAAGAAGGTTTAATCGATTTTGTAGTTAATCATGTCAAGTTGGCCGGGCCCAATCCCTGCCCGCCGATCGTAGTCGGGGTTGGTATCGGGGGAACATTTGACCGGGTGGCTGTTTTAGCCAAGAAGGCCCTTTTCCGTCCGGTAGGACAGCCGCATTCGGATATTAAGTTTGCTGATCTGGAAAAAAGGATTTTGAAGAAAATAAATGATCTCGGGGTCGGACCACAGGGTTTTGGAGGGCGCATATTTGCATTGGCCGTGCATATTGAAACTTTTCCTTCCCATATAGCCAGTTTAGCGGCAGCGGTTAATATTAACTGCCATGCCTCCAGGCATGTGGAACGCATTATATAAGCCTGGTATTGATAATGCAGCTAACCGGCAGATTAACCGGTGAAAGGGGTCGTTTAAAGTTGGAAGCAAAACGAATCGAAGCTCCCCTGCATGATGACGATATACTATCTTTAAAAGCGGGTGACAATGTTTTAATCAGCGGGGTTATCTATACCGCCAGGGATGCGGCTCATAAAAAATTTATTGAATTGATCGACAAAAAAGCGGAACTGCCTCTTGATTTAAAGGGTCAGATTATTTATTATGTCGGTCCGACCCCGGCCAGACCGGGACAGGTTATCGGTTCGGCCGGTCCTACAACCAGCGGTAGAATGGATGCCTACACTCCCCGCATGCTGGAAAATGGAATGAAGGCCTGTATCGGCAAGGGTCTGCGCAGCAGTGAAGTTAAAGAGGCTTTGCAGGAACACAAAGGTATTTACCTGGCGGCAGTCGGCGGGGCAGGAGCGCTTTTGTCGAAAAAAATTAAAAAATGTGAAGTTGTTGCCTATCCGGAACTGGGTCCAGAAGCTGTTCACCGCCTGGAAGTGGAAGATTTCCCGGCGACAGTTATTAATGATGCCTACGGAAATGACCTGTATGCTGAAGGGGCAAAAGCCTATGCCCGTTAAAACAGCTGCCTATATCAATCAAAAGCAGGGAAGTGATTATGAGCATGGATAAAGAAGAGTTACTGGCCAAAGCTAAGAAGCCGGCTGAAGATGCGATGAGGCTTCATCCTTTCTACAGGGGTAAAATTGAAGTCAGTTTAAAGGCCTGTGTCCGTAATATCGATGATTTTGCAATCTGGTATACTCCGGGCGTAGCAGAACCATGCAAGGCTATTGCCGAAAATAAAGAAGATGTCTATAAATATACCAATAAAGCGAATTTTTGTGCCGTTGTTTCCGATGGAACCAGGGTTTTAGGGCTGGGTGACATCGGCGCAGAAGCAAGTATGCCGGTAATGGAGGGTAAAGCGCTGCTTTTTAAATACCTGGGCGGAGTCGATGCCTTTCCAATCTGTGTTGACACCAGGGATGCCGATGAACTGATCAATTTTGTCAAGATGCTCCAGCCCACTTTTGGCGGCATTAACTTAGAAGATATTGCCAGTCCGAAATGTTTTTATATCCTGGACCGGCTTAAAGAAGAGTGTCATATACCGGTCTGGCATGATGATCAGCAGGGCACTGCCCTGGTTACCCTGGCCGGGTTGATTAACGCCCTGAAGATTGTCAATAAAAAAATAGACCAGTCGAAAATTGTTCTTATTGGAGCGGGCGCGGCTAACATCTGTACTATCAGGCTGTTGATCGCCGCCGGCGCTGATACAAACAAGATAATTATGGTTGACAGCAAAGGGATTCTGCATAAAGGGCGCTCTGATTTAAAAGAAAAACATCCGGTAAAATGGGAGCTGGCAAAGAGCACGAACAGTGAGGGAATTGTCGGCGGGGCCGCAGAGGCTTTAAAAGGTGCAGATGTTTTGATCGGTCTTTCCAAACCCGGTCCGGATACTATCAAAAAAGAATGGATAAAAAGCATGGCTGACGATTCGATTGTTTTTGCCTGCGCCAATCCGATTCCCGAGATCTGGCCCTGGGAGGCCCGTGAAGCCGGAGCAAAAATTGTTTCTACCGGTCGCTCCGATTTTCCAAATCAGGTAAATAATTCTCTCGGTTTTCCGGCAATTTTCCGGGGGGTTTTAGATGTCCAGGCCAGCGGGATTTCTGATACGATGTGTATAGCTGCTGCACAAGAACTGGCCGCCTGCGCCCCCGGAGGTGGATGGGATCCGGAAAATATTTTACCGACCATGGATATGTGGGAAGTGTTTCCCAGGGTAGCTACCGCTACAGCAATGAAGGCGATCGAAGAAGGTTTGGCCCGGGTGAGCCTGAGCCGGGAAGAATGTTATAAAAAAGCGGAAGAGCTGATCAAAAGGGCCCAGGATCAGACAAAAACATCGATGGAACAGGGTTTTATTGCCGAACCGCCTGCCGGGTAAAAACCGGGTTCACAACAG
>SKXC01000078.1 GCA_007128625.1 Syntrophomonadaceae bacterium | reverse complement strand
GGCGAAAAAAAGGAAGCCCGGGCAACCATGCTTTTTGATGCCGCCTCTGACCACTACGTGGCAGCAGATGTGGCCGCTATTGTGGCCAAAGAGCTTGCCGACCAGCTAAAACCCTGACCGCAGATGATATCAGGGGACCTGGCGCAGGGCAGCTGCGCCGAGGTTGGATCAAAGAATTTTTGGGGCCGGCTAAACCGGCAAGAGCATTAACCACATCCTCTTCTGTAACCGGAACCGTTACGATTTACCTGAATAATCTTTAGTTCAAAAGAGGAAGATCACTTTTTATATAGAATACTAAAAAAGAAGACCATAAATATGATCAATAAAAGGAGGTAATCTTATGAGCACAATAGGTAATTACATCCAGTCTGCTGATTGGAAAGCAGAAAAGCATGTTCCCGTGATCGAAGTAACGGGCCCGGCAAAAAAGGATGAACCATGTGAAATTAAACTGAGCGTAGGGGCTGAGATATCACATCCGCATACAACAGAACATCATATCCGCTATATCCAATTATTCTTTAAGCCGGAAGATGAAAAGTTCATCATCCATCTTGGCACATTCCAGTTTGAGGCTCATGGTGAGTCCGTGCAGGGCGCCAATGCAGGCAGTGCCCTGTGCGAGCCAAAAGTAACCACCACTGTTACCCTTAAAAAATCCGGGGAACTGGTGGCGTTAAGCTACTGCAACATTCACGGCCTGTGGGATAATGCGCAGAAGATTGAGGTAAGTTAAATAAAAGCCTGAGAATACCTGATTAAATAAGATAACAAGCTGCAGATCAATTATTTATAATATCTGCAGTTTTTTTATGCTGCTTGACCTTTGGAGAAATAATCTATATGATAATAACAATATCTAAACAAAAATAATTGTGGGGATTGTGATCGAAAGCTAATGAATAAATATAAATATAAGCGGAGCAGACAGCGAGAGCACATTTTGAACATTCTGAAGGATACCGATACTCATCCGACGGCCAGCTGGATTTATGATGAATTAAAAAAAGAGTTTACCAACCTGAGCATGGGCACAGTATACCGTAATGTTAATATCCTGATCGACCAGGGCCTGATCACGAAAATTGAATCGGGGAGCAGCTTTGACCGCTTTGACGGGAATGTTTCACCACACTACCATTTCACATGCCGGCAGTGCGATTCTATCTACGATCTGCCCCTGCCGGTGCTTGAAGATTTACATCAAAAAGTTAGTTCCTCAACCGGCCACCAGGCAGATAGTCACTCCATAAACTTTTACGGGCAGTGCAATAACTGTGCCAAACAAAAATATGCTTAACCTCTTTTTTGTTAAAGGTGAGCTCTTTTGCCATCAATAAATGATATATCTGAATATCTGGCATCATTTACCCTGGATCAAGACAGGCAATTATCCCCTGGTGATCACCGTCATCAAAAAACCAGGATGGAAGAGCTTTGCCTGGACGATATTACAACTAACCATTTTATTAATGAATTCTGGACCGCCCGCCAGCGCCAGAGTTCATCACTTCATGAAATATCTTACCGGGCCTGTTTTAAACCGCAGCTGCCCCGGTTTTTTATTGAACTTTTAACCTCACCCGCTGAAATTGTTTATGACCCCTTCGCCGGGCGGGGAACAACCCCCCTTGAAGCAGCCCTGCTCGGTCGTAACGTGGTATCAAATGATATCAACCCCCTGTCTAAAATCTTATCTGAACCAAGGCTTAACGTTCCATCAATCAACGAGATCAGAGAGCGCCTGCTTGAGATCCCTTTTTCGGGGCCGGGTAAAGAAGATATTGACCTTGCTATGTTTTACCACCCGCAAACAGAAACTGAACTGCTTGCCCTACGCAGCTACTTTGCAAAGCGGCAAAGAGAGAAAAGTGAAGATGCAACTGATCGCTGGATAAAAATGGTCGCAACCAATCGCCTGACCGGCCACTCAAAGGGGTTTTTTTCTGTTTATTCCATGCCCCCTAACCAGGCAGTTTCAGCTGAACGGCAAAAAAAAATTAATCTTAAACTTAAGCAAAAGCCGGAATACCGCGATGTAAAAAAATTAATTGTCAGGAAGAGCAGCCAGCTTGTGCGCAATCTGACCGGCACGGAGTTAGAACGGCTGCGGGGGGCGGCAAAAAAAGCGGTTTTTTTGGAAAAAGATGCTTCTAAAACGAAGGAGATAGCAGCAGAAAGCATTAGCCTGACAGTAACTTCCCCCCCTTTTTTAGATATAGTCCAATATTCGGCAGACAACTGGCTGCGCTGCTGGTTTAATAATATCGATATTAAAAAAATCGAACCACAGATGACCACGGTATCCTCATTAAAAGACTGGGCCCTGGTAATGAATGCTGTTTTTAAAGAACTCAAGCGGATAACCAGGCCGGGAGGATGGGTCGCTTTTGAGGTAGGAGAAGTGAGAAGGGGAAGTATCAACCTTGAAGAAACAATCGTTCCGCTGGGTCTGCAGTGCGGTTTTGAATGTGCCGGTGTGGTGGTTAACCGGCAGCATTTCACCAAAACCTCAAATATCTGGGGCATCAAGAATAACAGCTATGGGACCAACAGCAACAGGATAGTTTTGTTTAGAAAACCTGGTCGTGCTTAAAATATGCCGCTTTTTAAGGCCGTTCCATGGTTCTTGAATTGGGCGGAGTATTGGTCCGGTTTAATAAGCGGGCCTGGCGGGCGGAATCATACATTACCCAGAGGTAGACAGCGATTAAACCAAGCCCGCGGGTAAAAAACCAGGCACCAACAGCTATAAGAAACCATAAAAGTCCCTTGCTAAATTGCCCCAGGTACATGTAACCGGCGCCGGGAAATATTAGGTTCAACAGGCTGGTCAAAATTGGATCCTTCCTAAATTCATTACTGTGCCCCTGGGTTTTTTTACCTGCTTCCGGTGCCTCTGCCTTTTCGGAGACGACCAGCGAAGACCGGCAGTAACGGCACTTAACGGCAAAGCTGATGATCTCTTCTCCACAGTAGGGACAGCGTTTATATGAAAGGGGATCTTCTTCCTGTTTAAGCTCCGGTTTTCCAGTACAGCCCCAGGTTGTGCAGCCACCGGTTTTTTCCCAGCAGCGGGCATGGTAATTACCCATGCATAAGCGACAGCGTACTGACAATTCTTTCGGGGCTAGTTCCCCACCGCAGGTACTGCAAAAATTTTCTTTCATGATTCAAACCTCCAGGTTAATTATATCATATTACAATTGCAGTCTGTCTATGTCATATTGATTATTAGCTATTCTTTTTTATAACCTCAGGCAGCAGTCCACATATATTTTAGGGGGAACCGTTTTTCGCTTCCGCTTGTCTACAAACTAAAGGAGGGGGAAAGATGACTGCAAAAAAAATTGCTTTGATCGTTGGTATGGCTATCCTGATTGGTTTAACACCACTGGTATTAATGTCCTGCGCTGTTAGCACCGAACAAGACGCCATGGTGGTAGCCCCACGTGACCGAATGGAAATGGTAGCTGAAGACAAAGGTATGATTGAGGCTGAAAGAGGTCCGGTTGAACAAGAAGTTCTCGACCAGGAAGCCGGCGAACCCGGACTTCGCCATGTGATTCGCCGGGGATCTGTAGACCTGGCGGTGAAAGATACCAGGGCAAAGGTAGATGATATAAGGGAGATAGTAAGAGAAGCAGATGGAATTGTCAGTAGTTCATACATCTATGAAATTAGAGAGGGGCAATACGGCGCAAGAATGACTTTGCGCATACCGGAAAAGCATTTTGAGGCTGTTTTAGATCAACTTGAAACCCTGGGAAAAGCAACCAATGTCCAAACAGAACTGGAAGATGTTACTATGCAGTATGTTGATCTCAGATCACGCCTGAACAACCAGATTGCCCAGGAAAAAAGGCTGACAGAGATCCTGGAAATGGCTGAAAATGTAGAAGAGGTTTTGGAAGTGGAAAGGGAACTTAACCGGGTCAGGGGTGAGATCGAATCGATGTCGGCCCGTTTAACTCAGCTGGAAGACCAGATCACTTTTTCCACTATAAATGTTTCCCTGCGGGAAGAAACCATCCCGACCGGAACTGTTTCTCCTGCTCCCTTTCAGAACCTGGGTGAGCGCATTATGCATTCTCTTTACGGCAGCATTAACTTTATCTTAAATTCTGTTTCACTTATAATCTTAGTCTTTGCTGCTATTATACCGGTCTTAATAATCCTGGCTCTGATAGGCCTTGTAGTGTGGCTGCTTGTACGCAGAAGTTTGCGGCGCAAGAGAAAAAAAGAGGAACTCAGTGAAGGACAAGCCTAAAAAAACAAAGATGAAAAGGGCAATTTTCTTCATCAAAAAAGTAAGTTAAGGGCAAATTTTTCCACCGGATACAGCAAGCGTATCCGGTGGAAAACACTTTTAGATGTATACCTGGACTGATTTAAGGTGCTCAGTCAGTTTTTTCTCCCAGAACATCTCCTTTGAGAATATCTTCAGATTCGAATAAATCTGCGGCCTGCCGCAGGAGATCAAGTAATTGCTCCCGTTTATTTTCCGGCAGGTGGGAAAGGTAAACAGCCAGCAAAAGGTTGCGCCTGTCTTCCACATTTGCTAAAACCTGCCTCCCTTTTGGGGTGATGGTGATTTTGACCTGGCGGCGATCTTTTTCCAGTCTCTCCCTTTCAACCAGGCCCATTTTGTACAAACGGTTTATTAAAGCGGTAACCGCGCTCAGGGTCACTCCGAGCATGTGAGCCAGAAAAGAGGTGTTGCAGGGAGCTTTACGCAGCAAACGAAGGACAATAAACTGGGTATCTGTAATCTCATCTACCGTATAACGACTGTGCAGGACCCTGACCCGGTAAATCAACCGGCTGAATACATGGTCGAGTTCTTTTATATAATCAAGAAGGCTGTCCGTTTTTATGGTATTTCTCTCCCCACCGGTTTATTTGTAGCTATCAACTGTTAACTGTATTAAGTATTGAATTGATTATTTTATATCATCTGAAACTGACGCGGTCAAGATCATCTCCGGTGCTTAGGTAAAACAGGAATGCTTGTGTTAAAATATTTGCAGGCACCTTTCCAGGCTAAACCAGGCCTGTTATGCCATGAAAGGTAATATCTTTATGAAAGGCCGGTTATCAATGAAGGCAAAAGTGAGCCTAAAAAATATCACAGGCAAAAAATACGGCTACCTTCTGGCTCCCTTTTTATCGGGCATAATAATTATTTCTGCTCATCCTCCCTTTGAACAGGGTTACATGGCCTGGGTTGCCCTGCTTCCTTTGCTTTGGACCTGTCTGCAGGTTTCACCGCGGCAGGCATTTTGGGCCGGTTTCATCTTTGGCCTGCCCTTTAACCTTTATGTAAACCTGTACCTGGCCAATGTTTTATACCCATATTTATCTGATCTGCTGGCCACCATAGCAATGACGGCCCTGGTGGTATATACCAGCCTTTTCTACGGGGTTTTCGCCCTGGCTACAGCCCTGATCAAGAACGCGGCCAAACCCTGGCTGGCCGCTCTGGCAGTACCCTCAATCTGGCTGGTCGTGGAGTACCTTCGATCTTTGAGTTTCCTGGCTTACAATGTCGGCTACCTTGGTTACACCCAGTGGCAATATCCCGTTCTGCTTAACATTGCCTCTGTTTACGGTTACTGGGGTCTGCCTTTTTTGATCGTCTTTTTCCAAACGATAATCCTGCTTTCCTACCGGCAGGAACTACGGAAGAAAAGCCTTTTTACCGTGGCCTCAGTTTTTGTTTTTTTGCTGGCTGCAGGCCTGATTGTGCCAGTTTTACAACCGGTAGCAAGCGAAAGAAGCCCGCTGCGGGTGGCCCTGATCCAGGGCAACATCGCTCCGGAACTGGTTATTGACAGAAACCGGCATGAAATCGTCGATCATTACCTGGATTTAACCCGGGCAGCCCTGACATCAGATCCGGCGGTGGAAATGGTGGTCTGGCCTGAAACTGTGGTCCACCTTGATTTTAGAGTGGAAGAAAAACATCCGCCAAACCTGGCCCGGCTGGCCGCTGAACACGAGGTTGACCTGCTGTACGGGGCACGCATTCGCCGTGAAGACAACCTTTACAACTCGATCACGCTTCTTTCTAAAAACCAGGAAGCTATTCCTGTTTACAACAAGCAACGGCTGGTGCCGTTTGTTGAATTTTTCCCTGCCGAGCAGCTGTTAAACCAAATCTTGCAGCTGGATCTACTGCTGGGCAGTTATACTGCCGGCGATGACATTACCATTTTCGAAGTCGACGGTATCAAGGTTTCCGGGGTAGTCTGTTTTGAATCTTATTTCGGCGATCACATGCGCCTGTTTGCAAAACAAGGCAGCCGCCATCAATTTGTGGTAACCAATGATGCCTGGTTTGAGGAATCAATCGGGCTGGAGCAGCATGCCCAGGTAGCAGCAATCAGGGCGGCTGAAACCGGCAGGGGGGTCACCCAGGTGGCTAACAGCGGCATCACTATTTCTTTCGATTACCGGGGACGAGAACTGTTCCGGTCCGGAAAAAGTGAGCAGGCCGTATTTATCCTGCCCCTTGATATGACTACCAGGGAAACAATCTATACCCGTTTTGGCGATTTTTTCCCGGCATTCTGGAGCGTTTTTCTGATCATTACTGTTCCGGTTTTACTGTTCAAAACTAGTCGAGGAAGTTTTTAATTACCACCACCGGCGTACCGGCATCGGCTGAGCCGCTGATTAAATCGGCCAAACTGGCCAGAACATCTTCCATCCGGCGCGGGGTAGTTCCTTCCCTTTCCATGCTGTTTTGCGACATTTCTTTACCGGCGCTTTCAGCAAGAAAGGTTTCAATTTCCTCAGCTGTTTCATAACCCTCATCAAAGCACTGGTCAGCCAGATACTTATATTTAAATCCTTCCCGCACACAGTTTAATCCTTCCGTAGCCGCAAAAGAAGCGCAGGGGTCGGCCAGCTCATATATACCGCTTGTTGGATCAAGGTAAGCTCCATCTCCGAAAATCATCACCTGCACATTCAGGCCAAATTTTTCTTTGACCCTGGCTTGCAGCTGCTCAACCATCTTTTTCCCCTCACGCGGGGCCAGTTTGAGCCTTTCTCCCGATGACATGTTGCTGCCCAAAAGCCCCCACTCTGAATAGGCTTCACCTTCAGTGCAAACTTGATCAAGGGTAATACAATTTTCAAAGTGTCCGGCAATTGCCTGCCTGGTAAAATTCCTGGTATGAATATCAGCGGCAATGACTCCATCCGGATTATAGTCCAGCACTTTTAAAGAGTTATTGGAAAGCAGGATTTCAGGCCGGGCTCCCTCTTCTTCAATTATCTTGCGGTAGAGGCCTATGTAATCGACACCGGTAACCGGGTGCTCAAATTTGGAATCGCCTAAATCGGCCCCGGTAATCGTTTCTTTGCCCAACCTTTCGACAAAATCCGGGGCTATAACCTGGTTTCCCACTTCATCGGCAGGATAAGAAAGCTGCACTATTACCTCTCCCCGGGGCACGGCGCGGGCGATACCCTTTAAAATCATTGAAAACCGGTTGCGGCTGACAATCGGGTAAACCACGGCCACCCTGCTTTCTGGAACAAGGTTTAGTTTCTCTTTTATTTCCCGGGCAATATCATCTATGGTGATATAGTTGTTTTGAGCGCGGGCAACAATAGATTCAGTAATACAAATCACATCATTTTCTCCCAGCAATCCATCTTGGTTACAGGGAACCAGGGCTTCCAGTATTTTTTCCCCAATATCCATTCCCGGCAGAATTACCCCCATTTTCAAGCCAAACGCTAAAGATCCTATGTAACCAGGTATTTTCATTTGCTCATTTCCTCCTTACTCAGCCGATGCTAGCCGGGTTCATTTTTACCGGCTATGATCTCCAGGGCCCGCTGATAATCATCCCAGGTATTAATGTTAATAAAAGTCTTTTGGTCGGGATCAAAACGCAAAATTTCCGGCAAACTGATATATCTGATTTTTAAGCCTGCATATAATTCAGTAACCCTGTAACGACCCAAGCTGAGCTGCTTTTCAATTATATCAATACATGAGCGGTTATAAAAGGCATATAGCGGTTGATAGTAGCGACCTATTAGCGGCACAACCGCGTCATAGCCTGAAACAACTCCGCCCATATATTTTATTAGCTCCAGGTTCAAAAAAGGCATGTCACAGGCAACCATGAATTGATAAGGTAGGGTTGAAGAAATAAGGCCGGCATGAATACCGCGCAGGGGGCTTTTTTCCCCCTCTTTAAGCAGGTCACCGGTCAGCCGCACGGGCAAATCACCATAGAGTTCGGGTCGATCAGTAACCACGGTAATTTCCTGGAAAAGCTCAAAAAGACGGGTTACCATTATTTCAATCAGGGAGCGGCCGTTAAAATCCAGCAAAGCCTTCGGCTGCCCCAGGCGCTTGCTGTCCCCGCCGGCAAGTATAACCGCTCCTTTAAGTTCGCTGTCATTATTTTTGGTCTTCTCGAGCAAACTGTCACCCCGCTAGATTAAGGATTCAACTTCACTGCGAAATTAATTTTAAGCGTTTTCTTTCACTGATTAAAACCATTATAATCCCCAGCTCGTAAAGAAAAATTAAAGGCAAGATCATAATCACCTGGGAGATGATATCAGGTGGGGTGATCACCGCTGATATTACCAGCATGATCAAAAG
>SKXC01000094.1 GCA_007128625.1 Syntrophomonadaceae bacterium | reverse complement strand
CATAAGAACCGTCCCTTTGACATAATTTTGACATGCATATTCACGTGAACTGCCCGGGGGATTTGCTGCTAATAATTTACCCTTGCCGTTTTCCCGGGCAGCTGTCTTTTTTATTTCCCATTCTTTCTGCTAAGAGCATCCATTGTCTGGCTTCCTCCAAATCGTTAAGCTTGACCCATATTTAGAAAAAACTGTTCAAACCATACATTAAGGCATAAACATTAATTTTATTGTTCCTTGCCTGTTCAGCCTGTGACAGCTTTGCCTCCTGTTCCATCCTTGCCGGTAAAGAAATATTTTCTCGACTTTTGATACTTTCTTTTTCAGAAACTAACTGGGAGAATATTTTCCGGGCAGGTAATTTAATGATTTCTTGCATTGATAAAACCTCCTGGTAGCAGCATTGTGCTGTTGTTGATTTAAGCTTACCAGGCATGTATTTTTCATTAAAGGTCCTGCAGTCCGAAATTGATATCATCCTGAAGTATGATTTTTTCCTCGGTATTAAGTGTCATTGGTTGTCGTAAGAACCGTCCCTTTGACATACCTTTGACATGTTTGTTGTCATAAGAACCGTCCCTTTGACATGTACTTTGACATTATTGCAGGCGGTCCAGGCTGCGGTACTGCACTGCTTCGGCGATGTGAACAGCATCGATAACCTGGGACTTGTCCAGGTCGGCTATGGTGCGGGCCACCTTGATAATGCGGTCATGGGCGCGCATAGACAGGTTTAAAACTTTAAATGATTGGTGCAGCAGCTGATGTGCCTCTTTGGTCAGCGGACAGTATTGATCGAAATACTTTGGAAGCAGCTGGTTATTGGTAACTGCATTTATTGTTTTATACCTTTCACGTTGTTTTAAACGGGCAGTTTCCACCCGTTTGCGAATAACTGATGAACTCTCCCCCGGGGTTTTATGTTCCAGCTGTTCATATTTAATGGCCGGCACTTCTACCTGCAGGTCAATGCGATCCATCAGTGGTCCGGACAGCTTGCTCCGGTAGCGGGAAATTTGGCTTGGGCTGCAGCGGCACTCCAGGTGGGGATCGCCATAATTGCCGCAGGGGCAGGGATTCATAGAACCGATAAACATAAAATCAGCCGGATAGGTCACTGTTGCGGCACTACGAGTTACGGTTACTTCCTTGTCTTCCAGGGGCTGCCTTAGTGCTTCTAAAATTTCCCTGCTATATTCAGGCATTTCATCGAAAAAAAGGACCCCCAAATGAGCAAGGGTGACTTCACCCGGTTTTGGGGTTTTGCCGCCACCAATTATTCCTGCTATGGAAGCGCTGTGGTGCGGACTGCGGAAAGGTCGACTGGTCAACAGTGGTTTGTTAGGGGTTAACAGACCGGCCACACTGTGAATCCTGGTTATTTCAAGAACTTCATCCGAACCTGGAGCGGGAAGAATGGAGGGTATTCGCCTGGACAGCATGGTTTTACCACTGCCTGGTGGTCCGTAGAATAATAAGTTGTGAGATCCGGCTGCAGAAATTTCCAGGGCCCGCTTGGCGGTTTCCTGCCCCTTGACTTCTTTGAAGTCAAGTTCAGTGTGCCTCTCTTCTTTCAAATGTTCGGGAAGGGGCCGGGCTGCCGGCAGATCTTCATTACCGCGCAGGCAACTAACCAGCTGGGTTAATGAATTTGCCCCTTTAACTTTCAGGTTATTGACCAGGGCTGCTTCGGTAGAGTTCATTTCAGGAAGGTATAGAGTTTTTTCATTATATAATCCAAGCTTGCTTAAGGATAAAGCCATGGCCAGGGTGCCGTTTATGCTGCGCAGATTGCCGTCCAGTGATAATTCACCAATGAAGATGGCATTATCCAGCTTATCACCTTTGGATATTTGCCCGGTTGCGGCCAGAAAACCAACGGCAATAGCCAGGTCGAAAGCAGATCCCTCTTTTTTTAAGTCAGCCGGGGCCAGGTTAACGGTAACCCGGGAGTATGGAAATGCAAAGCCGCTGTTGCGGACGGCGGCTCTGACCCTTTCTTTTGCTTCCCGGACGGAAGCATCCGGCAGGCCGATGATATCGAAAGCAGGAAGACCATCAGCAATATCGACTTCAATTTCCAGGGGAATGCCCTTGATCCCTAAAATTGTACAGGAATGGACTTTGGCTAGCATTGTTCAGACCTCCAATAGTTGCATTAATGAATATTACAACTGCTGCTTAAAAGATTTAACTTTTTTAAGAAAAGGAAATGATTATCGTGAAGCTGCAAAATGTTGGCAGGAAATGTATTTGCCTTTTTATTACCTTCGCCGACCCATAACTTTTGTCCTGCTCAAGAATAAGATAAACATTTTTACTCGGTAATTTTATGTTTTAAGAATGAGTATATGTAACTGCATTTTTGCAAAAATGATTTATCCAAAAGGTAGTTGTGTGGTATAATTTATTAAGTTTTAACCTTGGAAAGGAGAGAATACTTTAATGGATAAGTATGAATGCCAGGTATGTGGTTATGTGTATAACCCCTCTGAAGGAGATAGTGAGGGAGGAATTGATCCGGGAACTTCTTTTGAAGACCTTCCCGATGACTGGGTTTGCCCGGTTTGCGGAGTGGGAAAAGATGAATTTAATAAAATATAAATAAGTATTCGTGATAAAAGTATACAACTTATGCAATAAGGAGGAAGAATTATTCTTCCTCTTTTTTTAGTTTTGTGATTAGTTTTATCAGCAGCCCTGGTCTTTTCCTTTGTCTTCTACTTGCTGATCAGGGTCTAAGCCGAGTGCTTTTACCAGGTGCACTATCCCGACAACTTCCTTTAGCTCAACAACAAAGGCCACACCAGTCCCAGGCTGATTCATCCTGCCTGCCTTTTTGACTGCTTCTAAGACCTTGTTAGTTTTGTGCTGCTGGATAATGGTCAAAACGATTTCTTTTTCCGGTTCGATTGGAATGCCCATTAGTTTTTTTTGTTCGTGAATTCCGCTGCCCCGGGCCGGTATAATAGTTGCTCCTTCGGCACCGGCATCTTTGGCAGCTTTTACAATTCTTTCACAGCAGCCTTTTTTTACAATGGTTACAATTAAGTCATGCTTGGGGATCTCGGTCATGATTATCGTCCTCCTCATTCTTATTGCCGGCATTTTGGTTTTTCTCGTCATCAGATATGTTGCTTTCTTCATATGGCTCAACTTCTGCTTCTTCTAAATCTCCACTTGCTTCACTACTTTGATCATCTTCTGTACTCTCATGTTTCTCTGTACCCTCATTTTCTTTATCGCCATGGTCCGACTCTGTTTCCAGATCTTCACCGTATGGATCCTGCTCAGCTTCTTCTTCGGGAAATAAAAAGCCCAGCAGCATAACCATTATAATTGGAGCAAGAGCAACCAGGGCGATTAAACCGAAGCCATCGACAACTGCATCGCGCCCTTCCATTGTGTCGGCCGCTCCGACAGCAAGCGCCATGATAAAGGTAACGGTCATCGGACCGGTGGCTACCCCACCTGAATCAAAAGCGACCGCTGTAAATGAAGGCTTGGAAAATATCATTAAAATTATGGCCAGCATGTAGCCTGGAATAATTATATAGTAAAAAGGGATACCGTAAATTATCCTGGTCATAGCCAGGGCAATAAAAATACCGACTGCCAGGCAGAGAGTATAGAGGATCAAATTGCTTTTAATTGCTCCGCTGGATGTATCTTCAACCTGGTGACAAAGGATACGCACTGCCGGTTCGGCCAGGGTGGCCACGAAGCCAAGCAGGAAACCGATGGGGATCAAAATCCAGCGATCAGGCATACCGCCAAGTACAGATCCCATTTCAGTTCCTACCGGCATAAACCCCACCTTGACTCCCTGCAAAAAAAGAGCCAGGCCGGCAAAAGCAAAAAGCACACCTTTTAAAAGGGTCAAAAGCAGGTTTTTCGGTAGTTTGTAAATCAGCACGAAAAGCAGAAACATGCCTAAAACGGGGGTAACTGCGGTTAAGACTTCCAGGAGCACCTGATCAAATTCTTGCAGGACAAAGCTGAAATTCATCCGAAAATCACCCCTAAAATCATAACCCCGATCACCGGTCCGATGGAAGCAAGGCCGATCAGACCGAAAGTATCAGATACCCCTGATTTACCTCCCAGCACAGAAGTCGCACCTACTCCAAGGGCCAGGATAAAAGGTACAGCCATAGGTCCGGTAGTTACACCGCCGGCATCAAATGAGATGGCCACAAAATCCGGTGGTACAAAAAAGGAGAGAATAACGATCAGTATATAACCGGTTGTCAGCAGGTAGGCAATGGGGACACCCAGGAGGATGCGCAATATTGCCACGGTAACAAAAAAACCAACTCCGAGGGATACAGCAATAATGAGAACCCCAGCCTCTATTGCCCCGGCTGAAGCAATATCCACCTGGTGGGATAACACCCGGACATCGGGTTCAGCCACGGTAACCACGAACCCGAAGATGAAAGCGGCAACAAGCAGGATGACAACAGAACCACGTGACACTAATTCTGAGCCGATCATATGACCGATGGGCAGTAAACTGATCCGAACCCCTACCAGGAAAAGGAAAAGCCCGCTGGTAACCAGGACAGCGCCAATGATAAACTGCCAGAACAGCTCGATAGGGGTGCGGATAACAAAAAACTGGATCAGGGTTATCACTACCACAATCGGAACAATGGCCTGTAAAACTTCCAGGAATATTTCTTTTACATTATTAAGCATATATTTGTCTCCAGCGTTATAAAATAATTATAACAAATGTTACCTTAAAAAAATATACTGTCTGCTTGATTTAACGGTCCTGGTTCACTGGCTTTTAGCTGCATCGTCTGGATGAACCGGGAAAAGTATGTTATGATTCGCCTAGCTATTATTAATTCCCCGGAAAGGACAATAACTGTGGACAATTATAATTCTTTAGAAAACCAACAGCCTCAACCTGCTCCCGAATGGATTGATATACTAAAAAAAGATCTCAACCAGGCACAATTCGAGTTTGCCACAACAAACGACCCGGCCCTTTTGGGCCTGGCCGGTCCCGGTTCGGGTAAAACCAGGGCCCTTATATACCGCGCTGCTCATTTGATTAAATGCGACGTCCGGCCCGAACAGCTTCTCTTACTTACCTTTACCAACAAGGCTGCCGGGGAGATGAAAGAACGCCTGGAAAAACTGCTTGGCTTTCTGCCCGGCGAACTGTGGGCCGGCACTTTTCACAGCATCGGGTCACGAATTTTACGAAGACATTTCGCCCAGGTGGGCAGGACCCCAAATTTTACCATCCTTGATGAAGATGACAGCCGGTCGGCCATGAAGCATATTCTAAATACCTTACAGATCGGTGATGAGGATCGAAAATTAATCATGCAGCGCGGACTGCTGGGAAGAATTATCAGTCAGGCCCGCAATTCCGGAATATCCATCAAGCAAGTTATGGAAGAATATTATCCATATCGTTTAGAATTCCTGGAAACGGTCAATAACGTAGCTGAACTCTATGAGCAGAAAAAACGTGACAGCAATGCTTTTGATTTTGATGATCTTTTACTGTGCTGGTTGGATCTTTTTGAAAAAAATCCCCAGATTAGAGAGCAGTACCGGCGGCGCTTCAAGCATGTCCTGGTCGACGAATTTCAGGATACAAATATTGTTCAAGGTCGGATTATCGATCTGTTCACCGGTCAAAGCTCGGTTTGTGTTGTCGGGGATGATGCCCAGTCAATTTATGCTTTTCGTCATGCCCATATTGGGAACATATTATCTTTTCCTGACCGTTATGATCGCTGCCAGGTGGTACGCATGGAACAAAACTACCGCAGCAGCCCGGAAATAGTGGAGTTGGCCAACTGTTTGATCAGCTATAACCGGGAGCAGCTGCCTAAAAAGCTCTTTTCCCGGAACCCTTCGGAGGCAAAGCCTGTGGTAGCCAAAGTTTTTGATTCACGGCAGGAAGCTTCTTTTGTTTTGCAAAGTATCTGGGAACTGCAGAACAGCGGGATACCTTTAAACGAGATTGCCGTTTTATACCGCAGTTCTTATCTTACCCCCGAGGTGGAATTTGCCCTGGGCCGGCAGGGGATCAGCTACCGTACTTACGGCGGAATTAAATTTTTCCAGAAGGCCCATGTTAAAGATATCCTGGCCTATCTAAAGGTGATCTACAACCCCCATGATGAAAACTCCTGGCGCCGCATAACCACCCTGCAGCAGGGACTGGGCCAGGCTTCTTTTGATAAACTGTGGTCTAAGTTAAAACTGGCTGAAAATCCGCTTGAAGCGGCCCTTGCAGGCAAGGAAACACCATCGAGGGGAAAAGAAGGATGGGAAGCCCTGCGTATAACCCTTAATACTTTATCCAGCAGCAGTCATGATAATGTGCCCGGCTTGATCAATACTGTTTTAGAGATGAATTACAATGATATCCTGGGGCAGAATTATGCCGACCAATATGAAGACAGGCTGCATGGTATCGAGCGCCTGGCCATTTATGCCGAGCGATTTGATCACTTATCAGCTTTTTTGGAATCACTTGCCCTGGAAGAATCGGTGTTTTCAGATACCAGCACCTCATCGGATTTTTCGGGAGGGCAGTTGACTCTCTCAACTATTCACAGCGCCAAAGGCAAGGAGTGGGACAGCGTTTTTATTATTGGTATGAACCAGGGTCAATTTCCAAGCAGGCGGGTAGATCCTGCTTCCCTGGATGAAGAGCGGCGTCTTTTTTACGTGGCAGCCACAAGGGCTCGACGGTATCTATTTCTGAGCACCTACCGTGAAGATTACCGAAATTACGGATCAGGATCCGAAGGACCCTCCCAATTTTTAAGAGAGCTTCCTTCGGAGTGCTATCACCTGGTTGATTACGAAGGCTAAAATTTAAAACAGCAAAATTAAACACTCTTAATCCTTAACTTTGCAGTAGATTAGGTTTTTACAATTCCGGCAGCTAATAATAACTAATGGCAGCAAAAGTTCTGGAACTAAGCCAAAAGGTTTATATCTATGATAGGATCTAAAAAAGTCCTGTAGAATAGGAATATAGAGATTTTTGAAGCGATCACTAAGAGAACTGCTGCAGTTAAAAAGATGAGAGGGGTATAGATTAGATGACAAATGCAGATCAGGATCAGCTTGCTTACCTTAATGCTCTAAATAATATTACGTTTCTTGGTCCTAAACGGATTACTGCCTTGATCGATTATTTTAAATTGGCTAAAACAGCCTGGGAAGCACCTGCTGAGGGCTTGAGAAATGTGGCAACCATGCAGGGGCACATAGACAGGTTTATCGAGGAACGGACCGAAATTGATCCCGATCAGCAATGGGAAAAACTTGAAAAACATGAGATAAATTGCATCTCTGTCGATTCTGATTATTACCCGCCCTTGTTAAAACAATTACCCTGCCCGCCGCCGGTTCTTTATTTCAGGGGTGATTTGAGCAGTATTGAGCAGCCTGCGGTAGCTATTGTCGGCAGCAGGCGTTCTACTTTTTATGGTAAAGAAGTGGCTCAGCGCCTGGCCGGTGAAATGGCTGCAGCAGGAATTACTATAGTCAGTGGAATGGCATTAGGGATAGATACTGCTGCACACCGGGGAGCCCTTGATAATAACGGATACACAATTGCTGTCATGGGTTGTGGTCTTGATAGCTGTTACCCGCTCCGTAATGCTGATTTAATGGATCAGATTATAGCCGGTGGAGCTGTCTTAAGTGAATTTCCGGTCGGCACAAAACCCCTGCCCAACCATTTTCCCCAGCGAAATCGCATTATCAGCGGATTGTCCCTGGGGACAGTAGTGGTGGAAGCCACGGCGAAAAGCGGGTCGCTGATTACTGCAGAATATGCCCTTGAGCAGGACCGGGAAGTATTTGCTGTTCCCGGTAATGTTGGCAGCCCCTATAGCCGCGGCTGTCACCAGCTGATTAAAGAAGGCGCCCATTTGGTCGAATCAGCGGCCGATATTTTAAGTGAGATCAGTTCAGCTTCGCCCCTGGAAGAGCAGTTGACCATAGAAGATTATGCCTCCCTATCAGATCAAGAGAAATCCCTTTTGAACCTGATACCCTATCAACCCATGCACATTGATGACATCATTAATGCCTGCGGCAGCAGCGCCGCAGAGGTAATTACCACTCTTTTGGCCCTGGAGTTTAAAAAGGTGATCTGCCAAACCCCCGGTAAATATTTTTCCCGAACTTGACAAATATGATAAAATACCTTCCGGACAGCTTTTACGATCCTGTATTGAAACCAGGAGGAGGGTAAGGTTTAAAAATGAACCTGGTCATAGTTGAATCACCTACCAAGGCACGGACGATAAAAAAATTTCTTAGCAAAAATTATAAAGTGCTCGCCTCGCAGGGACATCTTATCGACCTGCCGCGCAGCAAGCTCGGTGTTGATGTAGATAATGATTTTACCGCGAAATATATCACGATCCGGGGCAAGGGAAAAATTTTGAAAGAGTTGAAAGAGGCGGCCAAAAAAGCAGACCGTGTTTATCTGGCCGCCGACCCTGATCGTGAAGGAGAAGCCATTTGCTGGCATATTAGCCGGGCTCTCAATGTTAACCAGGACAAACCCTGCCGGGTTGAGTTTAACGAAATTACCAAAACAAAAGTAAAAGAAGCATTTAAAAATCCCCGCCTGATTGATTACAACCGGGTCAATGCCCAGCAGGCCAGGCGTATTCTTGACCGGCTGGTTGGATATTCGATAAGCCCTTTGCTATGGCGCAAAATCAGAGGTGGTCTCAGTGCCGGACGGGTCCAGTCAGTGGCCGTACGTTTAATCTGTGACCGCGAAGAAGAGATCAGCAATTTTAATCCTGAAGAATACTGGAGCCTCAATGCCCATCTCCAGGAGGGCGGATCAAAAAGCCAGTTCATGGCTGCTCTTGATCGTTACAATAATAAAAAAATCGGCTTAAAAAACAAATCGGAAACAGAACAGGTTATTAATGCCGTTAAGAATGAAAAATATATCATTGATAAGATAAACCGCACCACCCGTAAAAAGCGTCCCTTTGCTCCTTTTATAACCAGCAGCCTGCAGCAGGAAGCTTCCTCCAAGCTGGGTTTTACCGGCCGAAAAACAATGAGTATTGCCCAGCAGCTTTACGAAGGGATCGATATCGGTTCAGGAGAAACAGTCGGTTTGATTACCTATATCAGAACCGATTCCACCAGAATATCTCCAGAGGCACAAACTGAAGCACAGTCTTTGATTTCTGATAAATTTGGCGCAGAATATTTACCTGAAAAGCCACCGGTCTACAAGTCCGGTAAAGGGGCACAGGAAGCGCATGAAACAATCAGGCCGACATCGATAAAGCGCGAACCGGCATCAATTAAAAAATACCTGAGCCGGGACCAGAATCGTCTTTACACATTAATCTGGAATCGGTTGGTGGCCAGCCAGATGAATCCTGCCCTCTATGACCAGGTAAGGGTTAATATCAACGCCGGAGATTATACTTTTAAGGCCACCGGGTCCACCCTGCGTTTCCCCGGATTTATGGTTATTTACAAGGCGGCAGATGCCGAAGAAGAAACTATTTTGCCCGATATGGAAGAAGGCGGTGAACTTGATTTGCTGGAACTGCTGCCTGAACAGCACTTTACAAAGCCTCCGCCGCGCTTCAACGAAGCTTCCCTGATTAAAACCCTGGAGGAAAAAGGGATTGGTCGGCCCAGCACCTACAGTCCGATCATAGAAACAATTCAACACCGGGGTTATGTGATCAAAGAAAACAAGGCTTTTGTTCCTAACGAGATAGGCTTTGTGGTTGTTGAATTGATGATCAATTATTTCCCGGAGGTAATTGATATCGATTTTACCGCAAAGCTGGAACAGCAGCTGGATGAAATAGAAGAAGGCAAACAGGATCATTTAAAAGTTTTAAAAGATTTTTATGATGGTTTCTTTAAAGAAAGGCTGGTTGAAGCAGACAAGAAAATCGAAAAGGTGGAGATTACCCCGGAAGTAAGTAATGAAACCTGTCCAAACTGCGGAGAACAATTAATCTATAAACATGGCCGGTTTGGCCTTTTCCTGGCCTGTCCCGCTTTCCCTGAATGTAAACATACAAAAAAGGTTCTTAAGGAAACAGGAGTAACCTGCCCTAAAGACGGCGGAATGATTGTAGAACGGCGCTCCAGGAAGGGAAGGGTATTTTTTGGGTGCAGCAATTACCCTGATTGTGAATTTTCACTCTGGAATATGCCCCTGCCTGAAAAGTGTCCCAGGTGCGACGCCTTGATGACAGAAGTTCGAAAAGGCAAAGCCAAGGTGGCCCGGTGTTCCGATAAAAACTGTGACTATGAACAGGAGTTGAAAAAGCAGGAATTGGCTATACAGAGTTAGTAATTAACACAAATATAAAAAAGAAAAGATTAAATTAAAAAAGGTAGAATTTTTTTAAAAACAAGCACATTTGCTTGCAACCAAGAATTAGTTATGTTAGGATAATAAGGGTGTTGCGTTGTGCTTACAAATAAATGGTTTGAAAGATTTTTAAATCATCTTTATGTTGGCCGGAACGTATCACCATTAACACTGCAGGCCTATCGAAAAGATATACTGCAGTTTATGGAATTGGAGTTTAATGATACTGCTAACCTGGAACAGATAAACCATCTTACGATGCGTCAATATCTTTCCTGGCTGAAGGACAGGGGTTATTCCAGAAGATCAATTGCGCGTAAAATGTCTGCGACGCGTTCTTTTTTATTTTATTTACAAAAAGAAGGGCAAATTATTAGTGGAAAGTGGTCGGCAGTTGCCCGGCCTAAAATAGAAAAAAGCCTGCCCCGGTTTTTATATCAACACGAATTGCTTGCTTTATTGGAAGTACCGGACAGCCGAACACCGCTTGGTTTTCGAGATCGAACCTTGCTTGAGCTGATTTATTCGTCCGGATTACGGGTTAGTGAACTGGTAAACTTGCATATTGCATCTTTGCAGTTGGAAGAAAGACTGGTCAAGGTTTACGGGAAAGGCAGCAAAGAACGTATTGTACCGATCGGCCGTATTGCTTCAGAATTGATCAAAGAATACCTGGAAAAAATCAGGCCGACCCTGGCGGCTGTTAATAAAGACGGAAAAATTTATGAAGAGCTTTTTTTGAATAGATGGGGAAGACCCCTTGGAGATCGTGGTGTTCGTTACATTTTTCGAAAATATATAAGGCAGGTTTCCCATAAAGAAGGTATCAGTCCCCATTCTCTCAGGCATTCTTTTGCCACTCACCTTCTCGAAGGGGGAGCTGATTTAAGGGTAGTGCAGGAATTGCTGGGCCATGTCAGTATATCGACGACCCAGATTTATACTCACGTAAGCAGGGAACAATTAAGCAGAGTATATCACGCAGCCTTTCCGCGTAAATAGTTGAAAAAGGCGGTAAGTAAATGTTTAAAGGTACAACCATAGTAGCAGTCAAGGTTGAGCAAAAAGTGGCCATAGCAGGTGATGGGCAGGTTACTTTTGGCACCAACACTATAGTCAAACACGGGGCCAAAAAAGTTCGTCGTCTGTACGAGGGGAAAATTATAGCCGGTTTTTCCGGAGCCGTGGCCGACTCCCTAACGCTTTGTGATAAATTGGAAGGCAAGCTGGAAAGTTACCAGGGCAACCTGGTCCGGGCTGCAGTCGAATTGGCCAAAGAATGGCGCACTGATCGGGTATTAAGAAGGCTCGAAGCTTTGATGGTTGCCGCCAGCAGTGAAGCTTTGCTTTTGATTTCAGGAACCGGAGAAGTTATCGAACCTGATGATGGTGTGGCTGCCGTAGGATCAGGAGGTCCATATGCTCAAGCAGCAGCCAAAGCCCTGGTGCGTAATACTCAATTGTCCCCGGCTGAAATAGCAGGCGAAGCCTTGAGGATAGCATCTGAAATTTGTGTTTACACTAACGACAGCATAATTATTGAAGAATTATAGAAGGGTTGTTTTATTTTAATGTCAAGAGAAGAACTAACTCCACGTGAGATTGTAAATGAACTGGATCGTTTTATCATCGGTCAAAATGATGCAAAGCGGTGTGTAGCCGTTGCTTTGCGCAACAGGTATCGCCGCCAACAGCTGGATGCTGAACTGCAAGAAGAAATTATTCCCAAGAACATTATTATGATCGGACCAACCGGGGTTGGCAAAACCGAACTGGCCCGGCGTCTTGCCAAACTAGTCAGTGCGCCTTTTGTTAAAGTAGAGGCTACAAAATTTACTGAAGTCGGCTATATCGGACGTGATGTTGAATCAATGGTACGTGATCTGGTGGAGACTGCAGTCAGAATAGTCCAAAATGAACGTATGCTCGAAGTTAAGGATAAAGCAATTCAAAATGCCAACGACAGGATAGTTGACATTATTGCTCCGCTGCCTAAAAAAAGAAGTCGTTCTGTAAATCCACTGGGTTTCCTTTTTCAGGCTGCCCCTGCCCAGGAAGAAAGCAGTCCTGCCGGTGCTGAAGAAGACAGCTTTACTGAAAGAATGCAGCGGGCAAAAGAAGAACAAAAAAGGGTTAAAGAACGGCTACTTAATGGTGAGCTTGAGGATCAAATGGTAGAAATTGAAGTTGAAGAACGCAAGCCCCCCATTGGAGATTTGTTCAGTGGGCAGGGAATGGAAGAAATGGGTATAAACTTGCAGGATGTTTTGGGCAACCTTATGCCGGCCAGGAAAAAGAAACGAAAAGTTAGTGTCAAAGAGGCCAGGAAAATTTTAGAACAGGAAGAAGCACAGCGTTTAATTGACATGGATGCGGTAACTGGTGAAGCGTTAAAAAAAGCAGAACAGTTGGGAATTATATTTCTAGACGAAATTGACAAAATTGCCGGTAAAGATTATCATGGAAGTGGACCCGATGTATCCAGAGAAGGGGTTCAAAGAGATATACTGCCGATCGTGGAAGGATCAACGGTGGTCACAAAATACGGCTCGGTAAAAACGGATCACATCCTTTTTATTGCGGCCGGAGCATTTCATATGACTAAACCGTCTGATTTGATTCCCGAGCTGCAGGGCAGGTTTCCAATCAGGGTTGAATTAAACAGTCTGACCGAAGAAATATTTAAGCAGATTCTTACTGAACCAAGCAATGCTTTAATTAAACAATATAAAGCACTATTAGAAACGGAAGGAGTGAAGTTAAATTTTACCGAGGATGCAATTGATGAAATAGCGCAAACAGCCTGTTATCTAAACCAGGAGATGGAGAATATCGGAGCAAGGCGACTGCATACAATTATGGAAAAGATTCTCGAAGATCTCTCATTTGATTTGCCCAATCAGGCAAACTCGCAAGAAGTGATTGTTGACAAGGAGTACGTGCAAAGCAAACTGCACAAGGTAGTTAAAGATAAAGATTTAACCAAATATATTTTGTAAATTACATAAGTAAAGAAAGGTGGGTGAAAGACGTGATTTCTTCTCCTTTACTTGAGAAAACTCGTCAAATAAACAAGATTTTACAAAAAACAACAGGGAAGCAAGTTGATTTTAAAGATGTGGCTGAAGTCTTAAAAACCGTAATTCATGCCAATGTTTACATTGCTTCCAGACAAGGAAAGATATTAGGATGGTCTTTAGTTGATGAATTTGAATGTGAAATAATGGTTGACAATGTATTAAAAGAAAGTTATTTCCCAGAGGAGTATAACCGTTTTCTTCTTAAAGATGATGAATCACGGGTAAACTTGCGCCAGAAGTCCAATGATTGTGTCTTTTTGGACGGAGAAAGGTGTCTTTTCGCAAACAAAATTACCACCGTTATTCCCATCATCGGCGGGGGAGAACGGCTTGGTACTTTATTAATTGCTCGCTTTAACGAGCTTTTTGATGCTGAAGATTTAATTCTGGCCGAGACAGGCGCAACTGTGGTGGGCATGGAAATCCTGAGATCCAAATCCAGTGAAATCGAAGAAGAAGCCCGTAACAAAGCGGTAGTTCAACTGGCAGTCGCGACTCTGTCCTATTCTGAGCTGGAAGCAGTTGAGCATATATTTGAAGAACTGGGTGGGAAAGAAGGTCTCCTGGTAGCCAGTAAAATTGCCGATCAGCTCGGGATAACCCGTTCAGTAATTGTTAATGCCCTACGTAAATTCGAAAGTGCCGGAGTAATTGAATCCCGTTCCCTGGGTATGAAAGGAACATTTATTAAAGTTTTAAATCCCTTTCTCCTTGATTACCTGGCAAAAAAATCAAAACCCTACTAGTCCCTAAAAAATAATTGTTTAAAAATGAGGTCTGGATGGCCCTGTTAATTTGGGCCATCTTTTTTTGTTTTTTATCCAGGTAAAAAAGGATTTCGACCTGTTTGTGGTAAATATATTTTTATGATTTCAGATATTATGATGATTACTAACCAGCCAGGAGGATTATAATGAGAAACAAGGAACACATAGAAACAACTGAAAATAACCCGGTTATTATTAGCACCCCTGATGATTCAATTGAATCTGTGCCCTTATTAGAGCGCATACGCAAAACCGCAGAAGGTTCAAATACAATAACCTTTGTTGGTTCTACAGCCGGTAACGATGATAAAATGCCGGTTACCCTGACCTGGAAGCAGCTGCACCAGGATGCCCTGGCCATGGGTGCTTCTTTACAGGCAAGAGGAGTCAAGCCGGGTGACCATGTGGCCCTTCTCGGTCCAACCACCCGAAACCTGGTCACAGCCATCCAGGCGGTCTGGTTGGCAGGGGCCAGCGTCAGCATGCTGCCTATACCAATGCGCTTTAGTTCTGTAGAAGAATTTGCCAATCAAACCAGGGCGTTAATGAGTCATGGTGATATCAGTATGCTGCTGCTTGATCCCAATCTGGCTGCTTACCAGGAAGCGAAAGAAGGGGATCCTCCAATAGTATTATTAAGTGAGATAGAACCCGGTCCGGACAAACCAACTGCCGATCACTTTCAGGAGGTGCCTGATGATCCTGAAAGACTAGCCGTCCTGCAATTTACTTCCGGTTCTACGGCAGATCCAAAAGGGGTCATGCTGCCGTATCGCAATTTAGGGGCCAATGTGGATGGTATGATCGAAGCTGCCCGGGTGGTTAAAGAAGACATATTTGTTTCCTGGTTGCCCTTATATCATGATATGGGTTTGATCGGTCTGCTCACAGTTCCCATGGCTATAGGCTGTTCCCTGGTGCTCGCTGCACCACAGGATTTTCTGGGTCGTCCGGCAGACTGGATGCGCTGGATTAATGAATACAGGGGTACTGTTACATCCGGCCCTAATTTTTCATGGGTCTTGGCGACACGTGCTTTAAGGCGCATGACCGATACTGGTGAAATACTGGATCTATCCACGGTCCGAATAGCGCTGAACGGTGCCGAACCGGTTGATCCCGACGTGATCGACAGTTTGGTTGAGGCTTCAAAACCACATTTTTTCAAGTCAGAAGCAATATTTTGTGCTTTTGGCATGGCCGAGCTTTCCCTGGGCGGCACTTTCCCTCCTCCCTTAAGAGGAGTGGCTATAGATGCAGTCGATCGTAAAGCGCTGGAAACTGAACGCCTGGCCCGGCCTGCTGATCCCGAAGATGAAGGAACCAGGCGTTTCCCCCTGCTAGGAAACCCTATTCCCGGCCTGGAAATGCGAATATGTGACATTGATACCCGGCAAGTGAGGGGTGTAAGAGAGGTCGGAGAACTTGAAATAAGAGGCACTTCTGTAATGACCGGTTATTATAAACGTCCTGACCTTAATGATACTTTGTTTAATGAAGGCTGGCTGCGTACAGGAGACCTGGCCTATTTTGTGCCCGGTCCGAATGACGGGCCGCCGGAGCTAATTATATGTGGAAGAATGAAAGATGTAATTATTATTGCCGGCAGAAATATATTCCCGGAAGATATAGAAAGATCGGTGGGTATTGTTGAAGGAGTACGGGCCGGAAACGTGATTGCAGTTGGGGTTGAAGGCAGCAAGCGGAAAGAAACAATCGTGGTTATCGCCGAGGTGCGAACAGATGATCCCGACACGGTCAGACGATCAATCCGTCAGCAGGTAATCGGTATTGTCGGTTATCCACCGCGTGATATTATGCTGGTTCAACCGGGAACTTTACCTAAAACCAGCTCAGGTAAACTGCAGAGAAATCTTTGCCGCAGGCAATACCTGGAAAATGATCTTAAAACAGTGTAAAGATAAAACAAAAATAACCGTACAGGAAGGTAAGTAAAAATCCTTAAAATATAACCGCCGCCGGCGCAGCATATTATTTCGAAACAGGGGAGGTTTTTTTGTGCATTGCATTTTTCAACGTTTCTGGCATGCAGCCGTCCGATGGGAAAAAAATGAGTTGTGCGTGGAAACCACTTATAACGGTTCAGATAAAGAACTATGTGCCAGGATGATTGTTGATCCTGTAAGCTTTATGATCCGGCAGGCCTGGTGGGAAGTTTACCGTGCTTCCGGTCAAGATTATCCCAGTGTAACAGAGATTCCCGGTTTAAAGGGTGTAACAGCCTATTTTGGCTGCGGAGAAAAACTCCGGGAAGTTCTTGCGCCCCTGAATTTTGCCGAAGCAAAAGATCTCTTTGCTGAAGGGGTTCGAGGTGTTGTCCAGTCAGAGACATTTTTATGGAAAAACAGGGGTTATAAAAGCACTCAAGAGTATGAAGAATACTGGAATAATCTTTACTTAGACGCCTGTCGCTTTTACAGTAATCTCGATCGAGTGTCCCACAAATGGTATGAACATGTTGGCTATAATAACAGGAGCGGATCACTATTTAACCGTATGAAGAGCCAGACCATGTATCTGAATGAAAAAGATTTTTTACTTTTTGGCCACCTCCATGATTCTTTCCACAGTGTAGCGGTGGAATTAGAACTGGAAAAAGAGGAGGGTAAGATTCAAAGTGCCAGGGGTAAAATTCTTCGCGCCCCTGATCCGGTTTGTGCAGAAGCAGTGGTCTATATGGATCAACTTAAAGATACTATTCCACTGGAAATGAAGAAAAAGGATATAGCGTTTTTATTAGGCGGTGGGGATGGTTGTGTACACCTCATTGACCTGGTTTCAGATGGAGCAAATACTTTTTCTCTTTACAGGAAAAGCGAAAAAAACAGTTAAATCTTAAATTTAATTTGATGCCGCTGCTGCAGGATTGATCGGACCGGCCTGTATTTAATATCCCATAATAAAGATAATAATGCAACGAGTTTGTAAGTCTATAGAGCGCTAAAAATTAAAAATGGTAGAGAAAGCTTTAAAAATCTGAAGCACAGGAAAACCCTGTGCTTCAGCTTTGGTGCCGAAGGTGGGAGTCGAACCCACATGCCCGAGGGCGCACGATTTTGAGTCGTGTGCGTCTGCCTGTTCCGCCACTTCGGCCTGTTAGCAATTACATGTTAGCATAAACAGGTTTTTAAATCAAGAAACTTAAAGCAGCATATATCACAAAATGAAAAAGTAAAAACATCTTAATCATAGTCAATCTAAACAAGTTAAATATTTCACAAAGCAGGAAAAATTATTTTACTATAGAAACTATTAACCGGTAAAAGTATATTTTGCCTGACTATTTAAATAAGGGGTGACCTATTGATGAGCGAACTGATAAAGGGTGGAGCGTTTTTGCTGGGGCCCGTTGATGAAAACTCTGTTTTCACACCGGAAGACTTTGATGATATGCATATGATGATAAAGAAAACCTGTGTTGACTTTATGAAGAATCAGGTTGAACCAAGGATCGATGAAATTGAAGAGATGGCTGAAGGCGTAACCACAGGTTTGTTACGCGAAGCAGGTGAACTTGGTCTTTTAAGCAGCGATATCCCCGAAGAATACGGTGGAGAAGAATCAGACAAAATTACCACCAATATTATTGCCGAGTGTTCATCCTTAAGCGGCGGTTCATATGCTACGGCATTTGGCGCCCATACCGGGATCGGAACTCTGCCTATTGTATTTTTCGGTACTGAGGAGCAGAAGAAAAAGTATCTTCCCGGTTTGGCAAGCGGTGAAAAAATTGCTTCTTATGCTTTAACCGAACCTGAAGCAGGGTCGGATGCCTTAAATTGTAAAACCAAGGCTGTGCTATCTGACGATGGTAAACATTATATCCTGAATGGAGCCAAGCAGTATATTACCAATGCTGCCTGGGCCGATGTTATTGTTACTTATGCCAAAATTGATGGTGAAAGGTTTACTGCTTTTATTGTTGATGCTGATACTGAAGGGGTGTCCATTGACCCGGAAGAAAAAAAGATGGGCATTAAAGGTTCTTCAACCTGCAGTGTAATCCTGGAAAATGCCAGGGTTCCGGTCGAAAACATGCTTTGGGAAGAAGGCAAGGGCCACCAGGTAGCCTTTAATATTCTTAATATCGGGCGTTTTAAACTAGGGGCAGCCTGTGTTGGCGGAGGCAAAAAAGTTATCGAATTTGCAGCTGAATATGCCCTGCAACGAGTTCAGTTTCAACAAGCAATAGCTCAGTTTAATATAATTAAAAATAAATTTGCTGATATGGCTATGCTTATCTATATGATGGAAAGTATGGTCTATCGCATTGCCGGGATGATTGATGAAAAGCTGGAAGAGGTAAAGGAAAGCGGCGCAGATACATCCGATATCGTCAAGGCTATCCAAGAGTATGCCATCGAATGCTCTATATCCAAGGTCTTCTGTTCTGAAAAAATGGACCAGATCGCCGACGAAGGAGTCCAGATTTTCGGTGGGTACGGGTATGGCCAGGAATATCCGGCAGAACGTTCTTACCGCGACAGCCGCATTAACCGTATTTTTGAAGGAACAAACGAAGTTAACCGCATGCTCATTCCCGGGACCCTTTTACGCAAAGCCATGAAAAATGAAGTGCCTTTCATGGAAGCGGTTATGGGACTCGGTGGGACCCTGGGCAAGTTAAAAGAAGCAGAGATTCCTGGAAGCACTCCGGAGAGGGAAGAATTTTATGTTAATAATATGAAAACACTTTTCCTGCTTGCCGCTGGTAACGCCGCCCAAAAATATACTGAAAATATAACGAATGAACAGGAAATTCTGTGCCGGCTGGCTGATATGGCCATGGAGGTTTTTGCCGCTGAAAGCGGTTTGCTCCGGGCCAAGAAAATGATGGCTAAAGGTGAAAGCGAGGAATCCAAGCTGGCAATGAGCATGACTTCATGTTTCATTCACGAAATGGTGCCCAAGATGGAAGGCTGGGCCAGGGAAGTTATAGCCGGAACCCTGGAGGGTGAAGAAGCAGGAAAAGCATACTCCGGCATTCGCCTGCTTACCCGGTATGAGCCGATCAATACTTTTGCGCCAAAAAGAGAAATTGCCGATGTCGTTTATGAATCAAAGAAATATTTCCTCGACAAAGTTTAAAACCGTTGTCTTAAAGCCGGTTTGAAAATGCAGACATTAAAGAAGGAAGCAGTTATTTTATATGCTTCCTTTTTTTCAAGTTGTAATTCGTTTTTATTTAAAGATGAATCAGAAGATGAATCAGATTGCTCTTTCGACCTTACCTGCTTTAATACAGCGAGAACAGACATTAGCCCGCCGGGGTGTTCCATTGAGCAGGATCTTAATTTTCTGGATGTTAGGATACCATTTTCTTTTGGTTTTAATATTTGAGTGACTGATTTGAAAACCAGTGCTTTTACCTTTATTGCATATCACACATACTTTGGCCATTTTAATACCCTCCCGGCACATTTAATGTCACGCGTTATATTTTAGCACATCAACCGAAAAGGGACAACTTTTTTTTCACAGGACAATTTTTTTCTGACATTTTGCAGGTTATGACAAATAGTTAGCGAAAACTTATTATTGCTATATTTATATGCTTATCTTATCAACCGTTACAAAGGGGGAAACATTTTGACCAAGGCAATCTATCCCGGCAGTTTTGATCCGGTCACCAAAGGACATCTTGATATTATCATCAGGGCAAGTAAAATTATGGATCATGTTACGGTTTCTGTCCTGGAGAACCCGCGAAAAGTGGCCACTTTTGGTATAGAAGAAAGAGTGGAGATGTTAGAACTGGTTACAAAACCTTATTCTAATGTTGAAGTTGATTACTACAAAGGTTTACTGATTGATTATGCTCAAAATAATAATGTTAAAATAATTATAAAAGGTCTCAGGGCCATGTCTGATTTCGAATTTGAGTTTCAAATGGCTTTAGTTAATCAAAAATTAAACCCGGCAATCGAAACCCTGTTTATGATGACCAATAATAAATATTCTTATCTAAGCTCGAGCATTGTTAAAGAAATTGCCGGGCTAGGTGGCGATATCAGCAGCCTGGTTCCCCCCGAAGTCTATGATATTATTATAAGAAAATACCAGTAATCATCTTTATTCTATTATTCAAGGTTTGAGAAAAATTGGCAATTAGTATTAATAATATACAAATCCTATATAAAGGTTGGGTCAGGATTGAAAATAAGAAGGCCTCTTGGCATTATTCTTGTTGTTTCTGCTTTCTTAATAAGCGGTTATTTTATACCATTAGACTATTATGTGGTTAGCCCGAGCAGAGCTGTGGATCTGAGCGGAATGATAGAGGTGGAAAGTGCTGATCAAAGCGATAACGGTCATTTTTTCTTACTTACAGTGACCCATAGCAAGGCAAATATTTATACAGCAGCTTATGGTTTCTTCCATCCCCACATGAATTTAAACCACAGGGAAAGAGTTATTCCAAGGGATATGGAAGAAGAGGAGTACAGGGAACTGCTGAGAGAGTATATGAGGGAAAGCCAGCACATTGCCCAGGTGGTTGCTTTACGCAGGACGGGTTATGAGGTAGATATAGTCAGTGACGGGGCAGAAGTGGTTGATTTTTTGGAAAATGCTCCTGCCGAAGGCTTTCTTCAGGTAGGAGATGTTATTACTTTTGTTGAAGATAAAAATGTTAATCTTGCTTCTGAAGTGCCCCTGTTTTTAAAAAATTTCCAGGTCGGCCAGGAAATCACCTTGAAAATAATTCGTGATACCCGGGATATGGTTCTTTCTGTTCCTACCGGTCCTCATCCTGATGATCAAGAATTACCCTTTTTCGGTATATATATTAAAACTTTACCCTGGGAACCGGTTACTCCACTGGAAATTATTATGGATACCGGAAATATTGGCGGCCCTTCTGCAGGACTAATGTTTGTCCTGGAAATTATGAATCAAATTACTGCAGAAGATTTAGCCAAAGGTAAATTGATTGCCGGTACAGGAACCATTGATTTAGACGAAAGGGTGGGGAGAATCGGTGGAGTTACCCAAAAGGTCATAGCTGCTGAAAAAGCTAATGTAGATTATTTATTTTTACCCCATGACAATTATGATGAAGCCAGTAAAGCAGTACGGGATATTCAACTTGTTCCTGTCTCTGATTTAGACGAGGTCCTGGAATTTTTGTCAACCCTGGGCGAAAATTGATAGTCATGACGGATTAATTTCATAGTTTTGACACCATTATTCAGTGGTGCTATAATTTAATTAGATAATTAGAAGGGTCCGAGTAAACAAGACGGTTGCGGGAAGAAAACCGCAAGGTTCTTCTCGAGGAAAGTCCGAGCTCCGCAGGGCAGGGTGCTGGGTAACACCCAGTAAGGGTGACCTTAAGGAAAGTGCCACAGAAAATATACCGCCCGGAGGCAACTTCGGGTAAGGATGCAACGGTGCGGTAAGAGCGCACCAGGGATCGGGAGACCGGTTCGCTAGGTAAACCCCACCCGGAGCAAAACCAAATAGGGGGAGGACGAAGTTGCCCGCTGACTCCCCGGGTTAGGTTGCTTGAGATGACAGGCAACTGGCATCCAAGATAGATGACCGTTGCTTCTGTGGGTTTATTACGACCCCGGAAGAACAGAACTCGGCTTATTAGTTTGCTCGGATCCTTATCTAATTTTTCCTCTTTAAAAAGGGGTTATTTTTTTTATATCTTTTTCCTTGAACCGAAGGGAAAAGATCAAGCTTCATAATACTGGTATTTTTTTTAATACAAATGAATAATATAAATATGGAGGTAGTCCAGATGGGTTTTATCAGTGCAGATGAGCAATACAAAATTCTTGCAGAAAATACTGCTGAAATTATTACAGAAGAAGAGTTTCGAAGTAAACTGAAAAGAAGCGTAGACGAAAACAGACCGCTGCGCTGTAAACTGGGCATAGATCCTTCAGCACCCGACCTGCACCTGGGTCATGCTGTTGTCTTGCACAAGATAAGACAGTTTCAGGATTTAGGCCATCACCTGGTCATGATCCTGGGTGATTTTACCGGGATGATTGGCGATCCCACCGGACGTTCGGAAATGCGCAAACAGCTTACTGAAGAAGAAGTTATGGCCAACGCTCGCACTTACCAGGAACAGCTCTTTCTTATACTTGATCCAGATCGTACCGAAATGGTTTTTAACAGTGAATGGTTGGCCAAACTAAACTTTGCCGATGTTATTAAACTGGCATCAAATTTAAGTGTGGCCCGGATGATGGAACGAGAAGATTTCCACAGGCGGTACAAAGAAAATGTATCTATCGGCATTCATGAATTTTTCTATCCCCTGATGCAGGGTTATGATTCCATTGCAGTCAGGGCGGATATTGAATTCGGAGCCACCGAGCAGAAATTTAACCTGCTGATGGGACGTCAGCTGCAGCGTGATTATGGGCAGGAACCGCAGGTTGCCTTTACAATGCCCATTCTTGTCGGGACCAACGGAGTAGAAAAAATGAGTAAAAGCCTCGGCAACTACATCGGCCTAACTGAACCGGCTGACCAGATCTACGGCAAGGCAATGTCTATTCCTGATAATTTGATGGAGGAGTACTACAGGTTGGCGACCACTCTACCCTCTGCTGAAATTGATTCAATCCTTGCAGGGGTTAAAGGGGGCAAGATCCATCCCCGGGATGCTAAGATGCGCCTGGCAAGAGAAATTGTTGGCTTATACCACGGCAGTCAATCTGCCAGCGATGCAGAAGAGAATTTTAAACAAGTTTTTCAGAAGGGCGAGATACCCAGTGAAATGGAATCTTTTCAATTTGGCTCTCCTGCCGGTATTGTTTCAATTATGGTTGATACCGGGTTGGCTTCAAGCAGAAGTGAAGCAAAGCGCCTGATTCAACAGGGTGGAGTAAAAATCAACGGTGAAACAGTCAATTCTATAGATCTGGAGCTAAAAGCCGGTACAGATAATGAAGATAGGGTAATACAGGTTGGTAAAAGAAAGTTTGCCCGGGTCAATATTAATAGTTAAGCTGATCGGGTTTAATGTTTTGCCCCGTAACCCTCTTTGATCGATGCTATAACCTGCGGGTCCATGAGCGTTGTCACATCGCCCAGGTCTCTTTGCTCGGCTATATCACGGAGCAGACGGCGCATTATTTTACCACTGCGGGTTTTAGGCAGTTCATATGTAAAGAATATCTCCTGGGGTCGGGCAATCGCCCCAATTTTTTTGCTGACATGCTTTTTAAGCTCCTGGACCAGTTCGTCGTTACCCTCTACCCCTTCTTTCAGGGTAACAAAAGCAGTTATGGATTGCCCCTTGATTTCATCAGCCTTACCGATTACAGCTGCCTCCGCGGCTGAGGGGTGTTCAACTAAAGCACTCTCAACTTCCATGGTGCCAATCCGGTGGCCGGAAATATTAAGCACATCATCAACCCGCCCCATGATCCAGAAATAGCCGTCATTATCTTTCCAGGCGCCATCTCCGGTAAAATAAAGGCCGGGATATTGTTCCCAGTAGGTTTTTTCAAAACGCTCGGGATCACCATACAGATTGCGCAGCATGGCCGGCCAGGGCGATTTGATGACCAGAAAACCTTTTTGACCCGGCCCGGTAGATTTGCCATCATCATCAACTACATCAACCTCCACACCTGGGAATGGCATGGTTACCGATCCCGGTTTTAAGGGTGTCACTCCAGGGAGAGGAGTAAGGATTGTCATACCCGTCTCAGTTTGCCACCAGGTATCAACAATTGGACAATTGCTTTTACCGATCTGCTCATAATACCAGAGCCAGGCTTCCGGGTTTATTGGTTCTCCAACAGAGCCAAGCAACCGCAGGCTGGAAATATCATGTTTATCCACGTAATGATTACCCCAGCGCATAAAAGAGCGGATGGCGGTAGGTGCAGTATAAAAAACTGTTATTCTATATTTTTCGATAAGCTCCCAGAAACGATCGCGTTCCGGGTAATCCGGAGTTCCTTCATAAATAAATGTGCTTGAACCGTTAGAAAGAGGTCCGTAAACAATATAGCTGTGTCCTGTGATCCAGCCTATATCGGCAGTGCACCAATAAATGTCATCTTCCCGGTGATCAAAAACATATTGAAAAGTAGTTTTGACCCCTACAAGATAGCCCCCCGTCGTATGCAGAATACCTTTTGGCTTACCCGTTGTCCCACTGCTGTAAAGGATAAAAAGGGGATCTTCTGCATCCATGACTACCGGATCAAACGGATCCTCGGCCGTTTCCATCAATTCACTCCAAAGCAGGTCACGACCTTCTTTGAGCTTAAAGTCATTACCGGTACGTTTTACTATAACTACATTTTCTACACTGGGACATTCATCTAATGCTTCTTCAGCAGCGCTTCTTAATGGAATAACTTTACCCCGCCGGTATGACCCATCTGCAGTTACTACAACTTTTGATTCTGAATCAAGAATACGATCTTTAAGAGCATCCGGACTAAAACCACCAAAAACTACACTATGTACCGCACCAATCCGGGTGCAGGCCAGCATGGCTACGATGGACTCTGGAATCATGGGCATCCATATCGTTACAGCATCGCCTTTTTTCACACCTAATTTATTTAAAGCACTGCTAAATTTGCAAACTTCTTTTAGCAGCTGACTATAAGTCAGGCTGACCGAATCCCCATTTTCTCCTTCAAAAACAAGCGCTTTTTTATCGCCCAGACCGTTATTGATGTGCACATCAAGGCAGTTTTCTGATATGTTGAGTTTTCCATTAACAAACCATTTATAATAAGGCGGGTTAGCATCATCAAGTAATTGATCCCACTTTTCAACCCAGTGCAGGTTTTCAGCCATTTCTGACCAAAAAGATAGGCGATCTTGTTTTGCTTTCCGGTACAGGCTGTCATCGTTAAGCCTTGTGGTTTTGGTAAAGCTGTCGGGAGGATGGAACAGTTTACCTCGATTTTTATTTAGATATTCATCTGGGCTATTTCCTGACATATGCTAAACCTCCTTGGAATAAACTATTTTCAATAGATATGTTAAACAGCACTGTATTAAGTTTATTATATCTACAATTGATTGTAAAGAACTTGAATGCTATCAACTTTCAGATAAAATACCGTGAAATTTCGTTTTTCTGCAGCAGCTGGATTTGATAAATATTATAAAGAGGTTAGTCTGAATCCCGGCAGGAATTTGCAAAGTAATTACGCTCTGTTGAACCAGTATTTTTACCTATTCTGGCTAAAAGTGTGTTGCAGGGATGCTCGCCTATTTCGGGATCATCTGTTTCCCAGGGGGTGAAGTTATATTTTTTAAACAGGTCAAGCATAAGCTTCCGGTATGTCCATGGTGAAAAACCGGTACTATTCAAATCCCAGCCATCAACTGTCTGGATGGCAATAATGATGAAGTCTTCAAAAAATGTAAATTCAGGGTTTTTAAATATGTTGTCGAGTATGGATGTGATTAATCCGGCTTTTCGCCTGGAAGGGGCTGTTTCCATCACCGCAAGCTCCAGAAGCTGGGGAAAACACCGTCTTTCCCACCATGGGAAATCAGGCTTTTGAAAGGAGATGTATGACATGATTTCTTCGGCCCGGGCAGCAACAAAAATGAGGCCATCCGGTTGTTTGCAGAGCT
>SKXC01000099.1 GCA_007128625.1 Syntrophomonadaceae bacterium | reverse complement strand
AGAGTCGCCAGAGAAAAAAGCGAAACTGCAGTCTACCATATCATGATGAGGGGTAACAATCGCCATGAGATATTTAAAAGCCTTGAAGACAAAGACAGGATTACAAAAATAATTCATGAAAAAGTCATTATTGACGAAGCTATTATCCATGCTTACTGCATCATGGACAATCATTTGCATTTAGTGGTCAGGGAAGGCATTGCCTCAATCTCGCAAACGATGAAAAGAATAGGCACCAGTTATGCCTCGTACTATAATAAAAACCATGGCAAAATCGGACATGTATTTCAAGATCGTTTTAAAAGCGAAGTAATCGAAAATGAAAAACATCTATTAGCCGCAGTTCGCTATGTACACAGAAATCCGTTGAAAGCCGGGATATCAGTCCTGAACACATATAAATGGAGCAGCTATAAAAAATATTTAAATGTAAGCTCTGCCAATAAACCAGGTATAAAAGAAATTCTGCAAATATCATCAAATAATCCACACCAGGCTATACAAGCCTTTATTGTATTTCATGAAGAAAAAACGGTGGAAAGTTTTATTGATGTAAAAGAACTCTCCCCCGAAGAGGCAAGAATAAAGGTAGATAATTGTCTCAAAGAGAGTGGAATAAGTAAATGCAACCTAAAAAACAAAGAACACAGGAGATTACTCGAGGATCTGGTAATAGAACTGGCAAAACAATCAGACTTGTCACTACGGGAAATTGCGGCCTTGCTGGAGCAAAACAGGGAAACTGTAAGAAAAATAATGTCAAAAGAACCGTCCCTATGACATGTGACAATGACAATGTCAAAAGAACCGTCCCTATGACATTTATTTGTTTTTCAGGTTGGGAATCTTTTCGGCTTCTTCTTCCGATAGATATAATTTATCATCTTCAGTAACAACTACTGCCCCAACTTGCATCAATGTCTGCAATGCCCCGGGTTTAAAATCACGAATCGGCTTTGCAAGCCCTTCTGCAAATGTTTTTCTATTAAGCCCCAGTTCAGCTGCTGTTTTAGCATTAGTAACATTGGTTGCATTGTTCTCGCGAAATATTTTTACTACCGCAACAACAGCTCTTTTTGTACGCCACATAGAAATGGCCATGGCCAGTATAAACAGACATAACAGAAGAATTATCAATAAAAAATACTCCATTTTAGTTCCTTTCATTTCATTATGACATTTATAAACCAGATCTCACACTTACAGATCATGCTTTTTCATTATCCTGGATTGATTATCCTTTATAATAGATCGCTCCAAACAATTCTACCCTTTGCCGGCTGCTTCAAAAGCTTTTTCTACCGCTTTCTCCGGGGTTGGAGCATCAGTTATTCCTGAGCTTAGTTGGTGAGGAGCTTCAATCTTCCAACTTTTTAGAGCGATAACCGGCTTACCCATTTTCAAAGCCAGGGCAATTTCAGAAAGGGTGCCGTATTCTCCACCGATTGCTATTAAGGCATCGGCAGTACGGGTTATAATCGCATTACGGGCTTCGCCCAAACCGGTTGCCAGGGAATAGCTCAGGTAACGATTTCCCTGGCGATGATCACTACCGGGTAAAATGCCCAGTGCTACTCCATTTTCAGCTTGCGCTCCTTCGGCAGCTGCTTCCATAACCCCGGTTCCACCGCCACAAACCAGGACCCCTCCGCGCCGGGCTATCTCTTTTCCTGCCTCCCAAGCGAGCTTTTTTTCTTCTTCGGTGCAGTCCGAACCTCCGACCACGGCAATATAAATCAATACCGGTCACCTCACCCTTTTATTATCACGACAGCCAGTTATCCGGCCAGTATGCCCCGGATGTGGTTCAATTTTTCAAGCTCATGAGTATCTTTATTAAGCATAACTGCAATTAGATCTATCCGACATGGCCTCTCAACCCCGGAAGCCGATTTAAGATATAAAAGTGCCAGCCGGTGCAAACGACGTGCTTTTTCCGCTGTTATTGATTCCTCCGGCCCGCCGAAAGCGAGACCGGTCCGGGTGCGCACCTCGACAATTACTATGGTATTATTTTCACGGGCAATTATATCTATTTCTCCCAGCTGACATTGATAGTTGGTTTCAACTATCTGGTAGCCCTGGTTTTCCAGGTAAATGCGGGCTGCATTTTCACCGGCCAACCCGACTTGACGGCGTCTTCTGGTCATCATCAATCTCCAGTCTGGACCCTTTTTGTTGATTTGTTCTGAGATAACAGGATTTTAACTGAGAAATCAGCTGTAATTTAACCTGAAAGAACGGCGGTGCAAAGGACAGGGACCATAACTGGATATGGCCTGACGATGCTCTGCTGTTCCGTAACCCATATTCCGGTCGAAACCATATTGAGGATATTCCCGGTGCAGATTAAGCATAATTTTATCTCTGCTTACTTTGGCCAGCACCGAAGCTGCAGCTATCGACATTGACAGGGTATCTCCACCCTTAATCGCTTTTTGCTGATAAGGACAATCACGAATAAAAAAACCGTCAACCAGGACATAATCTGGTTTAATGGCTAGTTTTTCAAGAGCACGTCTCATAGCGATCATCGAGGCGGCATGAATATTTATTTGATCTATTTCTTCCCGAGAAGCACTGCCGATACCATAACTAAGAGCATTAAAGACAATTTGATCGAATATTTTCTCCCGTGCTGCTGATGAAAGCTGTTTAGAATCATTAAGATTTCTGATCAAGATAGCCGGGTCGAGTATAACCGCCGCAGCAATTACCGGCCCGGCCAGCGGTCCGCGTCCGGCTTCATCTACACCGGCAATAGCTTCATAACCTTTATTTCTTAAGTGATCTTCTTCCGACAGCATCTTTTTCAGGCGTACTTCTTCCTGCCGGTAGGTTTCTTTTTCCCTATTAAAATTCCTGAGTAAAGCTGCTGCCCCGCGACGGTGATCAGCCTTGAGTGTTTCTTCTTCTTCCGGGGATAATTCTTCTTTACCGTCCAGGTATGCCTTGAGCTCGGCAATGGTCATTTCTTCAAAGCGCAAAATATGCCTCTCCTCTCATTAATTGATTCAACATGAGATTCAAAGGAGGTTTTTACTGAGGCGGATCTTCAAGAGTAAGCCGACCAAGAGCTCCGCCCTGAAAATCACGTAATAACAGGGCAGCAGTTCTTTCTTCATCTATTTTACCTTCAGTCTGAAGGCAGCCCTGAGATATTCCAACCTGCTCAAAGATCCGGTCGGCATCTCCCGGATCTAAATCATGGTAACGGTTAAGTAATATATGTAATTTATCTTTTACTAAATATTGATTAACTAACCATAGGGCAATATCGGGCATGTCAATTTGACCGGCAGGAATTGCTCCGACAGCAGCCAGGGATCTGGCTGCATCTTCAGTATTTTTAGGCCTGAGAATGCCCGGTGTGTCCAGGAGTTCCATTCCCGGTAAGACTCTTATCCACTGTCTTCCCCTGGTTATTCCGGGCCGGTTGCCGGTTTTAGTTACCGCTTTATGAACAAATAAGTTTATTAAAGTTGACTTGCCGACATTGGGAATGCCGACAAATATCATCCGCAGGGGACGCTTTAACCGGCCTTTATGCATGTTCTGCTCTTGCTGTTTAAGATATTGAAGAAGGCTGTTGATATAGTGCTTTTTGTGCACGCTGAAGGCCATGGCCTTTAAACCGCTTCTTATGTAATAATCCAACCAGCTTCTGGTTAGTGCATCTTCGGCCATGTCGGCTTTATGCAGCAAGAGTAAATGCTTTTTGTCCCTGAACAATTTATCAAAGGCGGGATTACGACTGCTGGCAGGTATACGGGCATCAAGCAGTTCGATGATTAAATCAATTGCTTTTAAGTCCTGGCGCAGCTGGCTAATCGCCCTGGACATATTTCCCGGGTACCACTGGCCTTTTATCAATTTAGTTCGTCCTCAGGATTAATAGCCCTGGCTTCCCAGGGCGGCCAAAAAATAAAAAAAGCCCGCCCTTTTAGATGTTCCCGGGAGACAAAACCAACCCTGGGATCCCTTGAATCCATACTATTGGGGCGATAATCGCCCATTACGAACAGATAGCCCGGGGGCACTACTTCCGGTCCATAATCTTGCATGACCATATTCTGATCAAGATATGGTTCGTTTAATGCCCTGTCATTTAGAAAAACCCGGCCATATTTAATTTCGATTTTATCGCCTTCCACCCCGATGACCCGCTTTATAAAATCACGACCGGGCTCAAATTCAAAAACAATAATATCGCCCATTTGGGGCTTATCGAAATGGTAAATGACTTTATTAACCATTAAACGCTCTGCTTCTACAAGTGTGGGGTACATAGACCTGCCCTCGACTACAAATACTTCAAGGAAGAACACCCGGATTAACAGGGCAAGAATAATGGCAATGATAATAGAACGAGTCCAATCCCACAGGTCTTTCCACTTGCTCAATTAAATCATCCCCGTAATTATAATTAACGACGTTCTTTAATCCGGGTAGCCTTACCTTTACGTTTGCGTAGATAGTAAAGTTTGGCCCGACGCACCCGGCCTCTTTTAACCACATCAATTTTATCAATTGAAGGTGAATGAACGGGAAATATCCTTTCCACTCCGATCCCGAAAGAAACCCTGCGAACCGTAAATGTTTCCCGTGTTCCGCTCCCCTGGCGTCTGATAACTACTCCTTCAAAAGCCTGGGTTCGCTCACGAGTGCCTTCAATTACTTTTACATGCACTCTTACTGTGTCGCCTGGTTTAAACTGCGGTACGTTATCTTTCATGTTACGTTTTTCAACTTCTTTTAATAAATCCATTTTAAAAACCTCCTATCGTACTCACTGGGTAATTATAACATATTGCCGAGTTATATAGACTGCTGTTTTTTATTTTCCTCTTTGTTTTCCTCTTTAATTTCCTCTTTAATTTCCTCGAGATAGACTTTTTCTTTAGGCAAAAGGTCAGCTTGCTGCAATAGATCAGGCCGCCGTTCGTAAGTTCGCCTGAGCGATTGTTTCTTCCGCCAGCGGGCTATTTCACCGTGGTTACCGGACAACAGTACCGGCGGCACGGCCATGCCCCGGAAAACAGCAGGGCGGGTATAATGAGGATATTCAAGCAGTGATCCGGAAAACGATTCATCGGTAGAAGCTTCTTCTTCAAGAAACCCGGGCAGCAAACGTACTACGGCTTCGACAATTATCGCTGCTGCCAACTCTCCACCGGTAAGCACAAAATCACCGATCGATATTTCCTCATCCACCAATGCAGTACGCACTCTTTCATCTATTCCTTCATACCGTCCACAAATTAAAACCAGGTGGCTTTGGCCGGCGAGCTGACAGGCTTTTTGCTGATTAAATACTTGGCCCTGGGGTGTTAAAAGGATTACCCGGACCTGATCATAAGTCGATTTTTTTTTCAAATCTTCTACGGCTTCGAACAAAGGTTCCGGCTTTAAAACCATGCCGCACCCACCACCGTAGGGGGTATCATCAACCTTGTTGTGGAGGTCATGAGTATACTTTCGTAAATCTATCAGGTTAATATCGACAAATCCCTGATCAATGGCCCTTTTTATCATGCTCTCTTTAAAGGGACCTTCCAGAATACCCGGAAATATCGTTATCAGATCAATTTTCATCATCACATGGCTCCCTCATAAGTCAAGCATTCCTTCCGGCAGATCGACAATCATAAATCCTTTGCTTAAATCTACCTGCTTTATAAATTCTTTTACCGCCGGGATGATATATGTTTTATCCTTTTGGTCGGCCCGGGCCAGAATCAGTTGATCATGTCCTCCACTTTTGATCACCTCAGTTATGGAACCAAGCAAATTGCCCTGATCCAGGTATACTTGCAGGCCGATTAACTGATCATGATAAAATGTTCCCTCTGGAACAGGCATTCTTTGTTCTTTTGGAACCCTGATCAGGCTGCCGCCCAAACTGTAAGCCTCTTCTCTTGTATCTATTTCCTGAAGCTTTATCAACCAATATTTGCCGTGCAAAGAGGCTTTTTCCACCATATAAATATGGCTGCCGGATTCCAGTTCCACTTTTACTTCTTCAAGAAGGTAAACCCGCTCTGGAAAATCGGAGTAAGGATATACTTTAACCATACCACCGGTTCCATGCGGTGAAAGAATCTTGCCTATAACCACATCATAATCCTTATTCATTGAACTATTTCTACGACTACTTTCTTGTTTTCTTTTACAGCCGCTGCACTAACAACTGTCCTGATAGCCTTGGCTATACGGCCCTGCTTACCGATTACTTTGCCCATATCGCTTTCTGCTACTCTTAGTTCAATAATTATTAAGCGGTCACTTTCAACCTGCTTGACCTCCACCTTATCCGGTTCATCTACTAAAGCTCTGGCTATGTGCTCCAGTAATTGCTTCATGATTACCATCCTCCCTGAAAACTACTTATTGAGACCGGCTTTGGTAAAAAGCGCTTTAACCGTATCAGATGGCCTGGCTCCTTTAGATAGCCACTGCTGCACCTTTTCCGCATCCACCTCAAAAGTAGTCGGTTTCGTTGTGGGATTATAATAACCGATCTCTTCAATGAAACGGCCGTCCCTTGGATAACGGGAATCGGCAACCACTATACGGTAAAATGGCTTCTTTTTCCCACCCATTCGCTTCAACCTGATTCTTACTGCCAACTGGCTCACCTCCATTTTTAGTTTTATTAGTCGCTTAATTGGCTGCAATCTATATCAACCGGCAATAAGCCGGGTTATTTAATAAATATTTTCTTAGAATGGAAATTTTTTCATAATCCTTTTCTTTTTCTTAGGCGAGCCTTTCTTATCGGCTGCATTCATTTGCTTGAACATTTTTTGCATCTGGTTGAACTGATTGAGCAAGCGGTTGACATCCTGGACAGTAGTCCCGCTGCCCCGGGCAATTCGACTGCGGCGGCTGCTATTCAATAGGGCTGGATCCAGGCGTTCTTTTTTGGTCATCGAGCCGATAATTGCTTCAACCTTTTTAAAGCTGTCTTCATTCAAAGAAATCTGCTTTACTTCTTTTGGAATCATGCCACCATCGGGAAGCATATTTAAAATATCATCCAAAGACCCCATACTGCGCAGCTGACCGATTTGATCCCGAAAATCTTCCAGGGTAAATTGCTGCTTGCGCAGTTTTTTTTCCAACTCTTTCGCCTTGCTATGATCTATCTTTTCTTCCGCTTTTTCAATCAGGGTCAGGACATCACCCATCCCTAAAATGCGGGAAGCCATTCGATCCGGGTAAAAAGGTTCCAGGGCCTCGATTTTTTCGCCCACACCAACAAATTTAATCGGGCAACCGGTAACCCTGCGCACCGAAAGGGCCGCTCCACCCCTGGTATCACCGTCAAGCTTAGTTAAGATTACCCCGCTCAGACCCAATGCCTCATTAAATGAGGCTGCTGCATTCACTGCATCCTGGCCGGTCATCGCATCAACAACCAGTAAAATTTCATCAGGCCTTATTTCATTTTTGATTCCGATAATTTCTGACATCATTTCATCATCGATATGCAGCCGCCCGGCTGTATCAAAAATGGTAACATCACAGTTCTCCTGTTCAGCCATTTTTATGCCTTCCCTGCATATTTCCACCGGATCTGCTTCCAGGTTGCTATATGATTTTGCCCCGATCGATTCACTCAAAACTTCAAGTTGTTTTACTGCACCCGGACGGTAAATGTCGGCCGCCACCAACAAAGGATTTCGGCCTTCCCGGCCAAGGTGTGCAGCCAGTTTGACCGCAGTGGTGGTTTTCCCTGAGCCCTGCAAACCGACCATCATAATAGCAGTGTGCCCCTTACCGGACTTGACCAGCTCGCTTTTTTTATCTCCCATTAATTTAGTCATTTCTTCATTGACTATTTTTATAACCTGCTGTCCGGGAGTAAGACTGCTCATAACTTCCTGCCCGATTGCTCTTTCCCTGACTGCAGCAATAAAGTCTTTAACCACTTTGAAGTTAACATCTGCTTCCAGCAGGGCCAACCTGATTTCACGCATGGCCTGATCGACATCTTTTTCACTAAGTTTGCCCTTACCTTTAAGATAACGAAAGGTATTTTGCAGTTTTTCCGCCAGGTTGGAAAACATAAAACTAAATCACTCCTACTTCTCGCTGCTCAAGCGTAAATTGCTGATTATTTCTTTTAGACGTTTTAAATCTGAAGTTCTTATATCATCATTCATCAAGAGGCTGTCAGCCTCAGCTAAAAGCTCTTGCTGTTCATTAAACAACCTGTAAAGGCCCAGTTTCTCTTCAAACTTATCCATGGATAAAAGGGCTCGCTGGATAAGATCGTAAACTGCCTGTCTGCTGGTGTTGTACTCAGCGGCAATCTCAGCCAATGAATAGTTCTCGCTGAAGTACAGATGCAGGGTTTCTTTTTGCCGCTCTGTCAGTAAAGAAGCATAGATGTCATATAACAGGTTAATCCTGTTTAATTGATCGAGCATATTAACCCCTGTTAAGTATTATTACTTTACAGTGAAGTATAGCAAAAAATTTTGGCCAGTGCAAACATAGAATATTCCTGTTTAATTCTGTTTAATTCTAAAGTAAAGCCCTCGCAAAATCTTCAGGGCTAAAAGGAACAAGGTCATCAATCTTTTCGCCAATACCCACATAACAAACCGGTATTTTAAGTTCATCCTGGATGTTGATAACAATTCCTCCCCTGGCTGTTCCATCAAGCTTGGTAAGAATAAGTCCGTCTATTGGAAGTGACTGGTTAAAATTTCTTGCCTGGGCCACTGCATTCTGTCCGGTGGTAGCATCGACCACAAGCAGGACCTGGTGCGGTGCTCCAGGCATATTACGGCTGATTACCCGGTGTATTTTACTTAATTCTTCCATCAGGTTATGCTTGCTATGCAGCCGACCGGCAGTATCACCAATGACCAGGTCAACATTCCTGGCTTTTGCCGCATTCATGGCATCAAAAAATAGGGCTGAAGGATCTGAACCAGGCTCTTGCTTGATTAAATCTACATCAATCCGCCCGGCCCATGTTTCCAGCTGATCTATTGCAGCAGCCCGGTAAGTATCTCCAGCCACTAGAAGCACATTATTCTTTTTCTGCCGGTAAATATTAGCCAGTTTTGCTGCTGATGTAGTCTTCCCGGAACCATTTACACCAACTAACAGAATAACAAAGGGCTGCTGATCATGTTCCAGGGTTATTCCACTTGAATCCATTATTTCGGTTATCAGCTGTAAAAGTATATTTTTGGCTTCATCTCTATCTTTAACCTTTTGGCTTTTAATCTCTTCTTTAAGCTGATCAACCAGCTTCAAACTGGTTTGCACACCAACATCACCACTAACCAGTATATCTTCCAGTTCTTCATAAAAAGCCTCGTTAATTTCTCCGCTTCCGAAAAGGTCGTCCAGGCGGCTGACAAAACCGGATTTACTGCGGACAAGACTTTTTTTTAAATGATTGATCAGGCTCATTAACTATTAACTCTCCCTGACAACTTTTTCATCTTCCAGTTTTAATGACATCAGGCGCGAAACCCCCGGTTCGGGCATGGTTACCCCGTAAAGCACATCGGCTTCTTCCATAGTCCTTTTCCGGTGGGTGATCATGATAAACTGGGCCTGCTCTGAAATTTGCTTGAGAAACTTAGTAAACCGGGAAAGGTTGGCATCGTCAAGGGTTGATTCAACCTCGTCAAGCAGGTAGAAAGGAGCCGGTTTATAGCGCAATATAGCAAAAACAAGCGCGATGGCAGTCAATACTTTTTCACCCGCTGATAGCAGGGTAATATTTTGCAACTTTTTACCAGGCGGCTGAGCAATAATCTCGATTCCTGCTTCCAGAATATTATCTGCATCGGTCATTTTCAACATTACCTGCCCACCTTCAAAGAGTTCCTGAAAAGTCTGTTTAAAGTTTTCACCGATTATTTCAAAGGCACCCTTAAAATAGTATTCCATACGTTGATCGATCTCATTTAAAACCTTGCAAAGAGAATCTTCACCTTTTTGTAAATCATCCTTTTGATCTTTCAGGAAATTGATTCGTTCTTCAAGCCTGGCCAGCTCTTCAATTGCTCCCAGGTTAACCTCGCCCAAAGCTTCTAAATCTTCTTTATAGGTTCCAATCAGGTGACTGCTTTCTTCGGGATCAAAATCATCATCCAGCCGGACCAGGTCGAGACTGTGAAATAGTTCTCTGAAACGTAATTCCTGGTAATTGATTTCCGTCTGAATCCTGGTTTGTTCCATGGAAAGCTGTCTTTCCCGTTTTTCCTGACGGCTTACCTGGCTTTGTCGCTTGCTGACCTTCTCTTCATGTTCAATCAATTCAGCTTCTGTCTTGTTAAACTGCCTGGTTTGGACATCAAGATCGGCAATCAAGCCGGCCTTTTCTTCATAAAGGTCTTCAATTTTAGACTTGATATGCTCCTGTTCTGCTTTATTCTCCCTTAAATCATTTTGAAACTTTTCATATTCCTGTTCTTTTTCAATAATCTCAGCAGAAGGCTTATTTATATTTTCTTCAACCTCTTTAATCCTGCTTTGCAGGGCATCCTTCTGTTCCTGGTATGAACTGATTTTTACCAGAACCCCGGTAATCTGTTGTTCCAGCTCTTTCTTGTCATTTAGATACTGCTTGTAGTCTTCTTTTTTTCCGGCCAGTTCACTTTCCATGCTGTTAATGTCTGCTGTGCAGTTGTCAATCTCAGTCCGCAGGGCATCTAGTCGCAGTTTTAACTCTGCTTTTTCTTTTTCTAAATCTTCATAAACAGTATCTGCTGAGCGGATGCGATCATTTAAAACACTTTTTTGATGCTGAAGGTTTTCTGATTCCTTTTGCAAGCCGTTCAGCTGCTCCACAATGCTATTTCGCCTGGCAGAAGCTTCTTCAACTTTCTTTTCACTTTCCAATAATTTTCTTTGCAGATCATTCATTTCGGCAGTTAGCCGATTTAAAACATCATTTGCTGCAGCCTGCTGCTTTTTCAGGCTTTCAATTTCGTTACGTCTTCCCAGTGGCATCGCTGCACTTCTTTTTGCCAGGCTTCCTCCCCTGATAATCCCGCCTGGATTAATCATCTCTCCTTCAAGGGTAACCACACGACAACTATATTTTATAAAGCGAGCTGCCTTTGAGGCATCTTCCAGGGAGCGGCAAATAAGGATAGAAGACATCAGGTAATCAATTGCACTGCGATAGGTGCTGTCTACTTTTACCAGCTCTGAGGCTTTGCCGATTATTCCTTCCTGGTCACGCCAGCCCGGGTAACGCTCAAGCGGATCTGCAGCTTTATGAAGAATATCCAGCGGCAAAAAAGTGGCCCAGCCTCGATTATTATTCTTCAGGTATGCGATAGCTTTATGGACTGCTTCTTCACTTTCAGCAACCAGGTACTGTAAAGCCCCACCCAGTGAAGATTCAACAGCCCGGATATATTGTTCATCAACTGCTATCAAATCTGCTACCGGACCGATTATCCCGGGCAAGGAAGAACGGGCCTGCATAATTTCTTTAACTCCCCGGTAATAACCCGATAAGGTGGAATCTTGCTCCTGAAGAAGGCTGAGCCGACTGTTAATTCCGTACAATATCTCTCTTTGCTTTTGTTCATCAGCAGCTAATTTATCTTTTTGATTTCGGATCTGCTCTTTTTCTTCAATCATTTTCTTTTCAACAGCTTCGGCAGCAGAAAGTTCTTTTTGCAGGTTTTGTTTGCGAAGATCCAGGTCGGCAGATTTTTCTTCCAGGCTGGCCCGCTTGGCTTCCAACCCGGTTTTATCTTCTTCACAGGCTTTTTTTTGATTTTCTATTCGTTCCAGACGGCGTTCAAGCTCTTCTATGGTGGATGAAGCGGCTTCCCTGCGAAAACCGGTCTGATATATTTTTTCTTGTTGTCTTTCCACTTCACCAGGCAGGGCGCTTTCTTCAAGACGGGCCATTTTTTTTCGCAGCTCTTCAAGATCTTGTTCCTGCTGTGCAAGGTCTTCATATTTTTTTTGCAAATCTTCTTTGGCCCTGGTTTTTTGAGCAGACAGTTCTTCCATCAATAATTCGAGCTGTTTTACCCTTTGACGATTCTGTTCAATCTGTTCCTGAAACCGGTTTTTACGTTCACCAAGCAGCTTGAGCTCATTTTCCTGCTGTTCCAAGGTTCGCGATACCCTGTTCAGGGTTTGTTCCTGTGCTCTTTTTTGCTCTATTTGATCCTGGAGGCGGTTTTTTAAATTATGAATCTCCTTTTCATCCAGTCCTTCCTGGGATGAAGCGGCTATCAGGGAATCGTTAACATTTTGCAGCTGCCTGTTTATCTTATTAAGTTGTTCTCGGGATTGTTGAAGCTTATACGTAAGTAATTTTTTTTCTTCACTATCAATATGCTGTTTCAAGGTGCGGTACTGCCGGGTTACTTCAGCCTGGCTTTGCAGGGGTTCAACCTGAGTTTCAAGCTCATAAATTAGATCCTGTACACGGACAAGATTTTCCCTGGTTTCGTCCAGGCGGCGCCTGGCTTCTCTTTTGCGTAATTTGTACTTGAATATGCCGGCAGCCTCTTCAAATATCTCTCGCCGATCTTCAGGGCGGTTGTTTATTATTTCATCAACCCTTCCCTGACCGATAACCGAGTAAACGTCTTTTCCCAGGCCGGTATCCAGAAACAGTTCAGTTACATCTTTTAAGCGGCAGGGTGATTTATTAATGTAATATTCGCTCTCTCCACTACGGAAAAGCCGCCTGGTAATGGTAATCTCATCATAGTCAAGATTAAGAAAATCAGAGGATCCGGAAAAAGAAAGGGAAACTTCGGCAAAATTAAGCGGTTTACGGTCTTCACTGCCGGAAAAAATAACTTCATCCATGCGGGTGCCGCGCAAAGATTTTATACTCTGTTCGCCCAGGGCCCAGCGTACAGCATCAACCAGGTTGCTTTTTCCGCAACCATTAGGACCAATCACTGCAGCAATCCCCGGACTTAAATCCAGTTCCGATTTTTCAGCAAAAGATTTAAAACCGAAAAGTTCCATTCGTTTAAGGTACAATTATCCAGGCTCCTTGCCCCGTTATAATCAGACTGCCCGATCACAAACAGCAGGCTGACAAATCAAAAAAACAGACCGGCTTGTTAACCCCTTTTTACCTGGGTTCTACTGTGAATTTTATAGCAGTTCTATCTTCATCATTTATTGTTATATCCACAAAAGAGGGTATAACTATAAGGTTTAAACCATTTGGAGCTACATAACCACGGGCAATAGCTATAGCTTTAATGGCCTGATTAACTGATCCGGCTCCAATAGCCTGCAGCTCGACAACCCCTTCGTTCCTGATTACCCCTGCTATAGCTCCAGCCAGAGCCTTAGTTTTAGAATGGGCCGATACTTTAAGTGTTTCCATGTTTAACTAATTCAGCTCCTCTTATTTTAGTGATAAAGGGTCTGACATACTCAAGGTGTAAGATTATTCCAGGCTTCTTTTGCTGCTGCTTGCTCAGCCTCCTTTTTGCTGCGGCCCCGACCACGCCCAACCGATTTTTTTGCCAGCAGTACTTCTGCCTCAAATACTTTATCATGGTCAGGTCCGCTTTCAGCGATGATCCGGTAAAAAGGGGTAACTGTAAAACGAGCCTGTGAAAATTCCTGTAACAATGTTTTAAAATCACGGAACAATACCCCTTCCTGGAGGTCATGAAATATCGGTTTGTATAGCTCTAAAACGTACTCCCGACATTGCTCCAATCCATGTTCCAGGTAAAGCGCACCAATTAAAGCTTCAAGAGCATCGGCCAGTAATGAGGGACGGCTAAAACCTCCCCCGACTATTTCACCTTTACCCAGGCGAATGTATTCACCAAGGCTTAATCCAAATGCCAGCCTGGCCAGCGATGCTTCACAAACCAGATCTGAGCGAAGCCTGGTTAGCTTTCCTTCCGGGGTATGGGGGTAGTTATGGTATAAATAATCGCTGATAATCAGTTCCAGTACGGCATCCCCCAAAAATTCCAGACGCTCATTATGACAATGGTTTTCGCCTGTTTCATGTGCATAAGAAGTATGGGTTAGTGCTTGTTCATACAAACCAGTATTCTTTACTGCCCAACCAACACCTTTTAGAAACTTATCCTTTTTTTCGGACCAATCCATAACTGTTCCTTTCCAAATTGTCAGGAAGACTCAATTTTAAGGATAAAATTTCTTAAGCACAAGTGTGGCATTTGTTCCACCAAAGCCAAATGAATTCGACAAGGCCAAATTAATGTTACCTGGCCTGGACTGGTTTGGAACATAGTCCAGGTCACATTCAGGGTCAAGATGCTCGTAATTAATAGTAGGGTGTATAACCTTGTTTTGAATACTTAAGAGGGTGGCTATCAACTCCACTGCACCGGCAGCTCCGAGGAGATGACCGGTCATAGATTTTGTAGAACTGAGAGCGATTTTATAAGCATGTTCGCCAAAAAGATTCTTGACCGCCATTGTTTCAACCTTATCATTTATTTCCGTAGATGTACCGTGAGCATTTATATAGTCGATTTCTTCAGGTTGAATGGAAGAACTGTTTAATGCCCTTTGCATGCTTAAAAAAGCTCCCCGACCTTCAGGATCAGGGGCAGTTATATGGTAACCGTCACCTGACATTCCATACCCAACTATTTCTCCGTAAATATTGGCTCCCCGGGCCAGTGCATGTTCTAAAGTTTCCAGTATCACCACACCGGCTCCTTCACCAATTACAAAACCGTCACGTTCCCTATCAAAAGGACGTGAAGCCTTTTCGGGCTGGTCATTACGAGTAGACAAAGCCCTGGCTGCACAGAAACCGGAAAAAGCAAGATGACTGATAGCCGCTTCAGCACCACCGGCCAGCATGATCTCCGCATCACCACGTCTAATTATATGCCAGGCATCACCAACAGCATGGGTCGATGTTGCACAGGCTGTAACTACAGTTGAATTGGGGCCCCTTAACTCTAAAAGAATAGAAATATAACCGGAAGCCATATTGGCAATTAATGCAGGCACTAAAAAAGGGCTGACTCGTCGAGGGCCTTTTTCTGCAAGAATTTTGAGCTGCTGCTCAATAGTCTGAATGCCCCCGATACCTGAACCAACCAAAACCCCAATATTTTCTTTGTTTAACTTAAGTTTATCTAAACCGGCATCACTCCAGGCCTGCAAAGCTGCAGCTACACCAAACTGGGTATAGCGGTCAACTTTTTTTGTTTCCCGCTTTTCCATATATTTTGTGGGATCAAAGTCCTTAATCTCACCGGCAATACGTGATGGATACTGGCTAACATCAAAGCTTTCCACCGCAGAAACACCGCTTTTTCCGGCAACCAGGTTATCCCAAAACTCTGTTTTGTCGGAACCTACCGGTGAATAAACCCCGACCCCGGTAATTACTACTCTGCGCACATTTTCACCTCTAAGGCAAGCTAGGTTTGTGATTCAATATACTTAATCACATCACCAACCGTCTTAATGTTTTCAATTTCCTGATCGGAGATTTCCAGGTCAAATTCTTCTTCCAAAGCCATAACCAGTTCGACAATATCAAGCGAGTCGGCATCTATGTCCTCAAAAGTTGTTTCTTTGGTAAGTTTACTTATATCTACCTCTAACTGATCGGCAACAATTTTTTTTACCTTGTTTTCAATGCTCATTGAATCACCTCCTCTCAAGTGCAGCTATACTTTATCATTAAAACGACTAAATGTCACATTGAAAGGCTGCCGTCAACGGCCACAACCTGACCGGTTACATAGCCTGATGATGAAGCCAGGAATAAAACAACTTCAGCGACATCTTCCGGTTTGCCAAAACGACCTAAAGCAATGTGCTCCAGGGCCTGTTTCTTAACCTGGTCCGAAAGCTGATCAGTCATTTCAGTTTCAATGAAACCGGGAGCCACTGCATTAACTGTGATATCACGTGAACCAAGTTCCTTGGCTAAAGACCGGGTAAATGCAATTATTCCACCCTTGGCTGCGGCATAGTTTGCCTGGCCGCTGTTACCGTATATCCCGGCTACCGAAGCAATATTGATAATCCGGCCGCCCCTTTTCTGCTTTAATAAAGGCCTGAGGACAGCCCGGCAGCAGTTATATACTCCGTTTAAATTGGTATCAATAACTTCCTGCCACTCCTCCGCTTTCATGCGGGCCAATATATTATCTCGGGTTATGCCGGCATTATTAATTAGTATATCAACTCTTTTAAAATGATCAATAGCACTTTTAATCAGGTTCTCACACTGACTGTAATCGACAACATCGGCCTGGACTGTAATCGCTGATCCGCCGCTTTTTAAAATAATATCCTTAACCTCTTCTGCCGCATCTCGGTTTTTACTGTAGTTTATAACTACCGAGGCCCCGGCACCGGCCAACGATAATGCTGTAGCCCGCCCAATTCCTCTCGACGCTCCTGTAACAACAGCTGTTTTTTCCTTTAAATCCAAGACAAACACCTCTTTGTTGATTATTATTTCATTAATTGATCGACCTCTTCCACTTTTTCAACCGGGTAAGTTGTAAGTTCAGGAGCAATTCGTTTCATCAACCTGCTCGGTGAATTACCGGGACCAAGACCGATAAAACAGTTTAAACCCTCAGAAATCATATAACGTATCGACTGTTCCCATAAAATAGGATTGCTTACCTGTATAATAAGGTTTTGTTTAATCTGATCCGGGGTTTCGACAAAGCTTGCAGTCACATTGGAAACAACCGGTACAGAAGCTTTTTTAATGTTTATTTTTTCTAGTTCACGAACCATTTTTTCTTCAACCGACTTTAACAGTGCACAATGGAAAGGAGCGCTTACCTTAAGTTCAGTTACTCTCTTTGCCCCTGCCTGACGAGCCAGCATTACAGCATACTGAACCCCGGTTTTATAACCGGATATAACAGTCTGTCCCGGACAGTTATAGTTGGCCGGAGCGACAAAGGCTTCTGCCTGTGCCTTTTTACATATATTTTCGACCTCTTCATGCGGCAAGCCCATAATTGCAGCCATGTTTCCTTGATCCAGCGGCACAGCTTCCTGCATATATATTCCTCTTTTCTGAACCAATGGAAGGGCCTCTTCGAAAGAAATTGCACCGGCAGCAACAAGTGCAGTATACTCGCCTAAACTTAAACCGGCAAAACTGTCTGCTTTAAACCCCAGGTTGTCAAGTACGCTAAAAATAGCCATACCTACTGTTAAAATTGCCGGTTGAGCAATTTCGGTCTGCTGCAGTTTTTCTTCAGGGCCGTAGAAAATGGCATCAATGACATTAGCACCAAGCACCTCTGCAGCCTGGTCAAATACAGCGCGGGATTCCGGAAAACGTTCATAAAAATCACGGCCCATACCCGCATATTGTGCTCCCTGGCCGGGAAATAAAAAAGCTGTTTTTTTAAAGCTGTCCCTTTGTCCCCGGGTTACCATTTCATTAAAACACCACCCCAGGTAAGACCGGCGCCAAAAGCAACCATGGCTATTAAATCTCCTTCTTTTAATCGGCCGGCCACCAATTCTTCATATAAAGCAATAGGTATTGTTGCAGATGACGTGTTGCCTAAACGGTCGATATTAACCGGAAATTTTTCCGGAGGTAATTTGAGATGTTTGCGAACATGATCAATAATTCGCAAATTTGCCTGGTGGAGAAAGAATAAATCCAGGTCTTCGGGTTTTAAATTTTCCTCTTTCGTTAACTCAAAGATAGTCTCTTCAACAACCTTAACAGCAAACTTAAAAATTTCATTGCCATTCATTCGCAGATAATGCATCCTGTTTTTTACAGATTCATAACTGGCTGGCATGGCGCTTCCTCCGGCAGGAAGGTATAATAGTTCTGCTCCCCTGCCGTCTGATTTAAGAGTAAAATTTATGATGCCCTTTTCCTGTTCAGTAACCTGGAGCACTACTGCTCCGGCTCCATCACCAAAAAGCACACAGGTGCCACGGTCTTCCCAATCGGTTATCCGGGTTAAAACTTCAACTCCTACTACAAGTACATTTCTATAAACACCGTTGGCAATAAATTGGTGAGCTACACTCAGGGCATATATAAAACCGGTACATCCGGCAGATATATCCATTGCCCCGGCCTTGAAAGCCTTCAAACGGGATTGAAGTATACATGATGCAGAAGGAGTTTGATGATCAGGGGTTACCGTGGCTACCAGGATTAAATCAAGTTCAGCGGGATCCAGAGCAGCATTTTTTAAAGCTTCCTGCGAAGCCCTCTCGGAAAGGTCAGCACTGGATAATCCGTTTTCAAGTTTTCTTCTCTCCCGGATCCCGGTTCTGGCAACAATCCATTCATTGCTGGTTTCCACCATTTTTTCAAGGTCTGCATTGGTGATGATTTGTTCGGGCACAGCTGCTCCGCATCCTGTGATTTTTGAATTATAACCCTTGATCATTTTATCCTCCCTTGAACTGTTTAGCCAGATCATCCATGGCAGATTGAAGCTGGTTGGTAACTTTTTTTCGAACAAAAGGATGGACCTGTTTGAGCAGTGCCTGTTCGATCGACCTTGCTTTGGCTGAACCATGACATTTTATGCAGAGGCCGTCAACACCCATCAGCGGCGCCCCGCCATAACCTGAATCATCAATTTCATTACGCAGATTAAAAAAAACAGGCTGGAGCAATAAGGCGCCAATTTTATACCTGATTTTCTTTTCGATTTCTTGTTTGAAAAAACCAAGAATTGTCCGGGATAGACCTTCGGTAGATTTTAGAAAGATGTTTCCAACAAAACCATCACAAACAACAACATCAGCCACATTTAAAAAAACTTCCGTGCCTTCAATATTGCCCTGAAAGCCGGGCAGAAACTCTTGAAACAGGTTGTAAGCTTTTTTAACCTGGTTGTTTCCTTTATTAGATTCAACCCCTACATTAAGCAAAGCTACCCGGGGTTCCGGGTAGCCCAGAATCTGCTGGGCGTAAATACGCCCCATAAAAGCATATTGTAAAAGTTGCTCCGGGCGGGCATCCATGTTGGCTCCAACATCGAGAAACAATACCGCTTTACCTTTAAATCCGGGCATCGGGGTTAAAAGAGCCGGGCGGCTTATACCACTCATGCGGCCAAGAAATAAAACCCCGCCTGCCATTAAGGCCCCTGTATTACCAGCACTCAGGATGGCATCGGCATCGTTGGAACGAACCATCTGCAAAGCTTTAACCATTGATGATTCTTTTTTACTCCTGATCGACAGGCCCGGATCATCATCACTTTTAATAACCTCTGCAGCATGATTTATAGCCAGCCGTCCCACCGGATATTTAAAACTTTCCAGTGTGCTTTTAATCTCATTTTCATTTCCAACCAAAGTCACATGCAAATTCTGGAGGGTATTAAGTGCAGCCAATGCGCCTGAAATAATCTCACCGGGCGCATGATCTCCGCCCATGGCGTCTATGGCCACTCGCACCAAAAGATCACTTCCCTTATACTTCAATTAAAAACAGATACAGTACGCTTTTCCTTGCTTGTGCAAACTAAGCGTACTGTAAGTTTTTTTGCTAATTAACTTTAACAGCTTCCCGATCTTTATAATATCCGCAATTTAAACAAACCCTGTGGGGTAGCTTTAACTCACGGCATTGCGGACATGCACTTAAACGGGGAGCTGAAAGTTTACTATTAGCTCGTCTCATGTTTCGCTTTGACTTCGATGTTCTTCGCTTTGGAACAGCCACTGTAGCGCCTCCTTATTATGATTAGTTACCCGAAATTAGCTCTTTAAGCTTAAGCAGCCTTATATCAATATTTTCATCATTATCATCGGGGCAGGAGCAAGATGAACGGTTAAGATCAGCCCCGCATCCGGAACAAATCCCTTTACAACCTGGTTTACAAAGCGGGCTGTACTCCTGGGTTAGCACCAGTAACTGACGAACATATTCATCAAGGTAAAAGAAATCTCCGCTTATTGTTAACATATTGGCCACCTTTTCAGCCAGGTATTCAGGGTTGTCTTCGGCCGTTAAGTCTTTAATAACTGTAAAGACCTCGGTAAAGTCAGTTTTTAAATCCTGGCTAAAAGGCTCAAGGCATCTTGAACATACCGCAGTAATAGATGCTTCTATATTACCACGAATTATAACCTCTTCCCCACTGTACGAAGCACTGACCATTAGTTTTAGGTTTCCGCTATCGGAAAAATCGTCAAAATATTCGCCCAGATTGATATCAAATTGATATTCGACAAACTCTCCCGTTTTTGATTTAATTTCAGGCAAATAGATATGCATATTACTCACCCCAAAAAAACTAAAGTAATTATATAGACCTTTATTTTCTTTGTCAACGTCAGCAGAAATAAACCCATCATTTAGAGGCTAATAGGTGATACCGTCAATATCCTGATCATTACTTTCGGTACCACTGTGATCAAAAACAATCATAATCTGGTTAGGCAGACAGACAATTTTTTCATAATGATCTTCTATCCAGCCGGTATGGGAACATATTCCCCTGGGACAAAGCTCTTCTGATATGGGCAGCATTCTAATTCGACCGTCTTTAACTTCAACTACAGCATTATGCTGATTATCATCCCCAAACTCTATCATATAGTTAAATGAATCCCCCCGGGCAAGCGAAAGCTCTGCCACCTGCCGGTTCTCTACATAGATACGTGCATATTTATTCCCGGCGGCACCGACTTCCTGGAGGTTAAACCATAAACCAAGCGTTCCCAGCATAATAATAAAGCCGACTATAAAATAATCGGCAATTTTAATTTTAAACTTCTGCACAATGCTTCACCCGCTATTATTATAACATACCGGATTAAGCAATGTCTTAGTTTTTTGGCCTGGTGATAATCATCGCATCTGCTGCTACTACTCCTTCACCCTGTTCATAAACAATCAGCGGATTTATATCCATTTCTTCGATCGAATCTTCCAATTGAACAGCCAGGCAGGATACCTTTAGCAACAGCTCAACCAGGGCATTGATATCCCTGGGCAGTTGATCGCGGAAGCCGTGAAGAAGGGCTTTTCCTTTAAGCTCTTCCAGCATAGATCGGGCATCCTGACGGCTCAATGGAGCAATCCTTGTAGCCAGATCTTGAAAAACCTCAACAAAAATTCCTCCCAGTCCTACAGTAATTGCGGGGCCAAACACCGGATCATGTTTCAATCCAACAATAATTTCAAGACCGGGTGTTAACATCTCCTGCACAAGCACCCCTTCGATAAATGCATCGGTCCTATACTTGCCGGCCCTGCTGGTAAGTTCTTCAAAAGCTTTCCTCACACCTTCCTGATCAGAAATATCCAGCTTAACCCCGCCGGCCTCAGATTTATGCAATATATCCGGCGACATTATTTTTAAGACTACCGGGAAACCGATTTTAACCGCTGCTTCTACTGCCTCATCAGCTGTAGTGGCTAATAATTCCCTTGTCACCGGAATATCAAAAGCTTCCAGCACCTTCTTGGAGCGCCATTCAGTCATGGAACTGTCCACTCCGGAAGCTGGCTTATTAATCCGGTTAAAAATTATACCCTCTTCTTTACCGGAAATACTAACAGGATCAGCCGGTATCTCTCTGGTCTTTTTAACCCAATCTGCTAAAGAACTAATAGCCCAAAGGCCGCTGGGGATATGTTCAATAACAGGAACTCCTGCCTGCACCAGTTCATTTTTTGCTTCAATGGCATGATCCTGGTTCGTGGGCCAGGTAAAAACAATCAGGGGCTTATCCGTTTCCCGGTATGCTTTAATAATTTTTTTACTAGCTTCCGGGTCAGGCATATCAAAGCTATAGAATAGTCCACCGACATCAATCTTTGGATCCTGCATTACCAGTGACAGGGCCTTTTCGAAAAGCTCCTTGTCATAAAAAAGCTGAGAAGTTAAATCAACCGGATTAAAGACTGACCCAAAAGATGGGAAAAATTTACGTAATTTATCCTGTGTACCTGCAGTTAACCGAACTACATCCAGGCCATATTCCGGACACTTATCAGCAACAACAACCCCACCGCCGCCTGATATGGTAATAACAGCCATACTTTTACCCGCAGGCAGTCTGCCCGTAGCATAAAGAGCAATCAATGCATTCATTTGTTCAACATCATCTGCCCTTAATACGCCAAATTGTTTAAAGATACCGTCATAAATCCGGTCTTCCCCGACCATAGCTCCGGTGTGAGAAGCAGCAGCGGCAGCCCCGCTGGAGGTACGACCAACCTTAAGGATGGTGACCAGTTTCTTTTTTTCAAGGGCATCTCTGCAGGCTTCAATAAATAATTTGCCATCTCTCTGCAATCCTTCCAGATATCCAGCTATGATCGATACCTCATCGCGTTTTGAAAGATAGCTCAGCACTTCGGCAAAAGACACGTCCGCTTCATTACCGGTACTGACAAAAAAGTTAAAGCCAATAGACATTTGAGCAACCATTTGGTGAATAATACCACCCAATCCACCACTTTGGGTAATAAAGGAAAGAGTCTCCGGATAAACCAGATCATAATCTTTTTGATTGTAAAAAAAGCTGGCCATATTGCCGTTATAGTAGTTCAAAATTCCCAGGCAATTGGGACCAAGTATACGCAGGCCGTTTTTCTGGGCCAGCTGTCTCATTTCATCCTGTATGACCCGTCCCTCATCGCCAATTTCAGCAAATCCTGAAGTAAAAATAATAACCGACTTAATCCCCTTTTTGGCACAATCCTTCAGGACATCCATGGTCTCAGCTGCTGCAACACCAATAATGGCCAGATCTACCTGCCCTTCAATATCCAAAACGGATGGATAACACTTTAATCCTCCTACCTGATCATATTTTGGATTAACCGGGTAAAGATCACCTGCATAACCAAACATACTCATAAGTAATAAAGGTATGCCATTTGGTTTCAGGGGATTTTGACTGGCCCCGATAACCGCCACTGATTGCGGATTAAAAAAAGTGTCTAAATCTTTTTCTCTTCCAGGATCGAATTCCTGTTGGTAGTGCCTGCTCATCTTCGACTCCTCCAAAAACGTAGTTGCCCGTAAATTGTTTACTATTATAATGTTTCAGGCATTAATATTTTACATGATCAATTACTAAACGTGTATACTTTTTAAAGAATCCTAAAAATAATTATATAATTTTCGTTTTCATAAAGATATGTTATCATATCAGAGGTTTTTAAATAAATATCGTTATCATAAATGTTTAGCCAGATCAATAGCCAGATCAATTACTGGCTTTGTTATACCCATTAGAGCATTTATGTTATAATTTTAATAAAGAACCTTAACTAAAATATTTGGGAGGTAACACCCGGGTGGCAGAAAAAAAACTACCTTTAGATCAAACAAATAAATATAGAAGCAAGGAGAAGAAGACTGGTCGTAACAGAAAGCTTCGTATTTTTAAAATAAGTCTTTTAATCTTATTTGTTTTATTTTTAACTGCAGGTGGGGCTGCTACAGCAGTAGTAACAGGTTATATAAACGAAGCACCCCCTATTGATGCATCACAACTGGAAACAGTGGAAACATCGTACCTTTACGATAGTGAAGGTGAAGAAATAACCGCACTGCATGATGAACAAAATCGCGTTGCAGTTAACCTTGATGATATTCCTGAGCATGTTCAGCAAGCTTTTATCGCTATCGAAGATGAACGTTTTAAAGAACATATCGGTTTTGACATAACTGCAAGCCTCAGGGCAGCCTATGCCAACTTTCGGGCCGGACGGATTGTGCAGGGAGCAAGTACCATAACCCAGCAGCTGGCCCAAAACGCTTTTTTAACCACTGAAACAACATATGAACGCAAGTTACAGGAAATATGGCTGGCGATTCAGCTTGAACGCATGTACAGTAAGGAAGAAATACTGGAAATGTACCTGAACCGCATTTACTTTGGCAGGGGCGCCTATGGAGTGGAGGCTGCTGCATTAACTTATTTCGATAAAAGCGTATCCGAACTGGATTTAAACGAAGCAGCTATGCTGGCCGGTGTTGTACGGTCACCCAACTATGGCAATCCATTCAGCAATCAGCCTGAAGCGGAAAGACGGATGCGTATCGTTCTTGCAAATATGCATAGACTGGAACACATCAGCGAACTGGAGTACAAGCAAGCCCTTGAACAGGAGCTAAATTACGGGGAGCCAAGAAGTTTGGAATATCCCTTTCCACATTATGTAGACTACGTTATTCACAATGAACTGCTCCGTATTTTAACAGAATTGCCTGGTATTGATTCCCGGGCAGAAGCCTACCGGGCAATTTATACAGGCGGACTGCGTGTTTATACTAACCTGGATTCAAAATGGCAGAGTCACGTGGAAGAAGTTTTAAAAAATGATGAACTTCACGCGGCAACCTATAGAGTAGACATGGACCAGGCCAGGGAAGCGCTCGCCCAGCTTCCGTCGCACAGAACCCTGACCCACAGTCAAATGGAAGAACTGGTGGTAGAAGAAAACGGAGTTGCCCAACCCCAGGCTGCAATAGTCCTGGCTGACCCCATCACCGGTCAAATTAAAGCCCTGGGTGGGGGCCGGGAATACCAGAAAAACATCGACGAGGTGCTGCGCTTTTATTCCCGGCGACAACCCGGATCGGCCATTAAACCGATCATAAGCTATGCCCCGGCCTTTGAAGAAGGTATTTTGGCTGGTTCCGGTTCAACAATTGACGATTCTCCCTATAAAAAGCCCGAAGTAGACTGGTTCCCAGAAAATTATGATTTCAAATTCAGGGGGATGCTCACTGCAAGAGAAGCACTTTATAAATCTTACAACATACCGGCAGTTCGTATTTTTGAAGAACTCGGTCCTCAAAAAGGGTCTGAATATGCAGAAAGGATGGGCATAACCACCTTTGAACCTAATGAAAAAGGTCATTTAAGCCTGGCCCTGGGTGGTTTTACCCATGGAGTAAGGGCACTTGATATGGCCCAGGCTTTTAGTGTCCTGGCCAACGATGGGCTCAAGGTAGATCTGCATACCGTTGAAAAGGTAGTTGATCGCCAGGGCAATACTTTATATGAGTACAGTTCTAACCCGGAGCAGATCTTAAGTGCTCAAACCACATTTTTGGTCAATGATATTTTACAAGATTATGTAACCAGGCACCTGGGCTCTCCCCTGCGAATAGACCGGCCGGTTGCCGCCAAATCCGGCACCACCGACCGATTCAGAGATGCTTACCTGGTCGCCTATACCCCGAACCTTGTCGCCTCTTTGTGGATGGGTTACGACGAACCGAGAATGGGACAAATTCGTCGTCCATGGAGTTACACTGCTAACATGCTTCGCGAGGTTTTCATTGAAGTGTTTGATGATCTTGAAGTCATTGATTTCGAAAGACCGGAAGGAATTGTTTCACGGCAGGTATGTAATAAATCGGGACTGCTGCCCAATGATGACTGTCACAGGGCTGAAACTGTTACCACAGAATACTTCATCCAGGGACGTCAGCCGACTGAAACCTGTGATATGCATGTAGGCATCTCCTACCAACGTCCACCTTATATATTAACTGATGAACGCTGGCCTGGAGAACCCGGCAGGGGACCGGAAGATGCTGAAGAAACAGATAACGGAACAGTATTCGTTGGTATAAATGAGCAGCACGGCTCTACAACCGATGAAATTCCCCGCTTCCTGGCTTATACAGTAGAAGGTGGGATCTCCTTACAATGGGATTATGACGGGCCGGAAATATCAGGGTTTGAATTAACCAGGACTGTCAGAGGGGATTCAGAAGCTACAGCTACTATTGATCTCGATAAAAGTTTACGCCATCATATAGACGAGGATGTTACACCCGATAATTTATACACCTATACCCTGACAGCTCTTTATGCTGACGGCACTGTTTCTGATCCGGTTCGAGTCAGT
>SKXC01000041.1 GCA_007128625.1 Syntrophomonadaceae bacterium | reverse complement strand
GGAGATAGCCTGGTAATCGGCTTGTCTTCCGTATAGCTTTTATAGTGGGGTATATGGGCCCCACCTTGAAATGTTTTCACTTCCATCTGAGCTCACCTCCCGGTAATCTTATTATTCTCCACCGCGCTTGGCTTGTTCAATTTCCTTAGTCTGGGAACGGTTGGCCCATAAGCCAAAGGCTACGGCAACCACAACAAGCAAACGCAGAGGTTTAAAAATAGCATTCCAGATCCTGGTCTGAACAGGAACCTGGGGATCGGCCGGCAATCCGTATTTTTCCGGCTCATCGGCTAGCACATACATCATTTTAGTGCCGTCCAATTCGTCTAAACCATAAATGTTAGCATTAACCTTACCGGCTGCCTTGAGCTGAGCAACCCTGTTCGTCGCCCTGGCAACCAGATCTCTGCGATCACCAAAGGTAATTGAACCGGTTGGACAGCTTTGTGCACAGGCTGGGGGCATACCGCTAACTAAACGGTCGAGACAAAAAGTGCATTTTCGGGTTTTGTTGCTTAGTCGATCAAATCCGATTACCTGGAAGGGGCAGGCTGTTACGCAATAGTTACAGCCGATGCATTTAACCTGGTCAATATTGACCGTTCCTTCCTCGCTTCTGAAAATGGCTCCTGCCGGGCAGGCCTGCATGCAGGCTGCGTCAGTACAGTGCATGCAGCCCAGTTTGGCCATATACCAGTCGACCCGTCCATTGTTTCCCGCGTGCTCCCTAAAAGCGACCCTGAGCCAGGTGTTCGCGGAAAACCGCGGTGGGTTCTCATAACTGCCTTCAAAGGTAGTTTTTTCTGCCGGCAGCTGGTTCCACTGTTTACAGGCTGCCTGGCAGCCGCGGCAACCCATGCATTTGGAGGTGTCTATTAAACAGATTGATTGTGCCATTGATTAAGCCCTCCTTATATTGCACAAGAATGCCTTGTACTCAGGAATTGTTGTATTGGGGTCTCCGACAGACGGGGTAAGGTCATTTGCGCTTGCCCCTGTGCTCATGCCCATGAAACCCCAGTGGAATGGCATTCCGACAATATGCTTTTTCTCGCCATTAATCATCAGAGGCTGGATCCTTTTAGTAACACAGGCCTTGGCTTCAATATGCCCCTGTTCGCCGTTATTGTAAAGCCTCAGGCTCTCAACCAGCACGGTATCACCGTTCTTGATGCCCAATTCTCCGGCATGCTCTTCGCTGATTTCGACAAACATCTCCGGCATCATTTCATTCAACCAGGGCTGGTTACGGGTAACTGAACCAGACTGGTAGTGCTCAACCACGCGGTAACTGGTTGCCACATAAGGATATCTTTCCCGTTCTTCATCAGTTTCAACGGTATGGTTTTCATAGAACCGCTGACTGATCGGGTTATAGATTGCATTCGGGTAAAGCAAGTTCGGCACCGGGCTGTCTGCCGGCTCATAGTGGGTGGGGAAAGGTCCATCCAGCAGTGCTCCCACACCCTGGTAGCCAATTGAAAACAGCCTGCCAACCCCTTCGGGAAGCATGATGAACGGGTTCTCTGTCGACTGTTCTAAAGTCCAGGTGCCTGGAATGTCGGCCACATCGTTGCCGACCCATCTTTCTTCATTTTCATCCCACCAGATGACCGGAGCATCAGGATTCCAGGGCTTGCCCTCCAGGTCACAGGAAGCGCGGTTGTATACATTGCGCCGGTTAAGCGGCCAGGCAAAAGCCCATTCCTGGTGGAAGCCCAAACCTTCTTTTTCCCTGATCCTGCGTTTGCAGGCCGGGTTTTCAAGGTTGTTGTAGTATCCGCTGTAGAGCCAGTTGCCGCAGGCGGTCGAACCGTCGTCCTGCAGGCCAACAAAGTTGGTCAAGAGTTCACCGGTGCGGACATTATAACCATTAAGTTCCATGCAAACCTTGACAATATCGATTTCCCCGTCTGGACCGTCATAATCCCAGTGCATCTTGGTGATCTGCTCGGGCACGGTTCCGCCTTCTGCTTCATATAGCGCCTGCAGTTTTTTAAACATCTCATTAACAATCCAGAGATCGGACTTGGCATCTCCAGGAGGTTCCTGGGCCTTGTACTGCCACTGGATCCACCGTCCGCTGTTGGCCTTTTGACCGTCGCGCTCATAAGAAGCGCAGGCGGGCAGGATAAAAACCTCGGTATCAACATCAGCCGGGTTCATGCCAGGCCCTTTCCAGAATGCGGCAGTTTCATTTTCGACTACATCAATGGATACCAGCCATTTCAGGTTCTTCTGGTAACCCATCTTAGCCCTGGAACTGGAACCGCCAACAAGCGGGTTATCAGCAACACAGATCATCCCCTCCACTTCGCCGTCACGCATGTACTTGTAGGCGGGAATGTGGGAATGGTCTAAACCGTCCAGCTTGGGCAGCCATTCGTAACCAAAATCGTTGGCCCGGGTAGCATTATCACCGTAAAAAGCTTTCAGTAAGCTCACAATGTACTTGGGCCTGTTGCTCCACCAGTTTTGTGCTGGAGTTGTATCAGCAAAATAGTCTTCCAAAGTGGCATGAAAAGCCTGCTGTGGTGTGGGGTTGTAGCCTGGAATAATATGGAATAGCATGGCCATGTCGGTTGCGCCCTGCACGTTGGACTGGCCGCGCTGGGCATTTACCCCGCCACCGGCTACACCCATATTGCCAAGCAGAAGCTGGGCAATTGCAAGAGCCCGGGTATTCTGGGCCCCGTGGGTAAACTGGGTAATACCCATGGCATAAAGGATATTACCGGCTTTTCCGGCTTCACCGGTACTGCTGAACAGCTCGTACGATTCTTCCAGCACGTCTTCAGGGGCACCGGTAATTTTACTGATATTCTCGATAGTATATGGGGCAAAGTGCTTTTTCAAAAGCTGGAAGGAACAGTTCGGGTCTTGCAGATCAGGATCTTTAAGGAACTCGCCATTCTCATCCCTCTGATACCACCATTCATCAGGATAAAGCCTGGTCTCGCCATCCCTGTAATACCTTTTGCAGTTGCGGACGGGGTCATCTTCCACACCCGTAAAAAGTCCAGTGTTTTGATCAAAACTAAAATTCTCATCAATTAGGAAGGAAGCATTGGTGTAATGCTTGACATATTCTTCGTGATAACGGTTATTTTGTAAAATGTAGTTAATCAACCCGCCAAGATAAGCAATATTCGTGCCCGGTCGAATCGGAACGTATACATCTGATACAGCAGCTGTCCGGCAGTAGCGCGGGTCTACCGTAATCAGTTTTGCTCCCTTGGTTTCGCGGGCTTTCTCAATCCATTTCATCGAAATGGGGTGGTTCTCGGCAGTGTTTCCACCGATGGCCATCATTACATCGGAATGCTGGTAATCATTCCAGTGGTTTGTCATGACACCCCGACCAAACGTGGCGCTGAGACCAGCGACCGTTACGGAGTGTCAGAGACGGGCACAGTGATCAACATTGATCACACCCATAGCCCTGACCATCTTGTGGAACAGATAATTTTCTTCTCCTGTGCACCAGGCGCTGCCCAGCCAGTTGATGGCGTTGGTTCGGTTAACAGTAACCTGCCGGCCTCCGACATCAACGGTTTCAACCAGGGTCCGATCGCGTGTATCCTTAATTCTTTTGGCGATCTCTTCCAGGGCCCAATCCCACTCCACTGCTTCATAATCACTGGCCCCCGGGGCCCGGTAGAGCACCTTGGTCAAGCGATTTGGATTAAGCCTGGGCTTTCCTTTTTCATCGAAAATATAGGACATGTTAAAAATTGAAGCGCCCTTGCTGCAAAGAGTCCCTTCGTTAATGGGATGATCCGGATCGCCTTCGGCATTGACAATAACGCCATCCCGGACATTACAGATAATCCCGCAGCCAACTCCGCAGTAAGTACAGGTAGTATGAACCTCTTTAGTAAACTTAATTCGCAGTGGCTCGCTGGGTGACGCAGAGGCCTTACGCAGGCCAACACCGGCCAACGTTGCTGCAGCAGCGGTTGTACCGGCTAGTTTTAAAAAGCTGCGCCGTGATAAATCCATAAGTAAATCCACCTCCTAGTCTTGTGTCTCGATTATCTCATCTTTGTTGACCCACTCCAAACCGGAGCCCGGAGTAAAGCCTTCCCGCCTCGCCAGCAGATCATAATCCAGCGAAGCCAGGTTGTGGATGGTTAAAACTACATCACCATCGGCATGAAACTTGCGTGCATCAAAGGTCTTGCAGTACTGGCAGCATTTTTGGCAGTAATTAACCCGGACTTTTTCGTTGTCTTCAACAGTAAAAAACCCGAGTTTTTCCATATCTGTGTTATCACAGTACGGACATTTGATTCGGGTATGAAGCCACTTTGTCCCACACGACCAGCATTCCAGCTGCTTGGCCCCATCTTCTGAGCTGAGCAGGCCATAATGCGGCTTCTCCCCACATAACGGGCAATTCCCCCCTTCCCAGAGGTCTGTCCGCACAACCTCGAATGTTGGTTGTAAATACTGCCGGTAAAAAGAGTATTGCAAAAATGAAAAAAGAAACGTAGCCAGATCCTCTTCCAGTTCAGTTTCTTTAATCAGTAAATCACGTAAATTGAAAATGTCCTCTTTGGTAAGCTCTTCCGGTTCATCAAGCAGAAATTTCTCCAGCTGATCATTAATCTGCTTTACTGTTTCCTTTAATTTAGGATTAACTTCAGTCATGACCCGGCCAAAACTCTGCAGTAACTCCACTGTCTTTTTTGTTTTCAGTTTGGGGGTTAGAGCTAGTGACTGACCGGCCCGGATCAACTTTTCAGCTTCATCCTTATCATAAGCCGGTAACGGAGTGACCGGATTTTCCTTAAAAAATTCATAAGCAGCTTTGCATACGGTGCTGATAAAAATAGAAGCATCTCCGAAATTATCGTATAGACGAGTACAGAGCTTAATCTCTTCCTGGCACTTCTTATACTGCAGTTCGTTCAAAAGACAAGGCCCCTTATTTTTATATAGTTTTCTCTATGAGCAGCAGGATCACTGCATAAAATGTTGTGAAAATAAGAACTATCTAAATCAAAATAAAAAGCTAACAATCATACTTCTTAATTATTACATAACCCCTATAACCTGTCAACTGATTTAAAAGTCTTCTACTTTACATATTGCCAACATTTTGCTCGATCATTTTTACGTCTAAATAACCTTGGTTATAATAATGAGTTAAAAAATGTCAATCACATTATCTAGTCTAATCTTAATAATAATTACGGCAAAAATAGAGTAATTCCTTTAAGTTAATTGATGTTGTTATATTCTAAATTACCTTATAAATAAAATTTCTCTGGCACTTAAATCTGGCCTCAATACATTGTACCCCTTTATAGCGGGACAGGTTTTTGTACCAATTGGCTCTAAAGGTTTAAAAGGCCCGAATAGCGATAAGATTTGAAAGATTTGAAAGTACCGCAAATGGCTTTTTAGCTATTGCCCCGGGCAAAGATCCGGGATATAATTATGAGTAAATAGATTACAGCTAATTTTACTTGCGCCTGTAGCTCAGGGGATAGAGCAACGGATTCCTAATCCGTGTGCCGCAGGTTCGATTCCTGCCAGGCGCACCATTTTATTAATAGGCTTGCGGGTATTTTAAAACCTGGGAGTCTCTTCCAACGCGCCGGTTTGGCGTGCCGGTTTTATAAAAATCGAGCTCAATTCTTTAATACATGACTGCTGCATTTCTGTAAACATAAGAGTATAAGCATTTAAAATCAAAGTAAATATCACCATGGACCAATCTCTCTGAGGCCATATTCGCATTAAGAAGGTATAGTGGGATTGCTTCGTGTTGTTTTAGGTTCTTCAGGTGACCGTCCCATGCCGGTCACATCGTTCAACCTCTCGTTTTAATTTTTCCTTGATTGCATCCTCTAAAAACTCTGCCAAACCGACCCTGCGCCTGACAGCAGCGATTTTCGCTTCCGTCCAGATGTCCTCGTCGATGGTGATTGATGTTTCTATTCGCTTGCCCATCAGATCAACTCCTTTCATATTAATTATATACAAAAGGAATCGATCCGTCTAGCAGTATTTACTACTTTAAGTGAAACTACTTACTACAATCCCGGAAAACTCAGTCCGGTTGTTAATTCCTTGATCCCCTTTTCACCGAACCAGCCGGCCACTTGTAAGGGAAGAACATTGTCATCATGCTCACCAATTTTAATTTGATAATACATGCCATTGTTCAACATCTTTTGAAAATCATGACTTTTTATAGTAAAATAAAGAAAGCAAGTGATTGACATAATTTTTTTCAAAAAGAGGCGATCGAAATGAAAATGTTAGTTTGTACAGATGGCTCGCAGCACAGCCAAAAAGCCCTGGCGAAAGCTTCCTTAATCGCCGAGGGTAATATAGTTGATAATGTAGCCATTATTTATGTTTATGAAGAAAAACTAAATCTATCCGCTCTACCCTTCGGCGAAGGATACTCCCCGACAGAAGCAGATATGGAACACTTTAAAATGCTTATTGAAGAACATAAAAAAGAAGGTAATAAGATTCTTGAGGAAGCTTCCAAAATCTTTGAAGAAAAAGGTATCACTGCAGAAACAATTTTAGCAAAAGGGCATCCTGCCAAAACTATTTTAGAGGTTGCTTCAGATAAAGGCTTTGACATGATTGTTATAGGTAGCAGGGGATTGGGCGGCTGGAAAAAAAGAATCCTTGGCAGTGTCAGTATTGCTGTAGTTCAAGAAGCAAAAGATTGTATTGTTGTTACGGTTAAGTAAAGCCATTGATAGACTTACATCCATCAACAGGGATCAATAAAATAATCTAATCCTGAGCTTTTTTAACGAAGCCATCACAATCAAACCAATGGCGCTTGATCTAGTTTATAATAAAACCACTAAATGAGGTGGTTTTTTGCGGGTAATAGCCGGTACAGCAAGAGGAATGAAACTAAAAGCACCGAAAGGCACTGCAGTCCGGCCAACAGCCGACCGGGTTAAGGAAGCCCTGTTCAGCATCATCGGAACCTCTATACAGCAGAAGGTGTTTGTAGATCTTTATGCAGGCAGTGGGGCAATCGGGATTGAAGCTTTAAGCCGGGGCTCTGGTTATTGCGTTTTTATTGACCATAAGAAAGATAACATTGCCTTGATTAAAGAGAACCTGGAAAAAACCAGGCTGGCTGAAAAAGCCCGCTTGATTGTAAGCGATGCAGAAAAAGCAGTGGTCAAACTGGCCCGGGAAGATTTTAAGGCGGGCCTGATATATTTAGACCCGCCTTACAGCGATACTGATTTTCTACCGCTAATTCTTAATATTTTCAACCACCAGATGATCCATAGCAACGGCCTTCTTATCATCGAACACAATTACCATAACAGGCAGCGGTTTAATGAGTTCGCCAACATCAGGCAAAAAAGATATGGAGACACCTGCTTAACTTTTATTTCACCGCCAAGACAATGAATAAGATTACTTCAGTTCATCCAGTACCTCTTTAAGGTTAGAAAGAAAGCGCTTGTTTTGCTCAGGTGTCCCGTAAGTAAGCCTGATATAGGTCGGAAAACCAAATATATCACCGGTCCGCACAATTACCCCTCGTCTGAGCAAGGCCTGGAAAGCTTCTCTGGAATCAACTTTTAAATCGACAAAACAGAAATTGGCCTGATCCGGCACAGGCTTAAGCCCCAGCTCGGCAAAGCCTTCGGTTAACTGCTCGCGTGCTTCGTTAACCATTTTACGGCTTTGCTCTAAATGCTGGTCATCATCAATGGCAGCCCTGGCCCCCACCTGGGCCATGGCATTGACATTAAAAGGCCCGCGTACCCGGTTTATTTCACTTATTACTTCTGGCGGAGCGATACCGTAACCGATTCGTAAACCGGCCAGACCATATATTTTGGAAAAGGTACGCAGGGATATAACCGGATGGCCCTGTTCGATATATTCCAGCCCGGTAACATGATCGGGATCGCTGGCATATTCCAAATAAGCCTGGTCCAAAATAATCATAACGCTGTCCGGTAATTTATCAATGAAACGCTCGAGTTCTTGTTTGCGCAAGATCGTTCCCGTAGGATTATTGGGACTGCACAGGAATACAAACCTGGTTTTTTCATTAATTGCTTCCAAAACTGCATCGAGATCATATTCAAAATCTTTTCCTGTCAGAGGCACATGACGGGGAGTTCCTCCCATGATGTGCATGGCAATATCATACTGAGAAAAACTGGGCGCAACCATTACTGCCTCATCACCCGGGTTAATATAAGTTTTCGCTAAACAGGCAATAATCTCGTCCGATCCATTCCCAAAAATTAATTGTTCCGGCTTCACCTTTATTTTTGCTGCTAATTTTTCCTTGAGATAATAACAGTTGCCATCAGGATAAACATGCATCTGTTCAACATTCTCTTTCATTGCTTCAACTGCAAGCGGTGAGGGGCCCAGCGGGTTCTCATTGGAAGCCATTTTAATGACCCCTTTTAGCCCGAGCTCTCTTTCCACTTCTTCTACCGGTTTTCCAGGCTGATAGGGTTTAATTAACTGCAAACAGGAACGCATATCGGGTTTAGTCATGATTAAAACCTCCTTATAATCTTAACAATCTTATTATTAGTGCTTCATTGCTATTAATTTGCCATAACCCTTGCATAATCCTTCAAGTTCTGATATACTTTCCTGAATTAAAAATAAAACAGCTTTGAAGGGGAAAAAACTTTGGCTGGCTGTTCAGAAAGGGGCTTCGCTGTCTGGAAAAGCCCCCGGCAGTCAATGAAATAAGCCGCCCCGGAGCTGCCGGGTTGAAAGTGTTGTTTGCCATTAAGCCCGGCCGGTTGCAATACCGTTAGACTAAACGAGAGGCTCAAGTTAATTGGGAGCAACTGGAGTGGTACCGCGGGAATAAGCCCGTCTCTTATCTATTGATAAGAG
>SKXC01000090.1 GCA_007128625.1 Syntrophomonadaceae bacterium | reverse complement strand
GGGAAAAATGAGTTTATTACCCTGCTTGCTTATTATGAACATGAACTGGCCCGCAGCGGGGTCGACATTATTTACAACCGGGAAGCTAAGGCAGAAGAAATTGCCGCCCAGAATGCCGATGTGGTCGTTTTGGCTGCCGGGGCCCGCGGAGTAAAGGCGCCTTTTCCGATCAAAGGGCCGGTGGAGGTGGTTTCCGCCCTGCAGATCCTGGACGGTTCGGTGATTCCCGGCGAACAGGTGGTTATTATCGGAGGCGGTTCAGTTGGGTGTGAAACAGCGGTTACAGCAGCGGAAATGGGCACCATTTCTGCTGAAACCCTTAAATTCCTAATGGAAAATGATGCTGAAAACCCGGAGAAACTCCAGGAACTGCTTAACCGCGGCCCTCGGAAGGTAACCCTGGTTGAACTGGAAAAGGGCATCGGTCGGGATATCGGGGTGAGCACCCGCTGGGTAACTGTTAAATGTATCCGCCGCCTGGGGATCAGGGTTATAGACCAGGTCCCGGTAAAAGAGGTAAACCAGTCCGGGGTAGTGATCGAAAAAGACGGCGAAGAAACCTTGATCCCGGCAGATACAGTAGTTTTGGCCATCGGAGCGGAGGCCAACAACGAACTGGCCGAAGAACTAAAAGACCGGGTTTCAGAGCTGCACGTGATCGGCGATGCCCAAAAACCGCGCAAGATAACCGAGGCTGTACGCGAAGGGTTCGAGTTGGGCCGAAAGCTTTAAGAAAAAAACAGGGTTTTTTGAAGGTTGATTTATATAATTAAACCCGGGCCGCCTGTTAAAAGGGCTTCATTTACTGCCCGCCCCGGATAAAATCTTCGGTTAACTGGTAAGCCTGGTAATCCGGATACTGGCGGGGGGGATGCTTGGAAAAATATGCCGAAGGACCCTCCAGCACGCCTCCTATTTTTCTGTCCAGGGCCAGTTTGCAGCAGCGGACAGCATCAATGGCAATGCCGGCTGAATTGGGCGAATCCTCAACACTAAGGCGCATTTCCAGGTTGACCGGGATATTGCCAAAGATTTGACCTTCCATCCGTAAAAAGCAGACCTTGTTATCTTTCTGCCAGGACACGTAATCGCTGGGACCGATGTGGATATCCCGGTCAGGCAGCCTTTTGGCTGCGGCCGACTGCACTGCTTCCGTTTTGGAAATGCGCTTGGTAGCCAGTCTTTCCTGGTTGGTCATGTTTAAAAAATCAGTATTGCCGCCGGTATTTAGCTGGTATGAACGTTCCAGTTTAACCCCACGTACCTTAAAAAGGTCGGTTAGGGCGCGGTGCAGGATGGTAGCGCCCATCTGCGACTTGATATCATCACCGATTATGGGTATATTTTTTTCGGCAAACCGGTCGGCCCACTGCGGATCGCTGGCAATAAAAACGGGGATGTTGTTAACAAAAGCAACACCTGCTTCAAGAGCGCATTCTGCGTAAAAACGGGAGGCTTCCTCTGAGCCGGCGGGCATGTAGTTGAGCATAACATCGGTTCTTGAATCCTGCAGGATGCGAACAATATCTTCTTTGGCCGGTTCGGGCTCTTTGCTTAAAACAAAAGTATAGTCCTCTTCATAGTTGTGCATATGACCTGAAAAACCGTCTAAAACCCTGCCCATCTGCACCTTTACCCCAGAAGAGGGCAAATCGGTATAAAAAGGCAGGGCACAGTTTGGAAGGGCAAAAATAGCCCGGTTTACATCCCGGCCCACTTTTCGTTCGTCCAAATCAAAGGCTGCGCTTATCTCGATATCAAAAGGCCGGTAACCGCCAATATCCCAGTGCAAAAGCCCGATGGCAGCTTTTTCGTTTGAATCACGATAATAATGGATCCCCTGGATCAAGGCGCTGGCACAATTACCAACACCGACAACGGCAATTTTAATGCTGGACATTTACTGCATCACTCTTCCTGTTATGATTGTTTTTAAGACTATTTAATCCCAGAAATCATTATAACCGATTATTGGTGATTAGGGAAATACCTCCCGGTTAATAATTACAGCAACCATGCGCTGTTATCAGTCGGCTGTTATAATATAGATAGAAGAGCTTAAGCAGTAAAGGGTAGTGAAATGATAAGAAAGGGTGATTAAAATAATGAAAAGAGAAGTTGAAGTGATTTTTAAGAATGAAAATATGGAGATCCTGCACCTGGAGACAGAACCCTTCGGCACCAATGCCTACATGGTTATCTGCCGTGAAGGTGGAGAGAGCGTGTTAATCGACACTCCCGGTGACGCAAAAAAAATTAAAGGCTTACTCGAACCATACAAAGTCGGCTCTATCCTGCTCACGCACGGACACATGGACCATACCGTGGCCCTGGAGGAACTGTATCGAGACCTGAACGCACCGCTTGCCGCCCATGAAAATGATGCTGTTCAGCTGCCGGTCAAACCCGACCAGCTGCTGGCCGGTGGCGAACAAATCAGGTGCGGTAAAATCAACCTGGAAGTTATCCATACCCCCGGACACACCCCGGGCAGCCTTTGTTTTAAGACGGGTAATTATCTTTTTTCCGGCGATACAATCTTTCCCGGTGGTCCGGGTAAGACCAGGTCCCCAAAAGAATTCAAGCAAATCGTGTCCTCGATCGAGGAAAAAATAATGACTCTGCCCGATGATACCGTGATTCTACCCGGACACGGGGAAAAGACGGATTTAAAAACCGAACGTAAACTGTTCAATAATTTTCGCTCCGGCCGTCAAAACTTTGAGTTTAGTGGAGATGTCACCTGGCTTGGCACTTGAAAACCACGAGATTTGAAGTGGTGGAACAGCCGGGTTCCAGGCATAAAATACTTAAAGGGCTTAAAACATTATCTCTGCCCGGTGAAAGGCTTCGGCCAGGGCATAATCCTGATCTTTTGCCGCCTCTTCGGCACGGTGGCGCAGCCACTGCTCCAGCGCGGGGAAATGCCGGCTGCCGACCTGGCTGTCATGGCAGCGCAGGGCCGCAAGTTTAAGATCAAAGGTTTCAGTTATATCGGAGTAGTAATCGGGATCTTCGCTGGCCCAGAACAAAATTTCCCTGACCTTGTGGGGCATTAAACCTTCATCCATTAAATCGGGGTAGGAAAGATGATCACGGGCATAGGGAAAAGCGGCGTCGATAACCACCTGCCCGGCAATGCGGTGATCGCGGTGCCAGATGTAGCGGCGGTAAGGGTCGGCTGTAACCAGGGTATCCGGCTTGAAGCGGCGGATGCAGCGCACTATGTCTTTGCGAAATTCAGGGGTATCTTCCAGTCCCTGGTCTTCGTAATCGAGGAAAACCACCTCTTTTACTCCCAGCAGCCGGGCTGCATTTTGCTGTTCTTTTTTCCTGGTTTTAACCAGCTTTTCGGGCCTTACACTATAATCACTGCTGCCTTTGGCTCCGTCAGTGCAGATTACATAGACTACAGTTTTCCCTTCTTTAAACCAGCGGGCTACCGAGCCGGCTACCCCGAATTCAGCATCATCGGGATGGGGAGTGATAACCATTACATCTGCTTTTACTTCTTCAACAGGTTTGTTATGCTGCATATAAATTACCGTCTTTTCATTGATTGTCTTTTCATTAATTATCGAATGGCCAGAGCCAAGCTAAAGTGAAGCCCGCAGTCAGACTGCTCCTGCCAGGCGGATGGACAAGAATAATCATCCTCACTGATAAAAGAATTTCGTTAATTATTATAGCATATCATTTGCAGATTATCATTTGCAGCAGGTCATTTTTGTAACAGATTATTTTTATTTTTAGATTATTTTTATCCTGTTTTATAAGCTGTTAATTACCGTTATAAGTTCAGAAGCGGCCTGCTTCCAGCTGTAAGGCGCCAGGCGGGTATCCAGAACGCTTTGATCAAGTGGTTTGTTGCTGTTTAAGGCCCTGGAGATTTTTTCGGCCCAGGTTGGCGGGTTGCGGTTTTCAACCATGTAACCAATAAAATCATCGTTATTACCGGTTGCAATTAACTCGGGGATGATCCCCACGGGAGAGGCAACAACCGGGGTACCGCAGGCGATTGATTCTAAGGCAACCAGGCCAAAACTCTCGTAGTGCGAGGTAAGCACCGTCACATCAGCTGCGTTATAATAAAAGGGCAGCTTTTCATGTTCAACGATCCCGGTAAAATAAACTTTTCCCTCAAGGCCGAGCCTGGCCGCGGTTTTTTTGTAACTTTCCACCTGTATGCTGCTGCTTTTGTCGCCTCCGGCGATAACCACTTGAAAGCTTTCTTCGGCCGGGAGCAGGCTGGCGGCTTTTAGTAGAAGATCAAGCCCCTTAACCGGTTCGATCCGTCCCACGGAAAGAATAATTTTCGTTTTCTTTTCCCAGCCGAGCTGTTCTTTTGCTCGCAGGCGCTGGTGAATACCCAGGGCTTTGAATATTTCACGATTAATACCGCAGGGAATAAGCGCTACCTTTTCTAACGGCAGATCAAAATAAGTGAGGATCTTTTCTTTTTCCTGCCTGGCGGCCGTTATGATCAAATCACAGCTCCGGGCCAGTTCTTTTTCAGCCTCAAGGCGAAGCAAAGGTTCGTTTTCTTCCGGGCAGGCTTCATTCTTGGCCCGGCCAAGGGTGTGAAACATCAGCATATGGGGTACATTCCAGTTCTTTTTAAGCACCTGCCCTACACAGCCGGAGAGCCAGTAGTGGCTGAAGATCAGATCGTACCTGGAATTATCACCGCGGCAAAAGCGATCTATACTTTCGGCAATGGTCCTGTAATGGGGATATAATTCTTGTTTGCTTAATGGTCCCAGGCCATCATCGGGACAAACCAGGCGCACCCCCGCTTTTATTTCCCGGACCAGATCTTTTCCGGCACTGTCCGGACGGGTGAAAAGATCAACCTTATGACCGGCTTCACCAAGGGCGGAAGAAAGACCCCGCAAAAAAGTGCTCATCCCACCGGTATCTTTTTCACCGGCCCTGCCAAGTGGTGAACTGTGGATGCTCAGGAAAGCAATTCGCATCTTGGTTACTTTTTCACATCCTCCCTGGAGGACAGTTATATTGGGCATGGTTAGCCAAGTTCGATTTCGACCCTGTAGATAGGAACAGGGCTGCCACCAAGGCGTGTTTTATATACTTCCTGCCCTTTTAAAAAGTCAAAAACCGGCCTTTTGTGTTCGATGCTCTGTTTAATGCAGAGCACTTTTGAAAGTAACCCGGCGCTTAAAGAGCTATAATCAGCATTATAGCCGCTGTTATAAAGGTGGATGCGGCCCCGGTAATCAAAATAGAGCACAGCGGCGACGGTGATCCCGTCCAGGTCGAGCAGGCCGAAACGGGCCAGTCCGGTGCGGGCCAGGTTGTCAACCAGCCTGGAAAAAAACTGCTCCATTTTCGGGGTAAAAAAGTCTGCCTTTTCGGGGTTGAACCGCACCAGGTTGAAAAAAGCGGGGATAAATTCCTGCACCGGCCCGCAGTCTTTGATGATCCGGTAACTGTAACCGGCGGTTTCTCTTTCCAGGCGGCGCAATTTGCGCCGTACTTCATGACGCTGCTTTTTGCTTAAGGCTGCCAGGTAGTCTTCCCAGTGATCAGGCAGGTTTAACTCAAACGATTCATTTTCACGGCTAAAGCTAAGCTTGAGGTAACATTCCCGGTTGTTTTCTGCCGCAAACAGCCCTTTGAAAACTGCGGCACCGGGTCTTTGAGAATTTAATTGAAGCCTTTTAATACCCTCTTTTTGCAGGTCCGGTAAAAGAGCCTGGAAAAATTCCTGTTCTTTGCCGGGTGCAGTAATGAAATCCAGGTAATCACAGACATCCGGGCTGCCCACGAGAGCTGCTGATTCATTCATGCGCATCAGGGGTGCCAGGCCGATCAACTGCTGATCTTTAAATACTGAACGCAGGGATAGTTCATACCCTTCCCCGAAAGATTCCCACCAGCTCTGAAGCCACACCGGCAAGCTAAAAACAAAAGGCCAGTTCAAGAATTGCTCCGTTTCGGAGTTGTATTCGGAAAAAGTATCCATGGTTTCTTTTTTTATGGTATAGGCCATTTATTATTTTCCTCGCTGAAAAACTTCACCAAAAACTTGACCAAATTACTGCTTTCATAAAAAACTTGCTTCATCTACTTGTTTGACTTAATTGTAATTAGAGCAAATAACTTTCCTCTAAAATTACTGTCCCGGCAAATCGCAGTTTTAACTGCTGAAAGTTTTTCACAAGATCAAAAACAGCTTTATTTCAAGTATATGACAATATGGATCAGGCCGCTTTCCCACCGGCGATCATATTCGAGGCCAAGTTTTCCGATCAATCGAAATACAGCCTGGTTTTCCGGCAGAACTTCGGCAGTAAAAGTATGCAGGCCCTGATTTTTAGCAACCGTGGCCAGGTAAGAAAGCAGCTCGAAACCAATCCCCTTACCTTGAAAATCATCACGCACAACGATCGAAACTTCGGCTGAAAGGTTGTTGTCAGCAATACAGTACTGGGCCAAACCGGTAATAACCTCCTGGCCCAGGTATCTTTTTACGGCCAGGATAATCATTTCCCGGGTATAGTCGATTACTACGAATTTTTTTTGCAGCTCTTCATGCGTAAGATGACGTCTGATAGAAAAAAAACGCTGGTAAAGGCTTTTGTCGGAAAGGGAGTGGAAAAATTCTTTGATTAGGGTTTCATCACTGATTCTTACCGGCCTTAAGAATATGTGCAGGTTTTGGCCGGTTGTGCGGTATGCTTCAAGATGATCAGGGTATTCGCCCTTTTTGCCGGGAATAAAGGCCTGATCTTTAAAGATCACTTTTCTTTTCTTCGCTTCTTCAATTAACCAGGGCCGAAAGCGGGGATCGGCAATGGCAATCAGGGCCATGGCTCTTTCCCGGATATTTTTCCCGTGCAGGTAAGCTATACCGTGTTCAGTGACCACGTAGTAAATGTCTCCCCGGGTTAAGGTAATCCCGGCTCCCTCTTTTAGCGCAGGAACTATACGTGACGCCTGACCATTACGGGTGGCAGACTGCATGACAAGAATATTTTTCCCGTAAGGGGCCAGCACGGAACCGCGCATGAAATTGGCCCGGCCGCCGATACCGCTGTATAAGGTGCTGCCGATTGTTTCGGCCGAAGCCTGGCCGCTTAAATCTATTTCCAGGGCGCTGTTTATGGCTGTCATTTGGTTGTGTTCGGCAATAACCAGGGGGCTGTTCGTATAGTCAATTTCTTTAAATTGAACGGCCGGGTTGTCGTGGATATAATCATAAGTTTTTTGCGTTCCCATGCAAAAGGAAGCAACAAGTTTACCGCGGTTCTTGCTTTTCCTGCTGTTATCGACAACACCTTTTTTCATCAGTTCAACCAGACCGTCGCCCAGCATTTCGGTATGCACACCAAGATGCTTCTTTTTATCCAGCGCGGGTAAAATACCATCGGGCACACTCCCGTACCCAACCTGGAGGGTGTCACCATCTTCAATTATCTGGGCAGCATAATAACCGATTCTTTCTGCGATAGCGGGGTCAAGATCGGGCGGGCTGTACTCCAGGATCTGTTCATCGTGACAAACCAGGTAATCAAATTCTTTAACATGGATAAAGGTATCACCATGAACACAGGGCATGCGGGAATTAACCTGGGCAATAACCAGGCCGGCATTTTCCACTGCAGCCCTGGTTATATCGAGGCTAACCCCAAGGCTGCAGTAACCGTGCCGATCAGGAAAAGATACCTGGACCAGGGCTGCATCAACCGGCACCTGCCGCCTCCGAAAAAGGGAGGGGATTTCAGAAAGGAAGATGGGAGTGTAATCAGCTGTGCCTTCATTAACCGCCCGGCGGTTTTGATGACTGATAAAAAAGGAATTTGATCGAAAATTATGTTTCAGCTTTTTATCATTGTAGGGGGCAACGCCCAAAGTCCAGAAGTGTAATATTTCAGTATTAAAAAAAGCCTCCGGGTTTGATTCCAGGTACTCAATGAGCATCTGTACCAGGTGTTGGGGTTCGCCGCATCCAGTGGAGATAAAGATGCGATCACCGGGACGGATTTTAGAAAACATCTCATCCACCGGGGCAAATTTATCGGGGTACTGCTTTTTAAGAATATCCGGTTCTGTTATCGCTGTTCACCTTCCTTTTGCTTAATTTTATCAGCAGCAGCTGCGCAAGGCAACTGACTGACCATTAAGCCGACCTTAACATATTACTACCCGCAGCATGTTACCCGCAACCGGGACAATTTATTCCAGGGATACAAAATGATCGAAAGAAGGGAAATCAGAGCAAAAATCGAATAGTACCAGTGCTCATCAATACCGGTCTAACTTTAGTTGTCCTGAACTAAAGAGACCGGCAGTTTGAGTAAAAAAAACAACCGGAGGCTTGTTAATAAATGAAACTATACCTGGATACGGCTAATGTAGAAGAGATTCGGCAGGCTGCAGCCTGGGGAGTGATCAGCGGTGTAACCACCAATCCTTCCCTGGCGGCCAAAGAAGATGAGGATTTCGGAAAAATACTTGCTGCAATTTGCAGTATTGTCGACGGGCCGATCAGCGCTGAGGTTATCGCCATGGATTATGAGGGGATGCTGAAAGAAGCACGCCAGCTGGCCGGTGTGCACAAAAATGTGGTTGTTAAAATACCGGTCATGCCCGAAGGTTTGCGGGCGGTTAAGACCCTTGCTGCCGAGGGAATCCGGGTTAATGTAACCCTTGTTTTTTCAGTTAACCAGGCCCTGCTGGCTGCCCGGGCAGGTGCGGCTTACATCAGTCCTTTTTTGGGCCGGCTTGATGACATCGGCCACACCGGGGTTGAGCTGGTTCGGGATATTGTAGATATGATCGAACTGCATAATCTTGATTCAGAAGTTATCGCTGCCAGTATCCGCCACCCGGAACATGTTCCGGCAGTTGCCCTGGCCGGATCCCATATCGCTACCATCCCCTTTAAGGTTTTAAAACAAATGTTTAAACATCC
>SKXC01000022.1 GCA_007128625.1 Syntrophomonadaceae bacterium | reverse complement strand
GACAAACGCAGGAGCAGGAAGGATGAGCGAGAATTGTTTAGCAATCTACCGGATGGTGTTTCCTTTGAACACGTCACCTGTGCAGAAGAAAAAAGCCTGATTTGTGAAAACACTTTGCGAAATCTACCGGAATGGTTTGGAATTGAACAAGCTATTTTAGACTATGTAAAGGGGGTTAGGGAACAGTTTTTTCTAACCGCCAGGGGGCAAAAAGAACCGGTAGGTTTTATAAGTATATTAGATCATAACCCATATACCAGTGAAATCTACGTAATTGCTGTTTTAAAAGAATTCCAGGGCCAGGGATTAGGTGGTGAACTAATCAGGCTGGCTGAAAAAGAAATAATGCATCAGGGGTCTAAAAGGTATTTAACGGTAAAAACCCTCAGTGACAGTCATCCCGATCCTTTTTATCAGAAAACCAGGCAGTTTTATTATAAAATGGGTTTTTATCCCCTGGAAGAATTAAAAGCATTATGGGGTGAAAAGAATCCATGCCTGCTGATGATAAAAAGCCTGCAGCATTGCTCCAGGTAGCAGTCCACTCCTTTTTCTACCCCGACCTTAACCGGCTTTAAAAAAGGTGCCGTTCGGTATTTTTACTTCTTGAGGAAAGGCACTGAAAGGAGAATTAACATGCCTGATAAGGTGATCATTCGTCCCAACCGGTAACCGGCAGGATCAAGAGCCTTTAACCGGGCCGGTTAATCAAGAAAGCGCTGAATCTCCAGGGTGTAGCCGTCGGGATCGCGAAGGAAGAAATGATATATTTTAAAGCGGGGATTGCTTTTTGGTTCTTCCCCAGCTTCAACTCCCTTTTCTTTAAGCTTTTTGTACCAACCGTCTACATCGGGAGTCAGTAAAGTTATGATTGGGCTTTTCTCCCGGCTGATTACCTCCTGGTGGGTGCAAAAGCCCAGCATTCCCCCTCCGGGAACCCGGTAGATCCGGCACAGGCCCTGGTCCTTGTACAGTTCGAGCCCCAGCTTGTCCCGGTAAAAGCTGTCGGTCTCTTCCAAGTTTTTTACCCCGAAAAATACGATCGATCCTTCCAAATTCATTTTAATACCTCCCAGCATTTCTCATAACGATTTATTTTTAGCGGAGAATGTCCGTCAAACCTGAATGACGTTCTGTGGTGCGTTTTATCCCTGTTTTTAGTATATCGACGGAACCGACAATAGTCACTGCTTTTTTTGCCCGGGTTATCGCCGTGTACAGGAGTTCCCGGGTCAGCGGGCGGACATCAATTTCGGGCAGCATGAGGGCAACATGTTCGTACTCCGAGCCCTGGGCTTTATGCACCGTGGTTGCCCAGGCAAGGTCTAAGTGCCCGCGAAGGGCTTCCAGCGGAAAGGCCACGAAACTGCTGCCCCTGGGAAATACGGCCATAGGTTCGGCCGGCCGGCACCTTGTTCCGTCTGATATTTTAACCTGCAGTACCAGGCCTGAATCACCGTTGTAAAGGCGAAGCCTGTAGTTGTTGCGGGTTACGAGCACCGGCTCACCTGGCAGAAAATTTTGGTTTAACAGGGGTATGCCTGTCTTTTTTAATTCATTGTGCCACCTGTGGTGAAACCACCTGTTTAAAGCTTCAGTTCCCGTTCCCCCTGCAGAAATACGGGTAACACAGAGGATTCGGAACTTTTCGTAGTGAGCAAGGATTACCCGCAATTCATTTACTGCCTGCTCGTCAAAACCGGAGTGATCGGCTAAATATTCACGCATGAGGCGATCATCCAGGTCCGGCAGGGAGCCGCGCAGGCGTTTTAACCACTCGGCCAGGAAGTGGAACCGCTGCTCTTCATCACCCGGCTGCAGGTGTTCAACTGCTTTGAATTGTAGTTCTGCTACCCGGTTTACCATCAGCGCTGCGCTTTTGCCATTCAACCCCGCAGGTGATCTGCCCTCGTTGATCAATGCAGCTGCCCCGAGGATGCTCTTCCCGCTCGCATCTTCTTCACGGGAGCGGTAACTTTTTTTCAGCACTACCACCCTGCCCTGCTCATTTGCCGTTTTTGCCCGGCAAAGATCCTGCATCACAGCACCTGCCTCGATTGAGGGAAGCTGGTCTGCGTCACCGATAATGATTACCTGTGCTTCAGGGCGCAGGGCACGCATGAGGTTGTCCATCATGGCCAGATCGATCATGGAGCTTTCATCAATGATAACGAGCTGTTCTGAAAGCAGGTTCTTTTCATTGTGCCGGAAATAATCTAGGCCCGGCAAATAACTGAGCAGCCGGTGCAGGGTTAATGCAGGAGGGCATGCCTCGGCCAGCCTGCGGTCTGCCTGGCCGGGGTTGGGAATGGCAGCAAGGTGACCGGCAATTGATTGTCGCATCCTGTCGGCCGCTTTTCCGGTCGGTGCAGCAAGTGCTATCGATTCCAGCGGGGGAGAACCGGTTCTTGCCAGCACGCGCAGCAGGCTTGCCACAATCGAGGTTTTCCCGCTCCCCGGCCTGCCGCTGATGATCGTGATCCGGCCGCTAAGCGCTTTGCGGACGGCTTCTTTTTGTTCGGCGTCTAGTTCAATCTTCCCAAATGTATCGATCACCGGCGGGGAATTAAAAACCTCGTCCACGGCGCTTTCTACATCCGCAGCAATTCTACTGCCGGTGGAGGCGGTTTCTGATTCAGGCATTCCCATAATTCGCTGACGAAGGATACCGCCAACCCGGGCTTCCAGGACATGCAGCTTCTGGATGTAAAGGCAGTCATGATCGATGATCAGGGGCCGGTATTCACCGGGACAACCGAAGAGATCTGCTACAAGCGGGTCGGGTGAGCCTCCGCTGGTTCTTTTGGCTTTCATGAGCAGTTCCTCGATGGCGGTGCGCTCTTCAAAGGTTGCATCAAGTTCATTAAGGGCATGCTCGAAATGAGAACCGTCTGCCAGCGGGAGCCTGGTGCTGCCCCCGGCAGAGGTGAGCATAGTGGCGAGCACCAGGAGAATCAAGGCCCTTTGTTCTTTTTCCGTCGCATCTCTACCAAGCAAACGGCTGATCTCCCAGGCATAAAATAATGATTCGACTCCCAGGTCCAGGTAATTTACGCGAATGACCATATCTTCGGGAAAGACGGGAGTTTTTTGCGGGTGCGTTTCAGTCATACCCATGGCTGAGACTCCGCAGCCTGTCGGTGTCAAGCAGCTGAAATTTTTCATCCAGGCACCCCCTTAAGTGCGATCACTTCACCGCCCCATTCACTTCTTGTTACAAATTCCTCTTCCCAGGAAGCTATTTGATCCCAGGTCGGCCGGGAAAACCAGATGCCCTCCTGGTTTTCAGCGCCGGAAACAGCTTCCCTGATACCCCGGATAAAGGCATACAAAGTCCCGCCGAATCCTTTTTCGTAATCTTCGCCGGAACTGATGCCTAGAAGGCGGATAACGGCAAGGGTATAGATCTTAGCCTGGAGGCTGTAATTTGCCTCGACGTGTTCATTTATGGAGGATTTGTCAAATGCCGGCAGGCGATCACTTTTCCAGTCCAGCAGGTATATCTTTCCTTCGTGTTCAAACACGATGTCGATCAGGCCCTGGATGTAGCCCCGTCCTGTTTCGAAAGGCAGGTCGGTTTCCCTGCCGGAAACTGCCCGGTTCGCGGAGATAGGCGGATGAAAATTCTCGGGGATAGGATAGACAAATGACATCTCCGTGCAGTGTTTTTTGCCTGAGGCTATACCGCCGGGTATTTTAAGAAGAGCATTATTTTCTCGGCTGCAGGTATCCAACGGGGTTCGAAGCGCTGTATAGACCAGCTGCAGCGATGCAGGCAGGTATGCTTCAGCCAGGCCGTGACGCCTGGCAGTGGCTTCTGCCAGCTGCCGGATCGCTTTTAACGCTGACCAGTCCTCGAAGTTCAGGTCAGGGATTTCAGCGAGTGGGATCTTTTCGATCAGGGCGTGCAAAAAGATCCCGATCTCCCGCCCGCCGGGGAGTTCGTCTTTACTGATGGTTTCTCCGGCAGCTCCTGGTCTTAAACCCGCCTCTGCTCCCGTCACCGGAACTGCTGTGAATGTTTCTACCAAACCTGCTGCCCCTGCTTCTCCCGGTTCGACCTCTCCGGCGACTTCCTCGCTTCGCTGCAATGCCTCAGTATCTGTATCGTCAGCAGCTGCTTGCCAGCCACTACCGCTCTTTATCCTGGTGTAGCTGGTCAAAAGTACACCCCGGTGCCCGGAAGCAATCCTTTCTGCCTCCGGTGCACTCGAAGAAGGCATCTCGAGCAGGTTTTCATCGGGCCAATCGTTCAGGTCGGTTTTTTCGGCTGTTTCAAACGGAGGCCGCTCAAGACAGGAAATCTCACGAAGGAGAAAGCGGCTTTGATCTTCCAACTGCCCATCGGCACGCAGCAGGTCGAGCTGTTTTTGCAGGGTCCGGTAAAAAGCACCGAGATGCCGGTATTCATAATTTTTCCATTGCGGGGCATTATCCGGGGCCTTTCCGAAATAGGGCAGGTAAAGTCGCGATTTCGCCCGGGTCAGGGAAACATACATCAGCCGTTTATTTTCCTCGGTAATTTCCTGCCTGATCGCTTGATCTATTTTTCCGGTTGCCCTGCCGATATGCAGGCAGCGCTCGTTTCCCCGGTGATAAATACTGGTCTTTAACCCTTTGGCCCTGTAATCACTAAATCCTCCTGCAATAAAGATTACCTCTGCTTCAAGGCCCTTGGCCTTGTGCATGGTCAGGATTTGCACTGCTTCCCTGTCTGTTTCGAGCCTTTGCACATTGCCTTCACGGCCTTCAGCTGTTTTCCTGCCGTCGATGCGAGCCTTGAGATCGCGGGCAAGCTCGGCCAGGGTAACCGGGCGTGAGTGTGCTTCTGCCTGGAGCAATTCGAAAAGGTGAAGGTAGTTGGTCAGGGAGCGTTCATCCTGGGAAAACACAAGCCTTCTAACCAGCCCCGATCCGGTAAGGATCTGATCAAAGAGGCGGGCCCAGGAATGGTCATCGGCAAGCCTTTTCCACTCCAGCAGCAGGCCGGCCAGGGGATGGCTATCACCGCTATTTTGCCATGCCTCCAGGTCGGCCAGGGGAACACCAAAAAAAGGAGTCAGCCAGGCTGCCATTCGGGCCCCTGGTTCTGTGGGTGAATCGATGGCACAAAGGAGCCTGTAAACATCGCCGGCTTCGTCAGTCTGAAAAAGCCCGTCCTGCTTGTAGAAGGCATGAGAAACCCCGTAGCTGCGCAGCACCTGGCCGATCAACTGCCCTTCCCGGCCGGTTCGGGTCAGGATATAGATGTCGCTCAGTTTAATCGGGGCCGGTTCCTTGTTTTTGGCGGCTGTTACCAGGCAGCCTTCTTTACTGATCAGGCGAAGGATTTCTTCTGCAATGAAGCAGGCCGTGCCCCGTTTAACTGATGCAGCCCGGAGTTCTTTATCTTCACCGTGCAGGTGAAGAATATGAACCGGGGCCGCCTTTTTCCCGGCCTCTTCGGCCGTGCAGGATTCATCGCCGCATTTTACCGGGTGGTCGTAACGGTTCAGGCCCTCGAAAAACTCCTTTCCACTGCTGTCTTCGGCCTTGAGTATTTCGTTGACTGCCCCAATGAGCGGTTCGGTGGATCTGAAGTTATAGGTCAGCGCAACCAGCGAAGCCCCGTATTTTTCGGTGAGATATTTTTTGGCCACTTCGTAGGTGTGCACATCTGCACCGCGGAAACCATAGATAGCCTGTTTTGGATCACCGATGATAAAGAGGCGGTGCCGGTTAGTTCCTTCAACAAAAATCCGCCTGAAGATATCCCACTGCACCTGGTCTGTATCCTGGAACTCATCGACCAGGGCATATTTCCAACGCTGCCGGAGAGCCTCTAAAAGCACCCCGGATCCTTCAAGGCTTAATGCTTCCTGTACTCCGAGAAGCATGTCGTCGAAGTCCATCAGGCCCAGCAGGCGTTTTCTGGCCGACAGCCTGGCCTGGACACGGGGCAGCAGTTCGTAGACAAAGAAGCTTTCGGCAGGAGCCGCCTGTAGATCTATCTGATCAAGCTTAACAGATAAGTCCTGCAGGATATCCGGTGCCCCGGGTAAGTCTGCAACCCTGCGCAGGTTTTCGATCTGCATATCCCTTTTGCCGCCCAGGCTCCGCTTGTAAACCGCCCAATCTTTGAACAGGTAAATTGCTTCCTGCAGGTTGGTAATTTCCTTTATTTTACAGGCAGTCTCAAAAAGGCTGTCAATATGGTTTTCATAGGTTTTAGTAGTTCTTTGATCGTTGAACAACCCTGATCCCGCTGTTTTTAATTCTTCTGCCGGTGGCAGATCATTTACCGCTTTTAAAAATTCCCCGGGATTCCACACCGGGGTAACCGGACAGCGCTGCGGGCAGCCTTCCCGGTGGCAGGTGAATAAAAAAAATTCCAGTTCCTGTATGCTCTTACCCTGTTCGGTCCATGTTCTTAAGGCTTCGCTCACGGGGCTTTTTTCTGCCAGGGCCAGTCGTAATTCTTCCCGAAAAGAGAGGCCGAACATTTCTGCGCCGTCGGCATGCTCCTGTTTAAAAAGACGCCCTCCCAGGAATGCCTGTTCTGATAAAACCCGGTGGCAAAACCCGTGAATTGTTGATATGGCGGCTCCGTCAAAGCGAAAGAGGGCATCGCGAAGGCGTCTCCTGGTGATCTCATCTATGACCCAGTAATCACCGCCAACTGGATCAGGCTTATCATTACTTATTTCCTCGCAAATTTTTCGGATCAGGGCCCTGATTCGTTCGCGTAATTCACGGGTAGCCGCCTCGGTGAAAGTTACGACCAGTATTTCTTCAATATTGGCGCCGTGGTTAATCATCAAATCAAGGACCAGGTGCTCGAGCGCAAAAGTTTTGCCCGTACCGGCAGAGGCTTCGATAACAGCATGGCCCTGTTCGAGTTCAGGCCTGTTCAGGATGGCGGGTCTTTTGTAATAAGTGGTCTTCATCAAAACCCCTCCAGCTCTATGATATCTGCAAACAGCGGACCGAAGCGCCGGGCGGCAATACCGGCGGCCTCGCTGGCCGGTGGAGGTTCATAAGAGCGGGGTGACGGCACCGGGCCCCACAGGCTGGAAAACATGGACCACTCGTCTTCTGCTAATTCCAGGGCCAGGGTGCGCAGTTTCTCGCCATTTATGGAAGCTGCAGCCGGCCTTAAAAGATCTGCTGCCGGTTCAGAAGGGGTGCCTGCATCCTGCCCCTGGTCTGATTCCTGCTCGTTGGCCTTTTTGCGGTTCCTGCCCGGCCTGGTCCGTTCATAGTACTCCAGGAAGGCCGCTTCGCAGGGCAGAAGGTAGGCATGCGGCCCGTTTAACAGATCTGTAACCACTTCTTTAAGCCAAAAACGGGCCCGTTCGGGATCCAGGGGACGAAGCTTCAGCCCGAGAATGCCCTCCCGATCGGGATCTCCTGCATGGCAGAGCAGGATGCGTCGTTCTCTGTTTCCGGCTTCACTGACAGCTGAAAGCACGGCATGGTCAATGATACCCCGAAGCAGGTGGCGAAAACCTTTCCCCCGCATGGTTCTATTGCGATTGGTAGAAAGCTGGCCCGGCTGGAAGGTGATTGAAGTCAGGCGATCATCGAACAGGCCCTCTGTCCGGCCGCTGATCCGCACGGGTACTACCCGGTGCTGTTCTTCCGCCTCCCCCAGCACTACATCCAAAACCAGGGGATCGAGCACGCTTTCAGTGGCAGACTGCTCACTGGACCGGCCAAGCCGGACCCGGTGCAGGGGTATTGGTACAGGTTCATTTTCATCTATACTATTAACCCTTTCTAACAAACTGCCCAGGCGGTACTGCCAATCCTTGAAGATGGTCCGGTGGTTTGCCGTGGCAACCTGGGCCAGGATCCCGACAGGATATTGACCTTTTAACCGCAGCCGCTCCGCTCTTTTATCGTAGAGTTCCGCCGGACTGCGCCCGCTAGCGGCAGAATCGAGGAAAGCTTCGCGTAAAAGCCATGTTTCCAGCTGTCTGCCCAGTTCGAAATCCTCTTCTTCACGTTCCATAAGATCTTCTTCATCCCCGGTCAGGCCGAGCATTGCCGCGGCCCAGCCCTGCATGGGGCATTCAAGAAAGCGCCTGATTGCAGACATAGAAATGGAAATGGGAGCTTCCACCGAAGCTTCTTCGCTCGGTCCCGGCTCCAGAGTGGTTGTGGTAATAAAGCCGGCTTCAGGCGGTTCTCCGGGAAGGGCAAGCATGGCTGATAACTTTTTCCAGGCTTCCGGGTTAACCAGTTTTTCAATTTTGCCCGGTTCTTCCGCTGGTTTACTTTCTCCTGCCCGGGGCAGGCGGGAATAAAGGCCAAGGCTGATTTCCTGGATCCTTTTTTCAACTCGGGCCTCATCAAAGAAGGTTTCACCTGGCGCAGGCAAATCGTCGTAGCGCCGCAGGGCAGGCTCAATGCGGAGGCCTTTAATGCCCTCTTCACTGAGGTAGCCGGTTTGAAGTATGTGCAGAAGTTCCTGCACAACCGCCGAGGGTTGAAGCGGATCGCCGGTCTGTTCATCTCTTCTCACGTATGAGAGGCAAAGTTTGTCGCGGGTGCACAGCAGGGTTTCGAGAAACATGTAACGGTCGCGTTCTGAAGGGTCTACATCGCCTGCCCGGCGGCGGGCAGAGCGCAGGTCAAGGGCATCCCTTTCGGCCGGGGCGGGAAATAGTCCCTCGCCAAGCCCCAGGACGAATACTGTTCTGAAAGGAATGGCCCGCATGGGCAGGAAGGACGAAACGACCACCCCTTCGGCCAGATACTGCCCCCGGCCGCCCCCCAGAGCTTCAATTGCCTCAAGGGCAATTTCTGCAGCAACCCGCCCGCTTACTTTATAGCCCAGGTCCATCGATTCAAGTCGGGCCAGGGCATTTAAAAGGCGCAGGCGGTCCCGGGCATCGGTTCCATCTTCTGAATGCAGGTAAGCGTCTATCTGCACCGAGTAAAACCTGGACCAGTCGGAAAGGGTCAGCTGCTGTTCGCGAACGAAGCGGGCATCGGCAAAAAGCGAGCGGACCAGCAGGCCGAAACG
>SKXC01000115.1 GCA_007128625.1 Syntrophomonadaceae bacterium | reverse complement strand
GTTATTTGCGCCGCAGCGACAGAAAATGGTTTCTGACCAGGGTTAAAAGAACAATCTATGAATTTCAGATGATCGCAGAAGGCGACCGGGTGGCAGTTGGCACTTCCGGGGGTAAAGACAGCGCTGCTTTGCTTTATATCTTAGACCTTTTTCGAAAGCATGCCCCTTTTGATTTTGACTTACAGGCCATATATATCCATCTGGGCTGGGATGTCGATCTGGAACCCTTATCCAGTTTGACCCGAAAAAAGGGTATCGGCTTTCACATAGAGCAAACGGCGATTGCCAAAATTGTTTTCGAACGCAGGCAGGAAAAAAACCCCTGTGCTCTCTGCGCCAACATGCGCCACGGTGCCCTGCACCAGGCGGCTAAAAAACTGCAATGTAACAAGGTCGCCCTGGGCCACCACCTTGATGATGCGATACAAACTTTTTTGCTAAACCTGATTTATACCGGCCGGATGGATACTTTTAAACCGGTGACCTACCTTGATCGTGCCGATCTATACCAGATTCGCCCCCTTATTCAACTTCCTGAAAGTACTCTTACAGCCCTGTCTCGAAGGGAAAACCTGCCTGTAATAAATAATCCCTGCCCGGTTAGTAATAAAACCAAGCGTGGTGAAATGAAGCAGCTTTTAAACGAAATGACAGAACGCTACCCTGATCTGCGTGAAAAATGGCGCTCCGCTTTAATGAACAGTTCTTTTTGGGATAAACAGCATTAGAACCTGAAAGCAGCAGTAAAATAATAATTATATATTGGGAAAGTAGGTTAAAGAGCCAGGGTCTTTAAGGGACTCAAAAAACATCTAATGATAAAAATGCACCATTACTTCAGGTCAACATCCGTTTTTTTAGCAAAAGCGCCAGGGGAATCAGGCCCAGGGTAATGGCTGCGGCAATCATCATTTCAAACCAGACCAGGCTCAAGGGTTCGCCCTTGATTGATACTTCCCAGATCGGGCTGATAATCCAGTAGAGCGGAAAGAATTTAGCGATCCACTGCGGCCATTCCGGAAAAAGGTAAAAAACAACAGGAATGAACAAGAATATACCCAGGCTTTTGATCAGGGTAAATAACATGGTTGCTGTTTTAGAATAAATACCGATTAAAAGGCCGATCATGGAAGTGAGGGCTGCGGCCAGTATGATCACAACCATTACTTCCAGGGGGCGCGGCCCAAAGGCCTGGTTTAAGAGCAGGGTGGCAGCTGCCAGAAATGTTGCGAAAATAAACCCAAGCAGCCACTTGGCCAGGAGCACTTCACTGATCCTGACCGATGTAACCAGCAGGGCGGTCAGCGTTCCTTTCTCTTTTTCTTCAACCAGGCTGGAACTGGGCACCCACATCCCGGCCATGACCAGGGCATAGAACACTATTAAAGGAACCAGGCGTATTGATAAAGGCAAACCGGGCTCGCCCAGGTAAACTGTTTCAACTTCAACCGGAGCTTCACTGTCCTCCAGGCCCCGGATTATTTCGATGGTGGTAACACTGACGATTATTCGGTTGGAAGCAAGGCTTTCACCGCTGATATAGAATTCGAGCAGCGGTTTTTCACCGGCTTTAACTTCCCGATCAAAATCAGCGCTTAAGATCAGACCGGCATCAAGGTCGTGCTGCTTTACCTTATCTATCAAATCGTCAGTTTCTGTTAAAATCAATACTTCAAAGCCTTCCAGTTCCTGAACCTCGGTTGTAATCACTGAATTCCCCTGGTCAACAATTCCCAGCCTGGGTTTTGGTTCAAACAGCGACCCGAAAGCAAACTGAAAAAGCAGGGTTAAAGCGAAAGGCATGATTAAGGCCCAGATAAAAAAGGACTTTCGCGGTTCAACAGAAAAATCTTTTAAGAGTATCCTTAATACGCGTTTTATACTCACAGCGCAGCCACCTTTCTTTTTAAAACAAAAAGTCCGGCGCCGTAGATTGCCAGGGTCCACAGTGCAGCATAAATCATCAGGTTGATAGAATCCAACCAGTGAATCCCGTAAATGGTCACGTCATGGAGCAGCCGGACAATCGGATAAGTGGGCAGCAGGTTCACCCATGTGGCTACTGTTCCCGGAAATAGAACTGCAAAAGAAGGAATCATCAACGGAATTAAGAATAACATACTGTACATTAACTGGCCGATGAAATCTTTTCCGGAAGCCCCGACAAGCATCGCTACTGCTGTAAATAGCAGTGAACCAAGCAGCACAATTACCAGCAGTAAAAGCCAGTTGGTAGCGCTAAAGGCCCCGACAAGGATTAATACTATTACTGCCTGTCCCATGGCCAGGGCAGTTCCAAATAAAGTCTTGGCCATCAAAAAGTGCCAGGTCCGTACCGGTGTAACCAGCAGGGCTGTAACTGTCCGCTGTAAAACTTCATTGGATATAAGTGAAGCCAGGGAGAAGGTTTCCATCATCAAGATAAAAAAGGCAATCAACGGCCGCATTTTAGCCCGCATCGATATTTGATCACCAATCCGATCCTGTCCTAGAATGATGGTTTCTTCATCAGGCATTTCCACCGGCAGGTCTTTTCCAGCCAGCTGGTACGCCATTTCACGGATAAGAGCCTCCATTGCGCCCCTGATTTCTTCAGGCACTGCGGCATCGGCGAAAACAGTAACAGTTGGTTTTTCATGTCCCAGGACTGTATCGCTTAAAAAAGAAGAGGGAAACGACATGCCAATGTCCGGTACTATCTTACTGGCACCGGCCGGAATTTCCTTATCCCCGCCCGGATCATGGATAATAATCTGGTCCTGGTCCGTTTTGTAGACATCCAGTTCCCTGCCGATCACCTTTTTTAAAATATCTTCATTCTCAACTTCCACCAGCAAAAACCCTTCTTCTTCCTTGAAGGCAGCTTCCACTTCTTCGATTTCTTCCAGCATGTACTCAGGAACACCGTGTTCTAAAAGCGTTTCCTTACCCTCGCTGATCAAAGTGGCCAGCGGTGGTGTAATGGCAAAAGTAATATCTTCTTCCACCTGATCAGGCACCAGCCAGTAAATAGCTACAAAAAAGGCCAGTCCAAGCACCATTAAAAACAGGTAGATCATGTTTCGGCTGTAAACCCGGATATCTTTTTTAATGAGGGCTATGAGGAGCCTGCCGGCGGAAATATTGCTGCTCATCCTACCAGCCCCCTGCCGGTTAAGTGGATAAATATCGCCTCCAGGGTGGCTTCTTCAGTATGAATCGTCATCAGGTCGGGTGAGGCAGCCAGTTCACTCAGCCGGGCCGACGACTGCTCACCGTCCAGGGGCAGTTTTTCTTCCCGCACCCCGTCGCCGTCACGCAGCCTGACCCGTATGGACCGTTTACCGTATTCTAATTTCAGTCTTTCCGCTGTATCCAGGGCAACAATTTCACCCTCATTAATAAAGGCGACCCGGTCCGAAAGTTCATCGGCTTCATGCATGTTGTGGGTTGTGAGCAGCACAGCAGCGCCCCTGTCTGCTTCTTCCCTGATCGTTTTTCTGATTTGATTGGCAGTTACCGGGTCAAGCCCGTCTGTCGGTTCATCGAGGAATAAAACGCTGGGCTTATTAATGAAAGCCCGGGCAATCATCAGGCGCTGCCGCATTCCTTTTGAAAAGCTGGATACACGATCTTTTGCTCGATCGCTTAGTCCCACCCGCTGCAGGGCTTCAGCAGAACCAGCGTCACGGATGCCGAAGAGAGAGGCAAAAAAATTTAGGTTTTCAAGAGCAGACATTTCCAGGTAGAGGTTTTTTTCTTCAAAACTGACCCCGATTTGTGACTGCAGGACAGGATCTTCCCGGCCAATATCGCGTCTCAGAATTTTTGCCCTGCCCTCTTGTAAAGCCAGCTGCCCGGTTAAAACTTTGATAGTGGTCGATTTACCGGCCCCGTTGGGACCAAGAAAACCCAGTATTTCACCCGGATATACATCGAAACTGACTTCTTTAACCGCCTGGAGATTGCCATACCAGTGACTCAGGTCCTTAACTTCTATGCTCGGGGCAGTCATTGTATTATTTTTCCTTGCCAAATCAATCACCAGCCTTTACCCGGGTTTGTCAAATCTTAACATTATTAAAGCATACACCTGGTGAAAAGTCCATAATCTAAATTGCTTGCAGCTGAGGCCAAGTCCATTGATTTGATATTTCTAATATTAGATGAACATATTCAAAGTTTATATTAGCCGTAGGCAATAAGAATCCTGCAGGATATTTGGGATATGACCGCTTGTGTTATAATTTATAAAATGGAAAGGATGAAAGGGGCTTACTGCGATCAACCAGAATTCATTAAAAGAGCTTTTAAAATCGGTTCAGACCGGCCATGTAAGCGTTGAACAGGCAGTGGAAAAGCTGCAGATGCTGCCTTATGAAGACCTTGGGTTTGCCCGGGTTGATCACCAGCGTCACCTACGCCGGGGTTTTCCGGAAGTTATCTACTGTCCTGGAAAAACTACTGAACAAATTGTGACCATATTCGGCCGCCTGGCTGCTACCGGCGGCACGGTCCTGGCTACAAGGGCTGAACCGGCAGCTTATGAGGCGGTTAAAGCTGTACATCCGGGGGCAGAATATTACCGGCAGGCAAAGGCGGTCGTTCTCCGCACCAAAGCAGAGGCGGAACCGATTGGCCTGGTGGCGGTTGTTTCGGCAGGAACTGCCGACATGCCTGTAGCCGAGGAGGCGGCGCTCACTGCCGAACTGGTAGGCAGCCGTGTTGAACGTTTTTACGATGTCGGGGTGGCCGGTATTCACCGTCTATTTGACAGCTGGGACAAAATCAGCAAAGCCCGGGTAATAATTGTTGTAGCCGGTATGGAAGGAGCCCTGGCCAGCGTGGTCGGGGGCCTTTCTGCCTGCCCGGTGGTGGCCGTTCCTACCAGTGTCGGTTACGGGGCGCACTTTGACGGGCTTGCTCCCCTTCTGACCATGTTGAACAGCTGCGCTTCCGGGGTGGCCGTAGTCAATATCGATAACGGCTACGGCGCCGGTTATATGGCCGCCCTGATCAACCGGTTGGGAGAAGGTGTGAAGGATTGATCAGTAAGAATTTTACCGGTAAAGATCCTAACAGAAAAAAAGGAAACAGGATTATCTATTTCGACTGCTGCAACGGGATCAGTGGCGATATGATCCTCGGTGCTTTACTTGACAGCGGGTTGGCGCTGGCCAGCCTGCAGGGCTTGCTCGGGGGGTTAAAACTGCCGGGCTACAGCCTGCAGTCAGAAAAAGTAAGCCGGGGAGGGATTGCCGGAAGCAGGTTTCTGGTTAACCTTGATGATCGTGTTGCTGTTGAAAGGCGCCTGAGTGATATACTGGCAATCATCGGGCAGGCCGATCTCCCACCCCCGGTATTTGAAAAAAGCGCAGCTGTTTTTAACTGCCTGGCCGAAGCTGAAGCTAAGGTGCATGGCATAACCAGGGATGAAGTACATTTTCACGAAGTGGGAGCAGTGGATGCCATCGTTGATATTGTCGGTACCTGTGCAGCTGTTTTTCTACTCGAAGCGGATCAAATTATTTGTTCCCCGCTACCTGTCAGCAGGGGCGAGATAGAATCATCTCATGGCAGGTTGCCCCTGCCTGCTCCGGCTACCCTGGAGATACTGGCCGGGCGGCAGGTGCCTGTTGAGGGCAGTGAAGCCGGTTATGAGCTGGTCACCCCGACCGGGGCGGCCCTGTCAGCTACCCTGGCCGATTCCTTTGGTCCCTTTCCTAACTTCAGCATTGAAGCTGTCGGCTATGGTGCCGGCAGCATCGATCCAGGTTATCCAAATTACCTGCGCGTTTTACTTGGCTGCAAGGAGCCGGAATATAATACCTGTGCAGAAGAAATGGTTTTAATTGAAACTAATATTGATGATCTAAATCCAGAAATCTACAGCTACTTGATGGAAAAACTGCTTGGCTCCGGGGCACTGGATGTCTACTATACTCCTGTGCAGATGAAAAAGAATCGTCCCGGGGTCCAGTTAACCGTAATTTCTCCACCGGATAAAATCAGGACCTTACAGGATCTAATCTTTTCGGAAACTACCACCCTTGGCATTCGTCATAGCACGGCAAGAAAGATTTGGCGGCCCCGTGAAACGAAATCGGTGCAGACCAAGTGGGGTCCGGTGAAGGTTAAGTATGTTCCAGCTTGGGATCAAGAGTTTCCCATCCATTTTTCTCCTGAATACGAAGACTGTCGGGCTATAGCCATGCAATCAGGTCTTCCCCTGAAGGAAGTATACAGGCTGGTTGAGTATACTTTCAGGAAGCAGTATTTCTCAAAATAAAATGAAAAAGAGTGGCGGAGCAGGTTTAGAACATTCAATGTTGATAGTAATTTGTGAATATTGTTGACATATTTAATATTTTGTAATATAAACAAGGGCAAGGAGGTGTATTAGGTGGGAAATAATGTATTGTTAGAACAAATCAGGCAGGTAAAGTCTGAATTTCTCCAATCCACCGAGCAGTCTAATGCTCTTGAAGAAGGAGCCAAAATAATTGCTGAAATTACCGGTTCAGCGGTATTCATTTTAGATAAAGATGGAATTCTTATAACCGGTCAAAAAGGCAGTGTAAAGCTTGATAGTTATCTGGAACAATTAATGCAGACAGGGTCGATAAGTACCGGTGACAGTTTACCGGCCCTGGTTAAGACAGCTGAACCAATACTCAATGAACGCTATTCCGCAGGGATTTTTGATGATCAAGCAGGGCAGTCATCAGCTCAGGATAACAATCTGCTTTACAGTGTTATTCCAATCAAAAGTGATACCAGGCCTCTTGCTGTTTTGTTTTTGTACCATCCGAATCTGTTTTTAAAAGAGAAGCATTTAATTATAGCCGAGGTTGGGACAGCCCTGATTGCCATGATCCTTTTGCAGCAGACTGTCGATCGGGACGAAGAATATAGCAGGAATAAAAAACTGGCTGAAGGGGCTTTTGAAAGTCTCTCCTATTCTGAAGTCGAGGCGATGCGTGAAATTCTAAAAAATATCAATAACAATGAAAGCATTGTTATTGCCAGCAAGATTGCTGATGGTCTCGGTATTACCCGTTCGGTCATTGTCAATGCTTTACGTAAGTTTGAAAGTGCCGGAATTATTGAATCCAGGTCGCTGGGGATGAAAGGGACTTTAATAAGGGTAAAAAATGTTCATGCCCTGGAAATAATAGCTTCCCGATCGGCTAACATGGATACCATTATGTAAATTTTATTGTTACTGGTATAAAAAAATGCCGGAACCAGTATGATCGATGTGGAAACTGGTTCCGGCTTTTTATGTGCACAATATTGTTTCTTTGACAGCAGCTGCTCTACTTGTTACAATTACGCTTGGTATTTGTTAGAGATGAACCATTTATATTTTAGGGGAGGATTACAAGTGCCTTTTTTACCCGTTTTATTGACCTACCTTGCTATTTTTGTAGCTAAGATTGCCCATGTAAGCCTGGGGACCATTCGAATAATTTATTTGACCCGGGGTAATAGTGTAACAGCTGCCATAATTGGCTTCTTTGAAGTTATTATTTACCTGATAGCTCTTAGCATGGTCATAACAAACCTGGACCAGTGGACTAATATAATTGTTTATGGATTTGGTTTTGCTGCCGGTAATCTGGTTGGCAGCAGGATAGAAGAGATGATTGCTGTAGGATATGTTCAAGTTCATATCGTTACCCAAGACGAGAGCAACGGCCTGGAAGAGTCCCTGCGTGAAGAGGATTATGGTGTTACAACTATGCCCTGCTATGGAAGAGAAGGTGCGCACAAAAGCCTGCAGGTTTTATTGAAAAGAAAAGAACTGCCCGCATTTTTAAAAACTGTTGATAAATACGATCCCAAAGCGGTTGTTTCTATTTTCGATACCCGTAAGATAATGGGCGGTTATTTTTCTAGAATGAAGGCAAAGTAGTAATGACAAACTCAAAAAAACAACTAATTAATGCCCACAAAGCAATCGGAGTTATTGATTCCGGAGTCGGTGGTCTGACGGTGGTAAAAGAAATAAGCCGGAATCTGCACCATGAAAGCATTGTCTATTTCAGTGATACGGCCCGGATACTTTACGGTCCCCGTCCCAATGAAGAGGTGCGCCGTTTCGGTTTTTTAAACGATCAAATTCTTACAGCACCAGGAGATAAAAATGGTGGTAGCAGCCTGTAACTCGGCCACTGCAGCCAGGCTGTCATATCCGGGCAGTTACAGGCCTTTTATTACATAGCCCGTAAACGCTTTACTCTTTCTTCTGCCGGAGGGTGGGTTGCAAATAGAACACTGGCCCTGTTACCCGACCTGGCTCCCAGCGCTGGATTTACAATATATAGCCCTTCCAGGGCTTTATTTTCTATGGGGCTGTTTTTAACCTGTTGATCTGTAATCTTTTCCAGGGCGCTGGCCAATCCTTCGGGGTAACCGGTAAAGTTAGCTGCCGTGGCATCGGCCATGTATTCCCGCTGCCGGGATATGGCAAATTTCAGAAGCTGCGCAAAAATGGGCGCCAGGATAGCGACAACGATTAAAACAATCAACATTATAATCTGGCCCTGGCCGCCCCTGCGGCCACCCCGCCCCATACCGCCAAAAAATATCATCCGGCGGGCGATTACGCTGACAAAAACGATAGTCCCGGCTAAGACAATGGCTACTGTAGCCAGTAAAACATCGTAATTATGGATATGAGCCATTTCGTGGGCTATTACTCCTTCCAGTTCCTGGCGGTTTAAACGGTTCATCAGCCCGCGGGTAACGGCAATAATTGAGTTTTGCGGATTACGTCCGGCAGCAAAGGCATTGGGCACCTCGGTTTCAATGATGAATATTTTAGGCATCGGTTTGCCGGATGCAATACTCATGGCTTCCACCGTGTTGTACAAAAATGGTTCCTGCTGCTTGCTAACCATACGTGCCCCGGCCATCTTTGTTACCACACTTTGCCCGCTGAAATAACTGATTAGAAAGAGTATGATAAAGATCAGGGCAGCCAGGATGATTCCTACGATGGGATCGCCGATATAAATGCCAATAAAATAGCCTATCAATACGAACAGTACGGCATAGAGTAAAAACAGAAAAAAGGTTTTCCTCTTATTGGAGGCTATGCGGCCGTAAATTGGATCCATCATTTATTATCACC
>SKXC01000043.1 GCA_007128625.1 Syntrophomonadaceae bacterium | reverse complement strand
GGTTAGCAGGAAAATAACCAGCCAGGTAAAAAAGATGGTGGAATTAATTTTAAACCAGCCCCATTCAAAAAGGACGATTTGATCAGGATTGATCGTCAACGACTAGAAAGCCTCCTTATGACAAATCCGCATGTTCTTACCCGCATAAACCTGGTCTGGGTTAAATTTTTTGGCCAGGACTTGATGCCGTGAATTATTACAGATAAATGTTAAATGCTTAAGGTGATCCTGAATATACTTATTTTACACGGCCAACCGGGCGACCCAGGCAACCCCCATCCAGAAAAAGTAGGCGGCCATGACCATCAAAAAAGCCCCCAGCACCGTTACCACGCCGGAATAGATACGGTCGCTGATAAACTTCTTGCCGGTAACCAGGAGGACGGCTATGACCAGCAGCCAGGAGAGGTCGGCTAAAATGTGACCGCTAAAAAAGAGCAGCACCCCCAGCAGGCCGTGTTGCTGTGAAAGAGCCACGTAACCGGCGCCTACAGTAGCCCACCATAGAAACCAGTAAGGGTTAGCCAGGGTGGTCAGTATGCCCGCCGAAAACGGGCCCACGGTACTTTTTCCACCATTGCCGACCTGGTCCAGGGATAAAGCGCCACTGCGGGCACTACTGATCATGCCCCACCCCAGCCAGATTAAAACTGCCCCTCCGATAATTCCGATTACCCCGGCAACACCCGGCTCAGCCATAAAACGTCCCAGGCCGAAAACCAAAAGCGCCACTACCATTATTTCTATCACACCATGCCCCAGGGTGACCAGGGGTGCGGCAATAACCCCTCGTTTGATGGTATGTTCGGCAGTTACTGCTGTAACCGGCCCGGGCATCAGGGCACCGGAGAGACCGATAATAAAAGCTGTAGAAAATAATAATACCGGGTCCATATCTTAACCACCTTCAAGCCGCCCGTGGAAGTTTCACCGGGCAAACGTAACCGCTTTGATCAATAATTCCTGCCTAAAGCTTCTTCCCCGTAAGCCGAAAGCACCCTGATGAAAAGCATAGCCAAACTCCTTTAAAACTATTTTTAAATTATCTTTTGCTTTCTTAAACTTCAGGTAGCATCATTTTGACGAAGATGCTTGATATTCCTGTCCGGTTTTAGCTTAGAGGCCAGGATGGTGCGGGCGATTAGAAAACCGGCCAGGGCGGATAGTAAATATTGCCAGCCGGCAGTCAGCAGGAGATAAAACCCGGCCAGAACTACAACGGTTCGAATTATAAAGCTTACTAAAAATAGAAAATACGGTTTGCTGTTCCCGGCAGTTATTTTCTTAACCGTCCACCAGAGCCCACCGAAAAAGAAGATCCCGAGCAATATGCCGGCCAGTATTGATAAAATTAAATAGAACCAGAACACGGCATAAGCCCCTTTCTCATTGCATTCTAATTGTCTCTTTCTTTATTATCTTTATTATCTTTATTATCATTTTCGTCGTCATCCGGGCGGCTTTCCCTGCTCACCCAGTACCAGGCATTAAGGCAGCCGACAATCAAACCGATAAACAAAAGCGTCAGCGTCCAGGAATAGGGACCGGGCCAGGTACGGTCAATCCACATCCCGGTAACCACTCCTATTATGGTTGTAATGGCAATGGTCCAGCCGACCATGCCAAACATGCCCAGTCCGAACCAGACACTTCGGTCGCGGGTGCGGCGGGCCTTAACCCGCCGGCGCGCCTTTTTACCCACTGTCCCGGGAAGGTTTTTATAGTCTTTATCTTTAGCTTGATCATTATCCTTATTATTCTCTTTACTGTGCACTAGCGCTCTCCTCCCAGGCGGGTGAAACGCCGCAGGGTATCAGCTTCCAGTCTGGACATTACCGACCGGGCCTTTTTTTCGCTTTCATCCAGTACCTTCAGCTCACTTTCAACAATATCCTGCAGCTGTTCCAGATCATCACCGGTTACTGCCCGTGTTGCTGAAACATAAACCCGTTCTCCCTGTTTAACCACAACACCTTCATCAAGAGCAATAAAATGTTCTACATTGTCGGGAGTCAGGTAAGAAAAAATACCGGGAACCAGGGTGGCCACGAAGTCTATGTGGCGCGGCAGCATGGTAAAATAGCCGTTTTCTGCTTCGGCGGTTACTTTTTTAACTTCCTGCTCCAGTAAAACCCCGGCCGGCAAAAGTATTTTTAAATTCAGAATTAACCACTCCCAAAAACCAGTACTCAACTTTTTCAAATTTTAAGCCGCAAGCCCTGGAGATTTAAATCATAACAAAATATCAGTTATTGCTTCTGTCATCCTCAGGGCTATTATTGTTTTCTTCAAACCGGTCTGCTTCTTCAGATTCTTCCTGGTCCTCTTTTTGATCTTCTTCAGGCTCTTTTTTTTCTTCAGAACCGGATTTAGACTTAATATCACCAATTTTACCGAGCATGTATAGATCTGATTCTGAACGTTCGGCATATTCATCATTTAAAATACGTTCACAACCATCAAGAGCATCTTCTAGTTCAACCACCCGACCACTGTAACCGGTGAACTGTTCAGTGGTAACAAAAGGTTGGGTTAAAAAACGTTCCAGGCGGCGGGCCCGGTTGACCACACGGCGGTCCTCCTGGGAGAGTTCTTCCAGGCCGAGCATGGCGATAATGTCTTTTAATTCTTCATATTCAGCCAGGGTGCGCCGCACCTCCTGGGCTACCAAGTAGTGCCGTTGACCGACTACCAGGGGTGTGAGCATCTTTGACCAGGAACGCAGGGGGTCAACTGCCGGATATAACCCTTCACTGGCCCGCTTCCGGGATAAAATGATCGAAGCAGAAAGGTGAGCGAAGGTATGGGTGGCTGAAGGATCGGTAAAGTCATCGGCCGGAACATAAACAGCCTGAATAGAGGTGATGGCCCCGGTAGCTGTATTGGAAATGCGCTCCTGCAGTCCGGCAATTTCTGTAGAGAGGGTTGGCTGATAACCGACCCGGGAGGGCATTTTACCAAGCAAACCGGATACTTCAGATCCAGCCTGAACAAAACGGAAAATGTTATCGATTAAAAATAAAACATCCTGCTTTTCTTCATCCCGAAAATATTCAGCCATGGTCAGGGCAGAATGACCAACCAGAAAGCGAGCTCCCGGAGGTTCATTCATCTGCCCGAAGATCATCACCGTATTATCCAAAACACCTGCTTCCTGGATATCACGATAAAGTTCTTCGGCTTCCCGCGAGCGCTCTCCAATGCCACAAAAGATACTGACCCCTTCATATTTACCGACTGTATTATTGATCAGCTCGGTAATTAAGACAGTCTTTCCTACTCCGGCTCCACCAAAGAGGCCGGCCTTGCCGCCCCGTTCCAGGGGAGTTAGCAGGTCGATCGCCTTGATTCCAGTTTCAAATATTTCAGCCCTGTTAACCCGGCGGGAAATGGAGACAGGGGGCTGATGAATGCCCCTTTTTTCCACCTCTCCCAGGGTTTCCTTTTCATCGATCGTATCACCGAAAACATTGAACATACGTCCAAGAACTATTCTGCCCACCGGAACACGAATCATGTCTTTAGTGTCTAAAACCGGATCACCCCGGCTCAATCCGGCAGTTGGTGAAAGGGCAATGCCCCGCACGATGCCTCCTTCATGATGGGAAACCACTTCAATAACAATATCACTTTCCGGTCCGGCTTCTAGCCTGGTAGACAGAGAAGGCTGAACATCCGGGAAATATACATCGACAACACTGCCGCGTACAGCTGACACCAGGCCCATATTTTTATCATTAACATCTGGATTATAAGCTTGTTCTTTTGACATTAGTCATGCTCCTGTAATCAATCATAGCCAGCCTGTTTGATCCCTTTACTTTTATATTGGCTAAAAATACCTGGATTCCTTTTTTAGCGCTTTACTTAAAACCACCCTTATTAACCGGTCTTTTACCTGCCTGTTAAATGTGTTATTTGCCTTATTTCAATATTTAAAAAAAAGATGATTACAGTTCTGTTGATTGTTGAATTTTTATCAGGCCGGAAAAATAATCCAATAATTTTTTTTAAAAAAATATTAAAAAAACTATTGACAAATATACCGGGGCATGCTAATATACGTTTACCAGGTTCCGAGAGACTGAAAGGTGAACCGGGTCCGGTTTGAAGGGAGAAATCGGTGGAAGGACGAGGTGAAAGCCTTGGTTAAAAAGCCGAAAATATCCAAAAAGACCGGGCAGCTGCAAGGGACGGTAGCGGAAAGGTAAGGCAAGGGTAAAACTGGGCTTTACCGGAAAGCGCCGGAAAACCGCAGCGCAGGATCTTCAAGAACTGGCCGGAGGTCGAAAGAAATTTTCTGTAGAGAAAATGGAAAGCGACTGCAGAGGGTCAGAACAGAAGGTGTTGCAGGTAAAACCACAGGTCTGTTGGAACCTGGTTTTATAATGCCTTTTTATTAAGGCCGATTGAATTCAGCGATAAACTGCAAGTTGCGGTATTTTTCATTATAATCAAGGCCGTAGCCGACCACAAAGATATTTGGAATATCAAACCCCTTGTAATCAACAGGAACCTCGACAATCCGACGCGCTTCTACATTGAGCAAAGTACATATTTTTAAGCTTTCCGGATTTCTTGTTTTCAAATTACGCAGCAGATACCCCAGACTCAGACCGGTATCTACAATCCCTTCAACAATGAGTACATGTTTACCCGATATGCTTAGATCAAGATCCTTGGTAATCCGCACAACCCCGGTTGAATCGGCCTGTTCACTGTAGTGGGAAATACTGATAAAGTCGATAGCAAAAGGGATTCTCATCCTGCGGGTTAGATCAACCAAAAAATATGTGCTCCCACGCAGCACCCCGATCATGACTAAATCAAGTCCTGCATAATCATCTGAAATTCTTTTGCCCAGTTCGCAAATCTTTTCTTCTATCTGTTCCAGGGTAAACAATATTTTTAGCTGGTTTTCTTCATACGGCTTTTGTTCTTTCAACTATCTTCTTCTCCTTGATCCTGATCGATACTATGTTTTTTCAGCAAACTTTCAAAACCCCTTTTATCAATAAGACGGATGTTAATATGCGGGTAGAGTTCCTTCATTCGCCTTATTTTGCGATTTTTTTTCCAGGCCTGCCGCGGTTTTTGCGTGGTTAGCTCTATAAAAAGATCTTGATCTGGCAAATAAAAATCAGGGGATAATGCTTCAACAACATTGCCCTCACTGTCCCATTCAAGAAAAAAGGTTCTCGGTTCATACTGCCACTGTATTCGATAAAAATCAAGCATGTGGGCAAATTCTTCTTCGCTGGGGTGCATGAAATGATCCGCTTCCTGATCTGCAGGAGGGACAAATATTCTTTCTTCGATTTCACCGGTGCCCGGTCCGTCTTTAATTTCCCTTGGCTCCGCGTGAATTCGGTAGGCATTAATGATCAGATCTGCTGCATCTTCCAATTCCATCTTGTCAGTACTTAAGACCAGGTCGTATAGGCGCAGGTTGTTCCAGTTAACATCAAAAACCTGCCGGTAGTAACGGCTTTTGTCGCGATCCTGTTCTTTGACCAGTTTGACAGCCGTCTCAGAAACGAGGTTGTAAGTTTTCATCACCCTTTTAACCCTTTGGGTGAACTGGCCAATAATCCTTACATGCAGTGCAGGAGGATAATCGCGAAAAAGAATAGATCCCCCCCGCCCCAGAATCACCAGGTTGTTACGTATGGCCAGGTCGTATATAAAGTCATGCATTGCTTCAATATACTGCTGCCCTTTGCGGCTGTCTTCTTCTTTATTTATATTGTTTTCCGGGTCTGCTGTAGGAATCTCTATTCCGTATTTTGCTAGCCCCTGGGTAATTGTTTCCTTGTTTACCAATAAAAATCCCGTTTTTTCGGCTACAAAACGAGCGATGTTTTCACCGCCGCTGCCGAACTCACGTGAAATGCTAATTATGCCCAATAAGAGACCCTCCGGTGCATCTTATTTGAGAAAACCACTGATAATCGCTTCTTCGGCTTCTTCATCAGTTAACCCCAAAGCCATCAGCTTAATTAACTGCTCACCGGCAATTTTACCGATAGCTGCTTCGTGCACCAGCTCCGCTTCCGAATTCTCTGCCCATATTTCGGGTACCGAACGGACAGTAGCCTGGTCCATAATAATCGAATCACACTCAACATGTCCGCGACCGGCGCCGTACGCTAAAAGACGCGGGTAAAAGTTTTGTTTCGATGACCCCTGGGCTACAGAGCGAGAAACAATCCGGGCGGTGCTTTCTTCTGCCATCAGTTTAACCAGAACATCTGAATCTGCTGTTTGTTCTCCATCAGTCAGCAAACGCTCGTAAATTACCAGGCGTCCACCTGCCTTCACCTCGGCTTCGGTTACTCTCTTGGTCTGATCAACTCCCCGAATCTGGACCAATTCAAGTTCGGCGTAGCCTCCCTCTTCAATCACCAAAACAGTCTTCGGGTTAAGTAATCTTTTTCCTTCTTTATCACCCTCGCCAAAATGTTTTTCAGTATAAATCAGGCGGGCCCCCTGGCGGACAATAATCTCATGCACTCCGTCATGGCGGGTATTCCCGGAACCCGGGTTATGTATCCCGCATCCGGCTACCAAATTAATATCCGCCTCCCGGCCGACATCGATCTTGTTATATACCAGATCGGAGAGATCGGTTTCGGTCATGATTACCGGGATATGGACAGTTCCTTTTTTCCCGGGAGCAACGATCACATCTATCCCCGGCTGATCCTTCTTGGGAATTATTTCTATTCCTTCCAGGGATCGCCTTTCAATCCCCTTTCCGTCTTTACGAATATTAAAAGCTCCCGGGGGCTCACCATGCAAATCGGCTACTTCTTGCAGCAGCTTTTTATCGAGGGCAGTCAGCATAGATTTCTCCCTCCAATCGGCAATTACTACGGCAGGAGCATTCAGCGCTCTCCTTGATCTGGGGCCATATAGTATCTCGATCCCCACGCATATTAACAGTACCGTCCTTAATCAAGACTATTTCATCAACCATGTTCAATATCTTCTCCTGGTGCGATATAACTACTGTAACTGTATCTTCACGGTGACTGCTGCCGATTACATCGATCAACTGCTCAAAGCTCCACAAATCGATCCCGGCTTCGGGTTCATCAAAAATACGTACCTTTGGATTTTGGGCTAAAATAGTAGCGATCTCGATTCTCTTTATTTCACCGCCGGACAAACTATTATCCAGGGTACGCTCAAGATAATCTTCCGGGCAAAGCCCTATATCCCTTAAAACCTGGCAGTTGACTCCATCGGCATGTTTCATAGCCATCTCAAGCATATCTTTAACCGGCATCCCTTTAAACCGGGGAGGGTGCTGGAAAGCGTAACCGATTCCCCGCCGGGCCCGCTCAGAAATATTGAGCTCACTGATATCCTCTCCATTGTAGAAAACCTTACCCGAGGTTTGCTTATAAATGCCCATGGCCACCCTGGCCACTGAAGATTTTCCGCTTCCGTTCGGGCCGGTCAGGGCATACATTTTTCCAGCATCCATGTTCAGGCTTACATCATGCAGTATGGGTACTTTTCCTTGATCGGTTTCCAACTCTAAACTTATATTATCCAACAAAAGCACCTTCTATATTCTCCTTTCCGAGAAATTAAATAATTTATTGGTGTTAAAAAGCATGAATTCCGGACTTTTAATTTATTCGACAGAAGATAATATATTCCTGCACGGGGTCCGGGACATTGATTAACTGGTTTAATGGTCTTTCAGCGAAGTTATAAAACTACAAAATGTAGTTCTTGCGTACACAAAAAGTATTGACAAAATGGTTTAGAACCCCTATAATCAAATGTAGTAACAGTGACTACATTAGGGTGTGATGGTAATGAAAAAAAACTATATCGGTATCAGGGAAGCAAGAATAAACTTAAGCAAATTAATTAAAGACGTTCGTGATGGGATGGAAATTATCATCACCGATAGGGGGACACCGGTAGCAAAGCTGGTTCCGGCCCAGGGGCAAACCTTAACGCTGGAAGAAAGAATAAAAAACTATCAAAGCTGCGGACTGATTGAGTCTTGTCCTCAATCTGGAAAGATTGATTCTTCTCCAATCGAGCTGCCCCGGGAACCGGCCCAGCGTTACATCCGGGAGGAGAGAAGCGATGAGTGAAAAGCTGGCCGTGATTTACTGGGACTCATCAGCGCTGCTGTCCTACCTTTTTAAAGATAAGTACAGCGATATAGTGATCGAAAAAGCAGGTCGTAAGGGTGTTCACCTGCTGACGACGCTGGCAGTTGCCGAAGTTTACACTGTGATCAGCCGGATTCAAAGAGAGCAGTTACTGCCTGAGATACCGGTTGATTCACTGTTTGATATCCTGGAATATGGTCCCTGGAGCCGGCTGAACATCGTTCCCGACAATATTTCCCTGCGGGAAATGGCAGGAAAGTGGACACTCAGGGGTTCAGGTTTATGGCACCTGGCCACAGCAAAAACCCTGCAGAGGGAGTTTCCAGAATTGATGATCCTGACTTTAGACCGGGAACTGGCCCGCGCTTCCAGGGGAGAAAGTTTGAGACTTTGTGTCACTGTATAAGAAGTAAATTGAGGATGTTGCTAAAAAATTTGCTTGTAAAAACTTGAAAGGGGCTTATGAAGATGAAAATGTGGCGTTGTGAAGTATGCGGTTACCTGCACGAGGGGGAAGAACCACCTGATTTTTGTCCCAAGTGCGGCGCACCAAAAGAAAAGTTTGAACTGCTTGATGAAGAAGAAGCAGAAATGATGCGGGACTCCCTGGCCACCAGGGAAAAATACGCCCAGATTTATGAGCATCTGGAAGCAGTCAGTAAACTGGCCCAGGAAGGCATCGATTTGAATTTGGATGAAGGATGCAATGAAATTTTCAACCAGACTAAAAAAGATATCGAGAAAATTCATAATCAGATCAAAGAAGAACTGGCCGGACATGCCGCTGAATGCATCTGGGTAAAGGTAGCTACTGACGGTTTGCTGGATGAGAGTTTTTAAGAAACGAAATTTGAAACATACTATGAAAGTATTTTACCTGTAAACTATAACAAGTAAAGGAATGAGGTGAATAATTATGGGTAAAACAGTAGGAATTGACCTCGGAACCACTTTTTCTGCAGTAGCAGTTGTAGAAGG
>SKXC01000108.1 GCA_007128625.1 Syntrophomonadaceae bacterium | reverse complement strand
CTGCCAATCTAGCTACCACGTTAACTTCGGAATCAGAGCCGCCGAGCATTAATGAAGCTGCTTCCAGGGGTGCTTCTTCACCATTTGTATCTTCTGCTTCTTCAACCGGCTCAACTGCCTGTTCTTCTGCCGGTCCACCGCAACCTGCAGCAATCATCACTACAGCCAATAAAAAAATCCCTAAAACAGTCAACCACCTTTTCTGATTCATTCTAAACCTCCTAAAAAATTTTTAACCTTAATCAGGTTATTGAAAGTGTAACCCATCAAGGTTAAAAATAAAGAAAGCTTATGTAAAATCAATGTTAAATGTGGGTTAAATTTTTTTTGAAACAAGGGGGAGGGTAAAGCGAAAAATACTGCCTTCGCCTGCAGTGCTTTCCAGGGAATAGGAAGCTCCATGCGCTTCAAAGATATGTTTAACAATAGATAAACCGAGGCCGGTTCCACCGCTTTTACGGGAACGGGCTTTGTCGACCCGGTAGAATCGTTCAAAGACAAACGGTAGGTCGGCTTCAGGAATACCAGGGCCGTCGTCTTCTATTGCTACTGTAGCAGAGCTTTTATCGATAACAGTGGAAATATTGATGTATCCGGTTGGCCTGCCGTGCCTGATGCTGTTTTCAAGAATGTTTACCAGTGCCTGGCAGAGCCATTCACGGTTTCCCAAAATATAGAGCTCTTGTGCAGATGCATTAATTTCTAATTTTACCTTTTTTTCATCTCGCAGCTGTTCAACTCTCCCGAGTGCTTCATTGATTAACTGATTTAAATTTACTGTTTCTTTTTTAACAAAATCTTTCTCGTTTTCGATCCGGGCCAGGTCCAAAAGATCATCAACCAGGCTGGAAAGCCTGACTGCTTCCCGATCGATTATCGAAAGGAAATCAAGCAGCTGTTCACGGGATAATTCTTCATGAAGTATTGTTTCTGTATATCCCCGCAGGGTAGTCAGCGGGGTCCTCATTTCATGAGATACATTGGCGACAAAATCACTGCGCATTTTTTCGATCGAACGCAGTCGGGTTATTTCATGAAAAAGAAGCAGGACACCGATAATTTCTTTTTTTGAGCCGGCAACCGGAAGAATATAGGTTTCCAAAACAGCTGATTGGGGATAGTAGGTGTTTAACTCCATAATCCGGGTCCGACCGTCCCGGCAGGCTGCTTTCAGGTTTTCATGAAGAGCATGGTACCTGATCAGGCTTTGGAGAGGTTTTCCGGCAGATTCACTGTTATCAAGGTCAAAAAGCCTTTGTGCGGCGGGATTGATCATTTCCACCCTGAGATTGCTGTCAGTAAGAATCGTCCCACTGCTCATGGAAGAAACCACTGTTTCCAGCTTGTTTTTTTGCCAGGTAACCTGGTCAATTTTTTCTTTTAAAGACCGGCCCATCTCGGTGATATTTTCAGCCAGCATGGCCAACTCATCCTGGCCTTCAACTTTCAGGGCAGGCAGGAAATTCCCTGCGGCAATATCACGGGCAGCACTGCTAATTTTGCCAATCGGCCCGGTAATTCTCCTGGATAGTATAAAAGCTGCTCCCATGGCCATAAGAGAAGAGATAAGCAGGGCGGCTGCTATAAATATGAGCAGATTATTGATCGTCCGGTTAATAACCGAAAGGGGCAGCGCCAGCCTGATCACGGAAACGGTTTCCTCCCGGCCGTTTGGCTCAAGCTCATAATCAAGGGGAACGGCCAGGTAGTACATCTCTTCGCCCAGAGTATCACTGTACCTGGTGGCAACTCCTTTTTTTCTCTGTGCTGCCACTTTAATTTCAGGACGATCGCGGTGATTATCCATCAGGGAAGGTTCTTCGTCGGAATCGGCAATAACCTTGCCATCGCTGTCAACTAATGTGATCCTTACACCAAGTTCTTGACCAAGATCTTTAAAGTAAGTATCCATTTCTTCGGGTGAAGCTTTTCGTTCCATCATTTCAATTACCAGGGAAGCAGTAAAAGTAGCCTGGTTATAAAGACTTTCCCGCAGATTTTCCATGTAAAAATAATTAAGAAACCAAATAAAAAAGGCTCCAATTATTAAAACAATAATGGCTATAACTAACAGGTAGTAAGATATCAGGCGCCGGCGAATACTTGTAAACAAATGAAAGCCTCATTTCTGTATTTATTCTCCTCCGGCAGTAAAACGGTATCCCACCCCGCGCACTGTTTCAATATAACGGGGCTTTGAAGGATCAGCTTCCACTTTCTGCCTCAGAGAACGGATATGAACATCTACTGTCCGCGTATCTATATCTACCTCATATTTCCATACCTTGTCCAGCAGCAGTTCCCTGGTCAGGACTTTTCCGGCATTGGACATCAGCAACTGCAGCAACGAGAATTCTTTATAGGTCAGGCTGCAGGGCTGATCATTAACAGTTACCTGGTGTCTTTCCGGATAAAGGGCAATATTACCGCCTACAAAATATTTTTCAACATCGCCATTCTCTTTATTCTGTACTGCAGCCATATTCTCCATCCGGCGCAGCATGGCCCTGACCCTGGCTACAAGTTCACGCACGCTGAAAGGTTTAATCATATAATCGTCCGCACCCAGTTCCAGCCCGAGCACGCGGTCAAGCTCTTCCTTGCGGGCCGAAAGAATTAAAATGGGAATGGAAGCAGTTTTCTCGTTGCTGCGCAGGCGGCGGCAAACCTCCAGACCGTCCATTTCTGGCAGCATAATATCAAGGATGATCAAGTCGGGTAGATAATCGAAGGCTTGAAGCAGTCCCTCTGTTCCACTGCCGGCAGTGTAAATCGAATATCCTTCTTTTTCCAGGTGGAAAGAAAGAAGACGGACGATATCTTCTTCGTCTTCCACCACCAGGATAAGGCGTTTTTTGGCGAGTTTATTTTTTGAATTCTCCATGCTTTTATTTTAACACATTTTAAACCGGTCAATAAAACTACCGGGCAAATTGGTTAGGCCGGAATCAATCATCGCTAAAAACTGCTTTTTATCACCCAAAAAACTTTTTAATTTTAGCAGGAAAAACAAATAATACAGCGAATTGTAACACGTAAATAAAATAAGTGTTACGAATGGAGGCTGTTATGAAAAAGTTATTTGTTTTGTTGATGGTTGCCGGCCTGGTTCTGCTTTCCCTTGCCGGCTGTGGAGAAGAACAGGCTGAACCGGTCCCTGCTGCCGATCCCGAAACTGATCAAATGCAAAGCGGCAGGATTCTGGTTGACCAGGCCGGCCGCGAGGTAGAAGTTCCGGAGGAAATTGAGCGGGTAGTGGCCCTTGATACGGGTCTTTGTGGTATCATCCTGGCCCTGGGGCAGTGGGACAGTGTGGTTGGAACAACCAGGTATACAGTTCTTGATGATCTGCTGATGGAGGTTATCCCTGATCTCGAAGCCGTGCCCACCCCGGGCACCAGCACCGATGTCAGTATCGAATCTTTGCTCGAGTTGGAACCGGATGTGGTAATCGGAGGCTGGGAAATTGATTTTATCCACCAGATTGAAGCAGCAGGAATCCCCGCCCTTTACGTAGAACCGGTTACTTTCCAGGACCAGTTTGATGAAGTATTATTGATAGGCGAACTTTATAGTGAAGAAGAACGTGCTGCGGAATTGATTGCCTGGATGGAAGACAAGCTGCAGCAGGTTTACACCAGGGTGGAAGGCCAAGAGCCGGTTAGGACCCTTTATATCTGGGGTGATCCTGCTGATCCAATGAGCATGGGCACCTTTGGCGGCGCTCCTGATATTCGCAATGAAATGCTTGACTTTGCGGGTGGAGAAAATGTGGCGGCCGGTATTGACCAGCGCTGGCCCAGTGTTGCCCTGGAACAAGTTTTGGACTGGGATCCGGAAGTAATTATTGTTTGGGGCTGGGCTGATGCCCTTGAACCAAAGCATTTTCTGGAAAATGAAGACTGGCAGCCGGTTTCGGCCGTAGCCAACGGCAGGGTTTATAAGCTGCCCCGCTGGTCGAGCTGGAGTCCGCCTGAGACAATTATGGTTCTGCAAATGGCAAAATGGCTTCATCCGGAGCAGACTGCTGATTTAGATCCGGATCAATGGCTGGATGAATTGAAGGAGACTTTCTATAAACCGTAATTCTTTAGGAGTTGTGAATTTGCCGGCAAAGCGCTTACTGACAGCAATTCTGGCGGGGCTTTTTGTTCCCGCCTTCTTTGCTGCCCTGTTCATAGGACGTTACACCCTGCTGCCTGCTGAAGTAGTGAGTATGCTTGTAGCCTGGCTCGGCATCAGCGGCAATCTTGCCGATTGGCCTGATGCCGCCCAGGTGGTATTGTTCCAGGTAAGACTGCCCCGTTTGCTCATGGCCCTGCTGGTCGGTGCAGCTTTGGCCGGGTCGGGTACTGCCCTGCAGGGAGTAATGCGCAACCCCCTGGTCAGTCCTTATATCCTGGGCTTATCTGCCGGGGCTTCTTTCGGTGCCGCCCTGGTGGCTGCATTTTTTGGAGATGTATATCTTTTTCGGCAGTTATTTGCTTTTTTGGGCGGAGTTATCGCAACCGTTGCTGCATACCGCATAGCCAGGGTTCGTTCCGAGACCCCGGTTTTATCGCTTGTTCTATCGGGAGTCCTGGTTGGCGCTTTTTTTACCGCCCTGTTATCAATGATTCAGCTTTTCGTTGATCCTTACCGGCTGGCTGGGATAATATTTTGGATGATGGGTGGGCTGCACCGTTCTTCCTGGACTGCCGTACAGCTTTCCCTGGGACCGGTGCTTTTTGGTTTACTGGTTCTTTACAAGTTGCGCTGGCGCTTAAATGTTTTGTCGCTGGGCGATGATGAAGCTCGTTCGCTGGGCCTTTCTGTCGGCAAAGAGCGAATAATATTTATTGGTATAGCTACCATGCTTGCTGCAACTGCCGTCGCTTTCTGTGGTTCTATTGGTTGGGTAGGGCTGATGATACCGCATATGGCTCGTATGATTGTCGGTCCCGACCACCGGGTGGTTATACCTTTTTCTTTCAGCCTCGGTGCTGTTTTTGTCCTTTTGAGTGATACCATGGCCCGGTCGCTTTTTGAATTTGAAATCCCCCTGGGTGTTATTACCACCCTGGTCGGGGTGCCTTTTTTTGCCTATCTTTTAAAGAAAGGAGAGGCGGCATGGTAGAACGGATCACGGTGGAAAATTTATCGTACCGCTATGATGATCATAAGTGGGCCCTGCAGGACATATCTTTCAAAGTAGAACCAGGAGAAATATTTGCCCTGTTTGGTCCCAACAGCTGCGGAAAAACAACCCTGCTGCGCTGCATCAGCAGCCTGCTTAAACCTAAAACCGGGATAATCAGGGTCGACGGCCTCAATTTGGCCGGGATGCCTGCGGTAAAGCAGGCCAGAAGGGTGGCCGTGGTTCACCAGATTCACCAGTCGACCTTTCCCTACAATGTTGAAACAATGGTTTTAATGGGCCGTACGCCTCACCTGGGCTTTCTCGGCACCCCTGACTCTGCAGCGCTTACGGTGGCCAGGAAATCAATTAACGATATGGGAATTGGCCACCTGGCCGACCGGTATATCAATACTTTAAGCGGGGGCGAACGTCAGCTGGTGCTTATTGCCCGTTCTCTGGCCCAGGAAACCGGAGTTTTATTACTCGATGAACCGACTACCTACCTGGATTTTCGCAACCAGAACCAGGTGCTTCAGCAGGTACGCAGCCTGGTTGAAAAGCGGGACCTGGCCGTGATTATCACCCTGCATGACCCGAACCTGGTTATCCAGCATGCTCACCGGGTCCTTCTGCTCCAGGAAGGTAAAGTAGTGGGGATAGGAGCGCCCCGGGAAAAATTGCGCCGGGAAACCCTTGAAGAAATATACCATTTGCCGGTCGAAGAGGTAACCAGCGGTGATCACTTTTTCCTGGTTCCCCGGGATGGCTGCTGCCATGATCATGAATAACAAGCAGAAGATTGGTCTTATTTCATCAAACTTGGCGCCTATCTTTTGGCTAAAAAGCTTCAAGGTCCGGTTGAACAAGGCTGTCACAATTAGTTTTTTAAAAATAGAGTTTTAGCTTGTTACAGTTCAATTTTTCTTAGAAGTTGAGCATTAACGGCCACGATTACTGTACTGGCCGACATCAGGACTGCACCTACAGCCGGGGTCAACAAGATTCCCCAGCCGGCCAGCACTCCGGCAGCCAGGGGGATGGCAACTATGTTGTAGCCGGCTGCCCACCATAAGTTTTGGATCATTTTGCCGTACATTGCCCTGGAAAGGGTGATTATACGCGGAATATCGCGGGGATCGGATTTAACCAGCACAATATGTCCTGCTTCCACGGCCACATCTGTTCCGGCGCCGATGGCAATACCGATATCGGCGGTAGCCAGGGCAGGAGCATCATTGACCCCGTCTCCGACCATAGCCACTTTCTTGCCAGCGGCCTGGAGCTCGCGTACTTTTTTGGCCTTGTCTTCAGGAAGCACTTCGGCGAAGACAGTATCAATACCCAGTTCTTTTGCTACAGATTCGGCTACGGCCCTGGAATCACCTGTCAGCATGGCCACTTCGACACCCCGCTTATGAAGCTCTGAGACAGCTTCACTGCTTTCCAGGCGCACGGCATCGGCAACCGCAAAAACGGCAATTACGCTGCCATTGCGGAGGAGATATATGGCTGTCTGGCCCTGGTCGGCAGCCTTGTTTGATACTTCCGAAAGCTTCGAAGGCACATCTGCTTTTTCTGCATCAAGTAAAGCGGGACCGCCCACATGATATTCAACCCCGTCGATGGTTGCGGCAACTCCTTTACCTTTAAGGGCCCGGAACCCTTCCGGCCGGGGAATATCTATCTTTCTATCCTGGGCAGTCTTTATTATGCCGCGGGCAATGGGATGTTCGGATTCTGCTTCTACTCCGGCTGCCAGCATCAGGGCCTCTTCTTCTGATATGTCATCAGCAGTAGACATAAAGATCACTCGAAATTCACCCAGGGTCAGTGTGCCTGTTTTATCAAATATCACCGTATCGATATTGCGGGCTTCTTCAAGGCCAAGCCGATCTCGCACTAAAAGTCCGCTCAGGGCCCCCAGGGTTGTTGAAATCGCCACCACCAGGGGTACTGCAAGCCCCAGGGCATGAGGACAGGCAATAACTAAAACTGTTACTACCCGGACAATGGTAAAATCTACAGGCATGCCGGCAAGCTGCCACCCAATCAGGGTTACCAGGCCGGCAAAGACAGCTGCCCCGGTTAGAAATTGGGCGGCACGGTCCGCCAGGTTTTGGGTCCTGGACTTGGATGACTGGGCTTCAGCAACGAGACGCATAATACCTGAGAGCCTGGTTTTTTCACCGGTACCGGTAACCTCAATCCGCAGCGATCCTTCCCCGTTGCTGGTTCCGGCAATAACTTCATCGCCTTCTTCCTTTTTAACCGGAATGGATTCACCCGTGATCATGGCTTCGTTAACATCGCTTTTACCTTTGTGTAATATTCCATCTGCCGGTATATTTTCTCCCGGGCGGACCAGAACGATGTCGCCTTCATGCAGTTCATTTACCGGTACTTCTTCTTCTCCCTGCTCGGTTACACGGGTAGCGGTGTCGGGAAGCAGTTTGGCCAGTTCTTGCAAGGCGCCCTGGGCCTGGACAATGGAGCGCATTTCAATCCAGTGTCCAAGCAGCATAATGGTAACCAGGGTGGCCAGCTCCCACCAAAGCGATTCAGCCTGAATAAAACCAAGATCTACGCTCCAGGAGAAAAGGAAAGCAACTGTAATTGCCAGGGTTATAAGGGTCATCATTCCGGGAAGTTTCGCTTTGATTTCCCGCCAGGCTCCCTGGATAAATACCCATCCACCATAGAAGAAGATGATAGTGCCAAGAACGGGGGGAATCCAGGCCGATCCGGGAAATTCCGGAGCCCGGTAACCCAGGAGATGCTGAATATGGGTCGACCAGAAAACGACCGGTAAAGTCATGATCAATGACCACCAGAATTTGTCCCTGAACATTTTGGGACTATGGCCGGCATGCTTATCATGGCTATTATGTCCCGAAGGATGATCATGTGCAGTATGGTTATTATTAATGATTAATCAACCTCCCCTTTAATCACCAAGGTGAATGCAAGAATTAAAAAACCGATGGTCTGGAAATCTGTCTGCACGAGCTTCACCTGAATACTTATGCAAAAAAGCCTTTGAAGCTGGCTATACTGATCTAAACTGCCACCTGATAAATCTACTAAATCTATTATAAATATATACTATTGACTCAATTAAAACAACCACCGGATAGCGCGGGCACTTTGTCATCCAGTTTGCTGAAAGTGATTCTGGAGGAAATTATCTGTAAATAGTAGGAAAATCCAGTGTAAAGGTTTCGCCTGGAAATCTTCGTTTTCACCTCAACATCATCAGGGCAAGAGCTTTGCCATTAAAAGACAAGCTTTCCATACTGTTTAGCCTTGAGGGTCGCTGAGACTCTGGGATAGTTTAATTTTTCTTTCCATATTCTCCACACTTAAAATAATCCTGGCATCCACTATACTCAGGCCCTCTTCATGGACAATGACCGGGTTGAGATCCATTTCATGAATTTCCGGATAAGCCTCGATGACTTCTGAAACTTTTCCGATCAGTTTGGCAATAGCCTTTTTGTCACAGGGAGGCCGGCCGCGGACACCGTCTAAGATTGCCGACGACTTAATTTCATTAATCATTGATTCGGCCCATTTTTCCGTTACCGGAAGCACCCGGAAGGAAACATCCTTAACCACTTCCACCAGTATACCGCCCAGTCCGAACATGATGATCGGTCCGAATTGATCGTCATTCTTGGTTCCGATGATCACCTCGACTCCGTCACCGGACATCGGTGATAGAATACAGCCCTTGATGTCGGCGTCAGGTTGGTATTCATATGCATTTTCCATTATTTTATTAAAAGCCTTACGAACTTCCTGCTCATTTTTTAGCTTTAACATTACCCCTCCGGCATCTGATTTATGCAGGATATCGGGTGATACAATTTTCATGGCCACATTGTAGCCCATTTTGGCGGCCACTTCTACCGCTTCGTCTTCATTAACTACCAGCCGGTCCAGGGAGACGGACACTCCCTGCAGTTTTAATAGTTCTTTGGCTTCATGCTCCAGCAAAGCTGTTCTCCCTTCGTCAAGGGCGTTTTCAATAATTTTACGCCCTTCCGGGACAGCTTTTGCCCCCCAGTTGAAGTGGAATTTATCTTCTGCATTTTCTTCCTGCCGGTGGGCTCCATAAAAGGATAGG
>SKXC01000121.1 GCA_007128625.1 Syntrophomonadaceae bacterium | reverse complement strand
CCGGCAAAACCGGGAGGGACCAGGAAGAAAACAAAATCAGTTTCCCGGTTGTTTAATTCTTCACGGAGTTCCTCCAGTGAATCTGAAGTAAGGTCTGCCGGTGATTTGAAGATAACTTTACCTTTGCGATTTGTGTTTTGCCAGGTTATCTCTTCATCCCCGAATGGTTCCTGCTGCAGTTTTTTAAGGGGAAGATAGGCCTCTTCGGCCCAGGGCAGCAGCCTTTCAATAATTTGCCGATCTCCTGGCGCAAGAGAACCGAAGATATTTGCCAGCTTTTTTTTCATCAGCAGAGCTACATCAGCTTTAAGGTCAATGGTGTATATGATCTTTCCGCTTCTCTGTTCTTCGGCGGTAATATAAGCCCCATGGGACTGCAGCTGCTCCATTATTTCACTGACGTAGTCATAATTTACAGCACTTTCCAGTCCGCTGTAACGATGCAAAAGCAGTTGGGTCAATTCTTCTGCACTGAAATGTTTTGGTGCCTGGGCCAGGGCACCCAGGATAAGCAGCTTAAGAAGTCGCAGGGCGATACGGGCGTCGGTCCGGTCGGTAAAAATATTTTCTGCTTCCCGTTCATAGTAGTGATATACCTGTTCGCTGTAGGGACTTGTTTCTACCGTTTCGCGCAGGCGCTCCCGGAAATGATCGAAGATATAATCAGCAGTAAGTAGTTCATTGGCAGGTTGATCCAGGAAAGGAGCTATTCCTCGCCCGGGATCACCGGTAAGGCGATAGTGTATAAAATCTATTACACCCCTGTGCTGAGAAAAAAGCGGGCGCAGTTCATCTAAAAGATCAACTGTAGCCGGATGGACCGGGTAGAGATCAATAAAATCCTGGCGGGAAAAAGGCAGCTGGTTAAAAGCGCTTTGCAGTTCTTCAAATATTCGGGGGAGGGAATTTTCAGCCTCGTCCTTTTTATGGACCAAACGACCGGATACAATTTCTTTGACATGCTCTCCTGTAAGTTGAAACCGGACCGGGTAACGGTCCTTGATTTTGTGGAGCAGTTCGCCGGAAAGGGAGCCGGTGTTTTCAATATTTTCCTGCATGGTGGCAATGATCCAGGCCGGGATGGACTCGGCAAATTCGCCCAGGTATTGCAGAAAACGAACATCTTCATTATAAACCCGGGAATTCTCTTTGGACCGTAGAAATTCCGATAGTTCGTCAATTAAAAGAATTAGGCCACCGAAACCGTTTTGATTAAGCATCTGCTGAAGTTCATTGAAAGCCTCCTGCCTGGTCAGCTCCAGAAGGCCTGGAGGCAGCTTTGTCTCGTATTCGGAGAGCCCTGCTGATGAGAGCTTTTCTGCAATCTGTTTTAAGATAATATGCTCTAAGTATTCACGATTGCTGTGTTCTACTAAAGAAATTTCCACTACCAATGGTTTATTTGCAGCAACTTCTTCCAGTAAACCAGGTAAATCGCTGCGCGCTGAGCCATTATCCAGCCACGTTTGAATGAATGTTTGCCGTGCTTCTGTATCACTGGTAATCAAGCTCAATACATTTAAAAGGTGAGATTTGCCTGATCCGTAGTTACCGATAACAAAGAAACCCTCACCACTGGAAGCAGCGATTTTTTTAATAATATTGCTAATGGTAAAAGAAACTTCGTTGGTCAGGATAAAAGATTCGACCATATGGCGGCGCATTTCGCTGTTATCTAAATCAGCCAGTCGGATTACGGTGCGCACCGGTGGGGTATAAATGAGGTCTCCGACTTTCATCTTTTAATACTCCTCCCGATTGATGTTTGATTTGCTTTCTGCTGCTGTTTTTAATTTCCGGATTGCCCCGTAAAACTCCTTGTGTCGGGGATATTTTTGGATCAGTTCTTCAAAGAAGAGTATCGTTTCCTGCTCTTTATTTAGGTCTACAGCGTCCTTGATAAGGGAGGATTTGGCTGTTTTATCTGCAGGGCGGTAATAAAGCAGCATCTTCAGCAAAGGCCAGGCTTCCTCTTTTTTTCCCATGCGCCGGTAGGAAAACAGCAACTGGGAGAGGGCAAGCAGGTTTTCCGGATCTAGTTCACGTGCTTTCCAGTATGATTCAGCTGCCTTACTCTCATGGCCAGCCTTACGCCAGAAGTCTCCAAGGAGCAGGTGCAGGTGCGGGTTTGTTTTGCGCTTACCGACCTTGATGATTCTTTGCAGTTGTCGAGCTGCTTCTTCGGGCTCAAGATCGTCAAGTTTATATTTGATCTGTTCAGCATAAGGTATAAAGTCTTCTTCTTTTACCTCTTTTTTTAATACCTGGTCGGGAGGCACCTGTTTATACTCTGAGGAGGGAAAATCTTTTTCAACCCTTCTTTGCAGGTTGCTGTACTGTTTTAACAGGTAAGCATCTTCACTGTATTTTTGCAGCGCTTCCCTTAAAAATTCTAATGCTTCCTGTGTTTTTCCACAAGATTCCAGGGCCCGGGCAAGCCGACCGGCCCGGTAAGGATTAGGAGCGTGAGAATAAGCCTTTTGTAAGTTTTCTACCGCTTCAGCTGCTGATTTGTTTTCCAGGGCGGCTATGCCCAGCACGGTAAGAGCGGTGGCCTGATCTGGTGCTTTAGCCAAAACCTCCAGCGCTGTTTCATGTGCTCTCGCTGTATCACCCTGGTGTAAAAGAACATCCGCCAGGTTGGCTTTTAGGATGTTGTACTCGAAGCTGCCCGAATCATATTCAGATAATGCTTCATACAGGAGCAATTCTGCCTCCGAAAAGCGTTTTTCCCTGCGGAGCTGCCAGCTTTGATCGAGTAGATTTTTTAAATTTTTATTCACCATTACCCTGAATCCACCACTTTGATATGATATCATTAATATAGTTTATGGCGAGCCGGATTACCTTATTTATCCTTACCTGCGCTGATGGTTGTTGCTAATGATTGTTTAAGTATTTTTGGTTAAATAAGTGATTTCGCTATTAAATGGAGTTACTCCTGCATTTAAAAGAAAACAACAGTTTATCAATACTGATCAGTGTTTATACTTAACATACAGGATGGTAAATAAACGTGCAATATAAAAATGCCGCCAACCTATCCAGAAGAGCCCAGGTAGCTTATGGTGCGGGGAGTTCTGCCTTTACTATGCTGGAAAGATTGATCCTGCTTTATGTACCCTTTTATTTTTTGCCTCCCCGGGAGTACCGTTTACCTAACCTGGTATCCGAGGAAACCTTCCTGGGGCTGGTCACCATACTGGGGGCTTCCCTGGCCCTGGGAAGGATAGTCGATGCCGCTGCTGACCCGGTAGTAGCCACCCTTAGTGATAACTGCCGCTTACACCTCGGACGCAGAAAACCTTTTTTACTGCTGAGTGCCCTGCCCCTGGCAGTATTCACGGTGTTAATTTTTTATCCACCCTTTTTAGGGCAGGAGCATATGGTAAACGGGATCTGGCTGGCACTGATGATGGGTCTATTTTACCTGGCCTTTACCGCCTACGTTAACCCTTACTTGTCCCTGCTCTCGGAACTGGGGCACACCGATGCCACCCGCATCAACCTTTCCACCATGGTAGCTCTTTTTGGAATGCTTGGGATGCTGCTCATCACTGTACTTTTTCCGGAAATAGTTAACCGGCTGCAGGATACTGGGATGGAGCTGCGGGCTTCCTACCGGGTTGCTGTTTTCGGGGCAGCTCTTCCATCGGTTATTATGCTTTACCTGGCCGGCTTTAGTTTCAACGAATCCCGGCACTGCCTGCCGGTTAAATCAGCGCCCCAGGGGTTGTGGAAATCACTGGGCCAGGCTTTGAAGGTGCGCCCCTTTCGACACTTTATTGCCGGGGAAATATTTATGCAGTTTTCCATGAACCTGGTCACCCTGGGTTTGCTCTACTACACCGTGGTTATTTTTAGACAGGAACAGCGTTTTATGGCTGTTCTGGCTGCCCTTGTCCTGGGCAGTGCCCTGCTCGCTTTTCCCATGATCAATTATACTGCTAAGAAAAAAGGCAAAGCCAGAATTCTGACCATATCGGTATTAATCCTGGCTTTTTGTTCCATGGTCGTTTTCCTGCTAAGCTTCAACATGACCGGTGTTTTCTTTTACCTGGGCGTAGCTGTATTGGCCCTGGCGGGAATTCCCACAGCAGCTTTTAGCATCCTGGTTAACCCTACCATTGCTGAAATTGCCCGTTCAGAAGCGGTTAGGACCGGAGAACACCGTGAAGCAATATTTTTTGCCGCCAGGGCGGTGCCCCTAAAAATTACTATTGCTATAGCCGGGGGCGTATTTGGCTTCTTACTTTCTAAGTTCGGCAGGGATATTGCAGAACCCCTGGGGGTGCAGTTAACCCTGCTTTTAGTTTCGCTGGCCAGCCTGGCAGCATACTTTGTCTTCAGGAGTTACCCGGAAAAAACAGTGCAGGAATCCTTACAGGAAGAAGAAAAGTATTTTGGGAAATGAAATTGGGCAGCCGGCACTCTTTATAAAAGATGACTTTTGGAGTAATGTGGTTATAATATTAACGATAACTTCAAAGTGGTTTTCCAGGCTGTTTATATTGCTGCTATAAGATAGTTTTACTGTACCTGAAGGAGGGTATATATGATAGTACTGCGCTTTATCGGTAATATTATTTGGCTTGTTTTTGGTGGGATCATCGCTGCTTTGTTGTGGACTATAGCCGGAATACTGGTTTGCCTGACCATTGTTGGTATCCCTTTTGGTTTACAGTTTATTAAAATTGCCGGTTTTGTTCTCTGGCCCTTCGGGCGGGATGTGGAGATAGGCAGTTTTGGGGTGGGAGGTTTAATTGGTAACCTCCTGTGGATCCTTCTTTTGGGATGGGAGCTTTGCATAACTCACCTAACCATTGGTGCCGTGCTTTGTCTGACCATAATCGGTATTCCCTTTGGAATACAGCATTTTAAATTGGCCATGCTGGCTATTTTGCCTTTTGGTGCAAAAGTCCTTAATCGACCGGGTATCCTGAAGTCCCCGGTCGATTAAGAGCAGCTAATCGATTGTACCGTAATATATTTTCATTATTAAAGCTTCACTACTGGTGTTCAAGAGTTGTCAAATCGTTTTTAACCATTGCCAACTTCAAAAAGAATCGGCGCTGTCTGTTATCTTGACTCCCCTGCTTACCATGTAGGAAGGAACCGATGTCGCCTCGGGCATTCTGCGATCATAAGAACTGGAGCTGTTCACCGAAACATCATTTGAAGAGATAAGTTCCACGTTGCCAAACACGTTCTGAAAGGTGTCGGTTACTCGACTGGAAAATATCGGAGCCCTCATTTCTCCATTTTCGAGTAAAACAGCACTGAAGCGACTGCTTCCCGTAAACAGTCCCTTGCTTGGATTTGGGATATGAACGTAGTGGAGGGCAGGGATGAAGAGTACCCGACCCATATTTCGTACGGCCTCCAGGGGACTTTCCGGCCCATCCCCGTGCTTCATCACCAGGCTGGCACTGTCATTATGAGGGGTTGGTTTCCGGTTGTACTTGCCGGCAGTATCGATATCGTAAAAAAGGTTTGTCATCTTTCCTTCCTCCACAAAAGGAAAGAAGCCCCGGGCCAGCCCCTTCATGTCGAAGCTAAAACCGAATGTATTCATGTTTGAGGGGTCGTCAACGATGGTTACTTTTTCTGAAAGGATTTGATCACCGATTGATTTTCCGGAAGTCCAGCCCATTTTTTCTTCATATGTTTTACCATTTAACCCGGTCCACATAAGCATGCGTAAGATATCTGCCAGGGCCTGTGATCCAAAAACAACAGTATATTCACCCGGTTCAACCTTGAAACCCGGCTCATGGTAAACCGGCAGTATATGTTTGAAGTCAGCAGCGGCATTTTTAGCTGTTACTTCTCCTGCCTGCCAGCCGGTCTGGAAAGTGGCCAGTTCCCATTTTTCTACGGGATCTTTCAGGACACAGCTGAACTGCTGGTCAGTGCCTTTTCTCCAGGCTATGTTCTTGTTGGCCGTGCAGGCCAGTAGAATCTCGGTCGATCCGCTGTTCCAGGAACCGGAGTAGTTATAGTCTTTTCCGGTCTCATCAATGATTTTCCGGTAAGTTTCTGTCTTTACCATGGGGTCAAGCTCTTCTAAAGCGGGATCATATTGTTCCATCCCCTTAATCTCTTTCTCCACGATCAGCTCCAGGGGCTTATATTCCTTTGGAGTAGCCACCGAGGCTTTTTCCACCGCGGTTTGTAGGGCATTTTCGACAACATCAGGACTGGATATATCGGTCATCACCGAATAAGAGCCTTTCCTGTGCCCGTCGATCACCTCTACGTCGAGCCTGGTCAAATCAGTGCTGGTATTCAAGCTGACTGCGTTGTTTCCAATCCTTAGCAGGTGGCTTTTTTCCCGGTGCATTGTAAAAAAAGCATTAATATTTTTGCTTTTGGCCCTGTCTCTTACCTGGATGATGGCATCGCGAATTTTTTCATCAATCATGATCTAACTCCTTTCTCCGGTGATAACATCGTCAAAGCGCATGACGGGAACACCGTGACCTATTTCCATGATCTGATTGGGTTCTCCCTTGCCGCAGTTGGGAACCTGCTTTACAACCCAGGTTGATTCATCCCCTACAGCACTGAGGTTGGCGTAAAATTCGAGGGTATGACCCTGGTAGGTGGGGTTTTTCAGAACCCGGGTCAGCTTTCCTGATGATATTTCCCAGGCAATCTCACATCCAAAGTGGAAATGTTCCCTGTTACTGCCGATAGACCAACTCCTGGGGTTATCCAGCAGTATGCCCTCTTCGGTTTGGGCGATAATATCTGTGAGGCTGCCGTCTTCGCCCGGCAGGATGTTTACATTGGTCATCCGGTCTATCGGTGCTTTATAAAAGGCGGTGGAGCGACTTGCTCCCCCACTCTGGTCAAATATTGTTTTACCCGCAGTTTGATTGGCCTCGCTGATCATGGCCCGGCTGGTCAGGCAGTTAACCAGGATTCCCCTGTCTATAAGCAGGTAATCCCGCTCAGGTGTGCCTTCATCGTCATAACCGAAACTGCCGGGGCTGTTTTCTATGGAGCCATAAGCACTTGCGTTTAGTTTGTTTGAACCGTAGCGTAATTCTCCGATACTGTCCAGGGTAACAAAACTGCCGCCGGCATAAGAAAGCTCATAGCCCAGGATCCTGTCCAGCTCCAGTGGATGGCCGATGGTTTCATGAACCTGCAAAAATCCCTGCCCGGGCAGCAGTATAACTGATCTTTTACCGTATTCGATTTCAGGAGCTTTTAACAACTGGGCCAGTTCTTCCTTGATGGTTTCTGTTTTTGCAGACCAGAGCCCAGGGTTTGTTACCATTTCCCAGCCGCGGGTTCCGCTGCCGGGGGTATGCAGGGACTTTGATCGGATCTGCATCTGACTGTCGAGGTCCAGGGCCATAATCCTGGCCTCGGCAAAACAGTTTGTAAGATTTCTTTCAATAAAAGAACCTTCGCTGTTCCAAAACCAGTTTTTCATCCTCTGCAAGTAGATATAAGCAATTCTGCGCTGGATAAAGTCAGCCTGCAGATTGGAATCCAGTTCCTCCAAAAAGGCCAGTTTTTCTTTCAGGGGGACCTCGAAGGGGTCAATTCCAACCGGTGAAGAGTACTTGCCCTTTATCCCGGGCATACGGCCCATATCCAGGGGGATGTTAACCAGCATTGAAGCGGTTTTGGCATTGGTAAGCGCCCGGTTAAAAGTTTCTTTGACATCCTCGGCCCTACTGGTTGCAGCAAAACCCCACGAACCGCCGTGCAGGACCCTGACTCCAAGACCGCTTTCGTAAGATGCAGTGTTTTCTTCCAGGTTACCGTCGATAAGAGCAATCGTCTCCGATCCGTCTTCAGAATAGAAACGGGCGTCACAATAACCCGCCCCCTCATCCATTACCCTTGCAATACCCTGGCTAATAAGTTTTTCTGTGTCTTCAATTCTCAATACTTTCACCTCTTTCAGTTTCGTAATTATTAGTTTCTTAAGCCTTTCTTCTTCTATGCTTCCGAAAAAACCTGGTGATCATAAAAATAAGCAGGACCAAAAGCAAAAAGGCCAGCACCGGTACCAGGATGGCAAGGATCGAAAAGATAACCGAAATAATGGTTTCTACCAGGGACAGCAGCGGGTTCCCTGTTCCTCCTGTGGCAGCAGTCGAACCGGTGTGCAGGAGGCTGCTGAGAGTGCTGCCGCCCAGGGCCGCTCCACCTCCTGCTGTTATGGCCAGGGTCCAGGTTAACAGCGGGGGCATGTCGACAATTACCGAGGCTGTAATGATCGCTCCGGCCAAAATGCTGACCGGAACAGCGGCAGAACTGAGCAGGTTGTCTACATAAGGGATAAAGTAGGCTGCCAGCTCCAGCAGGGCAGCTATCGCAAAAGCAGTCAGGGCCGGGTAAGTGCCGATCCATTCAAAGGCAGGGGACAGCTCCAGCCATCCAGTTATAGAAGCATAGCTTATAACCAGCATAGGAATAAAAACGCGAAAACCACTGGTTGCACTTAAACTGATCCCAATTAGCAGGCTTATCATATAATGCATGGTTGCTCTCCGGGTAATAAATCTAAACTGCCCTTTATGATCATATCATATAAATAAAAATCGAGCATAGTTATTAACTGCTGAGATGAGGGGTGGAAAATGCTATGAAGCCCCGGCTATAAGGTAAAAAAAGCTTTTAAAATTCTTTTGTTCTTTTTGCATGTTTCAGGGCAGCCCTTTATAATAATAACAAAGATTATTTTAATGTGAAATTCTTAATATAAAGGAAAAGAGGAGTTTAAATGAAGTCACACACTGCTTACTTGACCTTTAACACCGAAAAAAGGCGGGAGTACATCAATATTACCGGGGAAATTGAAAAAGCTCTTGGTGACAGCGGGATAAAAGAAGGGTTTGCTCTGGCCTCGGCAATGCATCTAACTGCCGGGGTCTATATTAACGACAACGAGTCTGGCTTGATCCGCGACATTGATGAGATGCTTGAGCGATTGGCTCCGTTTCGCGCGGATTACAACCATCACCGGACCGGTGAAGATAATGGTGACGCTCACCTTAAGAATATGCTGGTTGGTCATCAGGTTTTGGTGCCGGTTACTGAAGGAAAGCTTGACTTTGGACCCTGGCAGCAGGTTTTTTACGCCGAGTTTGACGGCCGACGCAAAAAGCGCGTGATCATCAAAATTATAGGAGAATAATCAGCCCTGAGATCATCAAAAAGATGATCTCAGGGTTTGCTCCCCTTGCCGTGAAAAAACTATAACGGAGGGTTGGCCGTGACACTTTTT
>SKXC01000096.1 GCA_007128625.1 Syntrophomonadaceae bacterium | reverse complement strand
TTCGCACCACTGATGTTACCGGGACCATAGATCTTCCCGAAGGCATGGAGATGGTCATGCCCGGCGACAATGTGAACATGAATATTGAATTGATAACCCCGATCGCCATAGAAGAAGGCGTACGTTTTGCTATTCGTGAAGGCGGCCGCACCGTCGGCGCCGGAGTGGTCACTTCAATTGAAAATTAAAAGGCAGTCTCATAGACTGAGACTAAGCGATGATGTAAAAGGTTGCCGGTGTTTTAAAACCGGGTAATTTTTACGGAGCAGCTCTGATTTAATCAGGGGATAAGGAGGATTTGTCCATGGCTAACCAAAAAATCAGGATCAGATTGAAAGCTTATGATCATCATTTACTGGACCAGTCTGCCGGTAAGATTGTTGAGACGGCGCGCCGTACAGGAGCAGATGTTTCCGGACCGGTACCTTTACCGACAGAAAGAAGCCTTTATACAGTCATCAAGGCACCGCACAAATATAAAGACTCCCGGGAGCAATTCGAAATGCGTACTCATAAGCGGTTGATAGACATACTTGAACCCGCACCAAAGACGATCGATGCTTTAATGAGGCTTGATTTGCCCGCCGGTGTGGACATTGAGATTAAGCTCTAGCTGAGTGACGGGAGGTGCCTTATCATGGGTAAAGCAATATTAGCACGCAAGGTTGGAATGACTCAGGTCTATGATGAACTGGGAAGGGTGGTACCGGTAACAGTCTTAGAAGCCGGTCCGTGCCTGGTGGTCCAGGTTAAAAGCATGGACAAAGACGGTTATAACAGCATTCAGCTTGGTTTTAAAGAAAAGAAAGAAAGCCGGGTTAACCAACCGCTTAAAGGTCATTTTAAACGGGCAAAAATTAAACCGCAGCAGTACTTGCGAGAAGTTAGAGTAGATGATTCCAGTTCGTACAGTGCCGGTCAGGAAATTAAGGTGGATTGTTTTTCTGCCGGAGATTATGTTGATGTCAGTGCGACTGCCCGGGGCAAAGGTTTTGCCGGTTCGATTAAAAAAATGGGCTTTAGCCGGGGTCCCAAGACACATGGTTCTCACTATTACCGCGGTCCCGGTTCGCTGGGATCTGTTGATGCTGCCAGGGTTTTTAAAGGACGAAGATTGCCCGGCAGGATGGGTGGCTGGCGGCGCACTGTCCAAAGTCTAAATGTTGTAGAAACTGATGCAGAAAAAAATATTTTACTGGTTAAAGGCTCAGTACCCGGCCCCAGGGGCGGCCTGGTAGAGGTTAAAGAATCTATTAAGAGGGAAAAAAACGGATAGCCCAAGGAAAGGAGATGCCCTAATATGCCTAAATTACCACTTTACAATAGAGATGGTGAGCAGGTCGATGAGATGGAAGTTCAGGCCGCTCTTTTTGGGGCGCCGTTAAAAAAAGGAGCTCTCTATCAGACTGTTGTTTCCCAGGCAGCAAGACGCCGGCAGGGTTCAGCTTCGAGTAAAGGCCGTGGCGAGGTACGGGGCGGCGGAGCCAAGCCCTGGTCGCAAAAAGGAACGGGCCGAGCCCGGCACGGCAGTGTAAATTCCCCGATCTGGGTCGGTGGTGGAGCTGTGTTTGGTCCAAAACCGCATAAATACAGAAACCAGGTGCCGAAAAAGATGCGCCGCGCTGCCCTTAAATCTGCGTTGAGCGACAAATATAACGAAGGTAAGCTTTTGGTGGTTGATGATTTTGCCATTGATTCGCCGAAAACAAAAGATATGGTAGCTTTACTTGACCACTTAAAAGTAGATGGAGGAGCATTAATAGTTAATGCCCAGTCTAATCTTAACGTGGTTAAATCAGCTCGAAACCTGCCGAAAGTTAAGACTATTTTGGCCCGGCAGCTGAACGTGCTCGATATTCTTAATTATAATTATTTGGTTATGAGCAAAGATGCCCTGCAGCAGGTTGAGGAGGTGTTTGGCGGATGAGAGATGCAAGAGATATAATTATCCGCCCGCTGATTAGTGAAAAATCCACAGAACTGATGGAACAGAACAAGTATACTTTTGTCGTATCAAGGAAAGCGAATAAAATTGAAATCAAACGTGCCCTTGAAGAGATATTTGATATACAGGTTAAGTCGGTAAACACGGCTAATTTCAAGGGTAAAGCTAAACGTTTGGGTCGTTTCCCGGAGGGAAAAACCCCTGCCTGGAAAAAGGCTGTCATTACTCTGGCCGAAGGCAGCAAGCCAATAGAGCTGTTTGAAAGCCGCTAGAAGTAGAAGGAGGTATTACTGCAAATGGCTGTAAAACGTTTTAAACCCACTTCACCCGGGCGGCGGTTTGTCACCGTTTCGACTTTTGAAGAAATAACAAAAAAGGAGCCGGAAAAATCGCTCCTGGCGCCTTTGCACAAAAAAGCCGGTCGTAATGTTTACGGCAGGATGACCGTTCGACACCAGGGTGGCGGCCATAAGCGCAGCTACCGGATAATTGATTTTAAACGCAACAAGGATAATGTTCCGGCAAAAGTTGCCGGAATCGAGTATGATCCAAACCGTTCTGCCAATATAGCCCTGCTGCACTATGCTGATGGTGAAAAACGCTACATCTTGGCCCCTATGGGACTTCGCACCGGGCAGAATGTTGTTTCAGGATTAAAGGTAGAAGTCAGACCTGGAAATGCCATGCCCCTGCGTTCGATACCGGTTGGGACCTTTGTCCATAATATTGAGATGAAACAAGGCTACGGCGGCCAACTGGTGCGTTCAGCCGGAGGAGCAGCTCAACTGGCGGCAAAAGAAGGAAAAATGGCCCACTTACGTTTACCTTCAGGCGAAGTGCGCCTTGTCCCGATCGATTGCCGGGCTACAGTCGGGCAGATTGGCAATGTCGAACACGAAAACTTAACGATTGGCAAAGCAGGTCGCAGCCGTTGGCTTGGAATAAGGCCGACAGTCCGGGGTTCGGTTATGAATCCCTGTGATCACCCGCATGGCGGTGGAGAAGGAAGAGCACCAATTGGGTTAAAAAGGCCGGTTACCCCCTGGGGCAAACCGACTATAGGATACAAGACTAGAAAGAAACAAAAAGATTCAGACAGGCTTATTGTCCGTCGTCGTAAGAAGTAGTCAGAAAAACCCGATTACTTAAGCAGTTAGAGATCAGGTTTCTGGCTTTAAGGGAGGTTGTTTATATTGTCTCGTTCACTAAAGAAAGGCCCCTATGTCGAGGCCAGTTTGATGAAAAAAATTGAGCAAATGAGCGAAAAGGGAGAAAAAAAGGTTATCAAGACCTGGTCCCGTCGTTCAACAATTTTTCCTGATATGGTCGGACATACTATTGCTGTTCATGACGGGCGAAGGCACGTGCCCATCTTTATCAGTGAAGACATGGTTGGACATAAGCTTGGTGAGTTTGCCCCGACCCGCACCTTCCGGGGTCACGGGCACCATACCGAACGCTCTACCACAATCAAGTAGAGTAGAGGAGGCAGGATGATTAATGGAAGCAAGAGCACAGGCTCGCTATGTACGAGTGGCGCCGCGTAAAGCAAGGGCCGTTATTGATCTGATCAGAAATAAGGACCTCGATGAGGCTTTAAGCATACTGCGTTATACCCCGCGGGGTGCTGTTTCACCGATTGCCAAAGTGGTAAATTCCGCTGCGGCAAATGCAGTCCATAATCAGGAGATGAAGCGTGGCTCACTTTATATTGATCAGGCCTATGTTGACGAAGGTCCCACTATGAAGCGGGTCCAACCGCGAGCGCGGGGAAGGCGTTTTTTGATTTTTAAACGAACCAGTCATATTACTGTTATAGTTAAAGAAAGAAAGGGGGTCTAGACATGGGACAAAAGATTAACCCCATCGGTTTTCGGATTGGAATTATACGGGATTGGGATGCCAGGTGGTACTCCAGTAAACATTATAAAGATCAGCTTCATGAAGATTTGCGGATCAGGGATTACATTCAAAAAAAATTAGAAGGTTCTTCTGTATCGCGAATAGAGATTGAACGGGCAGCTAATAATGTGCGCATCAATATCCATACCGCAAAGCCGGGCATGGTTATAGGCCGGGGTGGTACAGGTGTTGAAGGACTGCGTAAAGAGTTGGAAAAATTGACTGATAAAAAAATACATCTGAATATAATTGAAATTAAAAAGCCCGAAATGGATGCAATGCTGGTTGCTGAAAGCATTGCTTCCCAGCTGGAAAGACGTATAGCCTTCAGAAGGGCTATGAAGCAGGCTGTTTTCCGGACCATGCGTAATGGAGCCAAAGGGGTAAAAATTGCCTGCAGCGGTAGACTCGGCGGTTCCGAAATGGCTCGTGATGAAAGTTACCATGAAGGGACAGTGCCGTTGCAAACTTTACGTGCCGATATAGATTACGGTTTTGTGGAAGCTAAGACTACTTACGGGCGAATCGGGGTTAAAGTTTGGATTTATAAAGGTGAAATATTGCCCCCGAAACCAAGTGAAGAGAAGCCTGCGGAGGAGGTAGATATTAATGCTAATGCCTAAGCGGGTAAAATATCGCCGCCAACACCGCGGTCGTATGAAAGGGCGGTCTAAAGGCGGAACAGTAATCCAGTATGGAGAATACGGATTGCAGGCCCTGGAACCCTCCTGGATTACCAGCCAGCAAATTGAAGCAGCCCGTATTGCCATGACCAGGTCAATTAAACGAGGCGGTAAAGTGTGGATTAACATTTTCCCCGATAAACCGGTTACAGAAAAACCGGCTGAAACCCGGATGGGTAAAGGTAAGGGTTCTCCTGAATACTGGGTGGCCGTGGTTAAACCGGGTCGGATCATGTTTGAATTGGCCGGGGTAGACGAAGATGTAGCTAAAGAAGCCATACGTCTGGCAGCCAACAAGCTTCCAATCAAGACCAAGTTTGTAAAAAGAACTGAAGCGGGTGGTGGTTCCGAGTGAAAATAAAAGAAGTACATGAACTTAACGAGCAGGAACTGGAGGATAAAGTGAAAGAGTTAAAAGAAGAACTTTTCAATCTCCGTTTTCAGCAAGCCACCGGTCAGTTGGATAATGTAATGCGTATCAAAGAGGTCCGTCGCAATATTGCCCGGGTTAAAACAGTGCTCAGGGAAAGGGCCCTAAGCTGAGCTTGAAAAGGAAGGGAGGCCCATCGGTTTGACTACAATTAAAGGTAAAGTACGGAGTGGTCGGGTAGTCAGTGACAAAATGGAAAAAACAAGAGTGGTAGCTGTGGAAAGAGTTACCCGTCATCCGTTATACGGTAAGATTATACGTCGGACTAAAAAGTATAAAATGCATGATGAAGAAAACGAGTCCCGAGTAGGCGATATAGTCAAAATTATGGAGACCAGGCCGATTAGCAAGGATAAAAGATGGCGGCTGGTGGAAATCGTGCGGAAATCGAAGCTGTAGGATTCTCTTTTCGATGAGCCTGTCGAAAAGGGGATGAAAGGGGAGAGGCAACAATGATTCAAACCGAGAGTATGTTAAAGGTAGCTGATAACTCGGGAGCAAAAAAGATCCTGTGCATCAGAGTCCTGGGGGGATCGAAGCGTAAAGCAGGCCGGATCGGTGATATCATTGTCGGCTCGGTTAAAGAAGCTACTCCGGGTGGAGTGGTAAAAAAAGGTGAAATTGTCCGGGCTGTTATCGTTCGCACAAAGAGCCGGCTTAACCGCAGAGACGGATCCCATATCAATTTTGATGAAAATGCAGCTGTTATTATTAATGAACTGAATAATCCAAGGGGCACACGGATATTTGGTCCTGTTGCCCGGGAGCTAAGAGAAAAAGAATTTATGAAAATCGTTTCCCTGGCTCCGGAAGTAATTTAGCAGTTCATTATGGAGGTGGCGAATAAGTGGTGGAAGTAAAAAAAATGGCTGTTCGCCGGGGAGATAAAGTTTTAGTCCTTTCCGGTAAAGACAAAGGGAAAAAAGGTAAAGTGATCGCCACTTTTCCCCGCCTTGGCCGGGTAAAAGTGGAAGGTGTAAATATCATTAAGAAACATGCCAAGCCGACACGCAGGGTTCCCCAGGGAGGAATCAGAGAGATGGAAGCTGAATTTCCGGCATCAAGAGTAATGCTTCTCTGTCCATCTTGTAATAAAGCTACCCGGGTTGCTAAAAAATCTTTACCTGATCAGAGCCGGATCAGGGCTTGTCGTAAGTGCGGCGAATCGCTGGATAAGTAAGGAGGGTTAAAATAAAGATATGTCACGGCTAAAAAAGAAATACCTTGAAGAAGTAAGGCCAGCTCTTGTGAAAAGGTTTGATTACAAGAATACACTGCAGGCACCGCGCATTGAAAAAGTGGTTATCAACATGGGCCTGGGTGAAGGTAAAGATAACCCGAAAATACTTGATGCTGCAGCAAATGACCTTTCAATAATAACCGGTCAGAAGCCGATTATAACCAGGGCTCGCCGCTCCGTAGCCAGTTTTAAAGTTCGTGAAGGCAACCCTATCGGTTGTAAGCTGACTCTGCGTGGGATCCGGATGTATGATTTTTTAGATAAACTTTTTAGTATAGCACTGCCCAGGGTCAGAGATTTCAGAGGCATATCACCGCATTCTTTTGATGGGCGGGGTAACTTTACTATTGGAGTCAAAGAACAGTTGATTTTCCCAGAGATTGAGTACAGTAAAGTAGAAAAAATACTTGGCATGGATATTACCATTGTTACCACTGCCGAGACTGATGAAGAAGCACGCGAGCTTTTAAATTTAATGGGCATGCCCTTCAGGGCTGCTTAGCAGAAGCTTTCGCGGTATTTTAAGGAGGGAAAGGATGGCCAAGAAATCATTAATTGCCAAGGCCAAGAGAAAGCCTAAGTTTCCGGTCCGTGGTTACAATCGATGCTATATATGCGGGCGTTCAAGGGCTTACTTGCGCAAATTCGGCCTCTGCCGCCTTTGCTTTCGTCATCTGGCCAACGTAGGTAAAATTCCAGGTATTAAAAAAGCCAGCTGGTAGATGATGAAAGAATGAGAGGAGGTTATTACTGCCAATGATGACAGATCCGATTGCCGATATGCTGACAAGGGTGCGTAATGCCAATAATGTTCGGCATAAAACTGTGGAGATTCCTGCTTCCAATGTTAAACGTTCTATTGCAACCATTTTAAAGCAGGAAGGTTTCATCAAAGATTTTGAATATATCAAGGATAAAAAACAGGGCATCTTGCGTGTTCATCTGAAATATGGTCCAAATCAGGAAAAAATAATCAGTGGCCTGAAACGGATCAGCAAGCCCGGCTTGAGGGTATATGTTAAAAAAGATGAATTGCCCAAGGTCCTGGGAGGTTTGGGAATTGCAGTTATCTCTACCTCCCAGGGTTTAATGAGTGATCGCCAGGCCCGGGAAACGGGTAGTGGCGGTGAAGTTTTGTGCTATATCTGGTAGCATAGCGAGGAGGTTTACCGATGTCTCGAACCGGTAAAAAGCCTGTTGCTGTACCGGAAAATGTAAAGGTACAGTTTGAAGGTAATTATATTACCGTCACAGGGCCCAAAGGGCAGCTGTCAAGGGAGCTGCACCGGGAAATGATTATTGAGCAAAATGAAGGCTGGATTATGGTTAAGCGGCCTTCCGAAAACCCCCAGCACAGGGCTTTACATGGCCTGACCCGTACCCTTATTGATAACATGATTAAAGGGGTAACCGAGGGTTACAGCCGCAGCCTTGAATTGGTCGGAGTTGGTTATAGGGCTGCACTTGAAGGAGATAAACTGGTATTGAATGTAGGATTTGCCCATCCGGTTATCTTTACTCCCGGTGACAACATGGCTATAGAGGTGCCCAGCCCAACCAAGATTGTGGTTAAAGGTATCGACAAGCAGCAGGTGGGTAACCTTGCAGCTGTAATTAGAAAAACTTACCCGCCAGAACCGTACAAAGGTAAGGGTATACGTTACGAAAATGAACTGGTCCGCCAGAAAGCAGGTAAAGCGGGCAAATAGTCGCCTGGAGGTGTAAAATTGTGTTTAAAGCAAAATCGCGTTTAATCAACCGGAAAAAACGGCACCGGCGAGTCCGGACCAAGGTTAATGGAACAGCGGATTGCCCCCGGTTAAATGTATTCCGCAGCAGTAAAAATATTTATGCCCAGGTGATTGATGACCAATCAGGAAGGACCCTGGCGGCCGCCTCCAGTCTTGATCCACAGCTTCGTTCGGAACTGGATCATGGTGGCAATAGCGAAGCTGCCCGAAAAGTCGGAATGCTGCTGGCCAATCGGGCCGTGGATAAGGGCATTAAAAATGTTGTTTTTGACCGGAGCGGTTACCTCTATCACGGCAGAGTTAAAGAACTGGCCGATGGAGCCCGCGAGGCCGGTTTACAATTCTAGAAAGGGGGAATTGCACGGGTGTCAAAAGTAGAACCATCACAAGAGTTAGTAGAAAAAGTAGTGAAGGTCAACCGTGTGGCCAAGGTTGTTAAAGGAGGCCGTCGTTTCAGCTTCAGTGCACTGGTCGTTGTAGGCGATTATAGCGGTGTGGTTGGATCAGGTATGGGTAAGGCCGGTGAAGTGCCGGAAGCAATTCGGAAGGGCATAGAAAATGCCAAGAAGAATCTGATTACGGTACCGATGTCCGGGACAACAATTACTCATGAAGTAACAGGCCGTTTTGGCGCTGGGAAAGTTCTGTTAAAGCCTGCTTCTGAAGGTACCGGCGTAATTGCCGGGGGTCCGGTCCGGGCCGTTTTGGAATTGGCCGGGGTCAGGGATATTCTTACTAAGTCCCTGGGTTCTGACAATGCCATAAATATAGTTAATGCTACTATAGAAGGTTTGAAATCGCTAAAACGGGCTGAAGAAGTTAGCTCTTTGCGTGGAATTGAAGTAGAGAAGCTGCTTGGTTAAGGAGAGTTAATAGTCATGGCAAAAAAATTACTGATTACCCTGGTTCGCAGTCCGCTGGGCCGCACTCCGAAACATCGTCGTACAGTGCAGGCACTGGGTTTAAAAAAGATCGGTCAAACGGTTGAACATAAAGACAAACCAGAAATCCGGGGTATGGTCAATACAATAGGTTATTTAATCAATGTAGAAGAACATAAGTAATCTGAGAAGCGTTTTACAGGGAGGTGTTGCCGATGCGTTTACACGATTTAAGGCCTCCTGCGGGAGCCAGGAAAGCGGCTAAACGTAAAGGAAGAGGTATGGCTTCAGGGCTGGGCAAAACATCCGGCCGGGGGCAAAAAGGTCAAAAGTCACGTTCGGGTTCCGGGATTCGTCGCGGGTTTGAAGGAGGGCAGATGCCTTATTTTCAGCGTTTGCCAAAACGTGGTTTTACCAATATACATAAGAAAAAATGGAATACCATTAATTTAAGTGTCCTGAACTCCTTTAAAGAGGGAACAGTAGTAACACCGGACCTTTTATTGGAAGAAGGAATATTAAAAAATTTGCATGATCCCCTGAAAGT
>SKXC01000084.1 GCA_007128625.1 Syntrophomonadaceae bacterium | reverse complement strand
TGATAATAACAATGACAATGATAATAACAATGATAATGTTGATGTTGATAAAAACGAAGAAGGAGCCGAAAAATTTAACTCTTTAGCCAGGGTTCCCGATCCCGATTCAAATAATAGCTACCAGTATAACAGTTCATATAAGGCGCCTGACCAATCGTTGATTGCAGCTGATGAACAGCCTGAAAAATGGTTTGAAAACACTATACCGGCTGATACCACTGTTAATGTCTTAACCGTTGAAGAAGCTGCAGTTATCGAAGAAATACCGTTTTCTGTGGAAATTGTTCATGATGACGACATGAATGTAGCTCAAAAAGAAGTCACCTCTCCCGGTCAGGTAGGAAAAAAAGAGGTTGTTTATCATATAACCCGTAAAAATGGGAACGAAGTTGAAAGAAAGAAAATTAGTGAAGAGACACTGAAAGAGCCTGTGCCCCAGGTTGAAACACACGGCACATCGCGTTTGCCCCACAAGGGAGCCGGGCAATTTATCTGGCCGGTTGAAGGTGGAGGAAATATTACCCCGGGACAAGGATTCAGTGAGTGGCATACAGGTATTGATATTGCTTCTCCCACGGGGACTAATATTTTAGCTGCCGACTGCGGTGTGGTCTGGTTTTCTGGTTATGGAGGTGCCCAGGGGTATTACATCATTATTTATCATGGCAGATACTGGACCCTCTACCTGCATAATAGCGTAAACCATGTCTCGAAAGGTGACAAAGTGACCAGGGGGGATGTAATCGCTGAAGTCGGTTCAACTGGTCGCTCTACCGGTTCCCATCTTCATTTTGAGGTTCGACGTGATGACGGCAGTGGAAAGTGGCATTCTTATTATCACCATGAACCCATTGACCCCCTTCAGTTTTTCAGACGGTAAAGATCAGTAAATTAAGCTGTCAACCTTTCTTCGTTAGGAGAAGGGTATTTTATATGCTTGATTTTAATAACTGATTGATATAATTTTGTTTAAAGGGTTTTGCAATAACTAAGCGAAGAGTGTTCTACCAAAAAGGTGGAGTGGTTTAATTGACCAATAAAATATTGGTAGTAGATGATGAAAAGCCGATTGTGGAAATACTAAAATATAACCTTGAAAAAGAGGGATATCGGGTTATCACTGCTTATGATGGCGAGGAAGCTCTTAAAGTGGCAGAAGTTGAAGAACCCAACCTGATTGTTTTAGATATAATGCTTCCTAAAAAAGATGGTTTTACAGTATGCCGTGAAATACGCAAAAAATGGAACATTCCGATCATCATGTTAACGGCTAAAGAAATGGAGACGGACAAAGTGCTTGGTCTTGAGCTCGGAGCAGACGACTATGTTACAAAGCCATTCAGTTCTCGTGAAGTAACTGCCCGGATCAAGGCCCTTTTACGTCGCAGTAAACCAGAAAACCATTTCACGAATCAGGAAAAAGATCAGTTAAAAGTAGGTTCTATTGTAGTAGATCAAAACGAAGTGCAGGTTTATAATCTCGGCAGGCCTGTTCAGTTAACGCTGCGGGAATATAACCTTCTGGTTTACCTTATGATGAAACCGGGTTTTGTTTTTAGCAGGGAACAGCTTTTAGATCAGGTTTGGGGTTATGATTATTTTGGTGATGATCGAACTGTAGATGTGACAGTAAGGCGTTTGAGGGAGAAGCTGGAAAAAGACCCGGCTAATCCTGATTATATAAAAACCAAAAGGGGTATAGGCTACTATTTCAGGCCGGTTTAAAATGTTCAACAGCCTCCAGTGGAAAATTATATTTATCTACCTGATGCTAATCCTATTTTCTTTACAGTTGATCAGTGTCTATCTTGTTCAATCATTGGAGCAATACTATCTGCGTAACTATAAGGATAATGTGGAAAATCAGGCAGGACTGCTCTCGGCATTTATAAAACCTGATTTTGGTGGGGGTGAGGAATGGGCTGAGGATACTTTTCGCCTGACGCGTGAATTTAGAAACTTGCATGAAATGGATATCATTGTTTTAGACAACCATGCTCAAATAGTCGGGACATCGGGTAGTCAGACCTTAATAGGACGTCGTTTAATTCGGGATGAAATAACGCGTGCCTTGGCGGGCAACATGAGCGATAACATGCGTTACGACCCGGTTAAAGAAGAAAGGCGCTATTATTTAGCTTACCCGATTGAAAATAACCAGAGCACTCTTGGTGTTATTTACTTAAGCGGTTCGCTTAAATCTGTTGACGACACTTTAAATGAAGTTAAAACTATAATGCTAAGTGGTGCCGGATTGGCCCTGGCAGTTAGTTTTATTCTGGGCGTGGTATTAACCAGGACAATTACTGTGCCTATTAAAGAAGTTACCGGCCAGGCTCATCATATGGCCGGTGGCGACTTTTCTCGTAAAATTAATGTTCAAACTTCTGATGAAATAGGAAGATTGGGGTCAACTTTTAATTACCTGGCAGAACGTTTAAGTCATACTATAGATGAAATATCTTCTGAAAAAAGTAAAGTGGAGGCCATTATCAACAATATGAGCGACGGGGTGGCGGCTTTAAATGGCAAAGGATATTTAATTCAAATAAACCCTGCAGCTCGTCGATTGATCAACAACCTTGGTTTAAAAACACCTGCCCTTAATCGTTCAGGCTTTGGCTTGCTTAGAAGCCTGATCGGTTCAGATGAGACCCGCCGTTTTATCAGGAATCAAAAACCGTTAACTGCTGAAATATCAAGCCATGAACCGGACTGCACCATGCAGGTTAAGATCGCCCCGTTTAAAATTGATAAAGGCAAACTGGATGGAACCCTTATTGTTCTTCATGATATTACCAGGGAAAGAGAACTAACCCGCCGCCAGGAAGAGTTTGTTGCAGATGTCTCTCATGAATTGCGTACACCTCTGGCCACAGTAAAAAGCTATGTAGAAACACTGCTTGATGGGGCTGCAGAAGAACCCCAGGTGCGCAATCGTTTTTTAAATGTTCTGGCAAATGAAACTGAGCGGATGGTAAGCATGATAAAGGATTTGTTGGTTTTGTCACAGATGGATTCGGGCAGGATGGATTGGCAGGAATCAGAAGTTGACTTAAGAAACCTTGCTCTGGAGGCGGTAGATCAGGCCAGGCAGAAGCTTAGTTCAAAACTGCCTCATATCAATGTGCTTATTAATTCAGAGTATTACCGGGTTTTTGTTGATCGTGACAAGGTGATGCGTGTATTTTCCAACCTGCTTAATAATGCGCTTAAATATACTGCTCCTGATGGAGATATTACCATCAGCGCAAAAGAGCAAAACAGTTTCATAGAAGTGCTAATAGAAGACAATGGAAGCGGAATAAGCGAGGAGGAACTGCCCCGCATTTTCGAACGTTTTTACAGGGTGGAGAAAACCCGCAGTCGTGACTACGGTGGAACCGGACTTGGTTTGTCAATTGCCCGAAAAGTTGTTGAAGCCCATGGTGGCAAAATATGGGTAGACAGTTCCGTCGGAATGGGGACCAGGGTTTGGTTTACACTTCCCAAAGCTGCGGATGGGGAGGAATCTTTATCATGATTGAGCAGTTCAAAACCCTACTGCTTTTTATTTTGATTGCCTTGAGCCTGATTTTGACTTATCAATTATGGTACGGACAAAGGCCGGCAGAATTAATTGCTGATGATGTTTATGAACAGGTTGATCTTGAAAAGCCCCGGTTGCTGGAAGAGGCCATTGTTCCGGTTAATATAGTTTTAAATGATCCCAATGATCCTGATGGAAAAATAAAATTTTTGTTCAGTAAAGGTGAAACTGTTTTTGAGCAGTTGTGGAAGAATCTATCCAGGTTCTTGAAGGAGATAGATGGCGATTTTTCCTTAGAACAAAGTTTTCCGGCAGGAGATGCTTTGCACCACCTGACCTGTTATTTTGACCCGGTTTTACCCGTAGGGGAAAACCGGCCCTGGCTGACAGGTATTTCTAATACATTAATTGAGAATATTAAATTTTACAGCATTGAAGGTTCATATTGGCTGGTTTTAAATCAATCAGAAGAGGATGCGGCAGTCATACTATCACTGAACGAGAATAAATCGGACTTGTTTAGAGATCTGGCATCAGATCTTTCAACTGACGATGAAACTGCTTATATTTCCCTGACTGCCGAGCTAATTTCGGAGTTCCTGGACCGGGAGATGGGAATAACAACTCCGCTTTATGTACCAGTAGATGAGGTATTTATGGAAAAGCTGAATTTATCAGCAGAAAACTTAGATCGGGACTTTCTGCTAAGAACATTTTTTATTGATTATAATTTGGCCAGGATCATAGAAGAAAGAGACGGAGGGCTGATCTACACCGATGGTGAGAAGGGCCTTCGTTTGACTAACGTTAGCCTTGAGTACTCTTATCCCCGCCTGGAAGATGGACAAACCTCCTTTTCTTATCATGATGCACTGTTTAAATGCAGTAATTATATCAGTTATTATGGCGGATGGCCTGAAAATCTACGCCTGGAAAAATTATTTTTGACTGGTCGGGGACGTTCTTTTTATTATGTTTCGGAATGGCAGGTTTACCATGAAGGTTATCCCTTGTATACCGGGCAATCAACCAGGGCTTTTTTTAACGATTTTGGACTATTTCATTTTACCAGATCGCTGTTTTTCCCTGAAAAAATTGATAATGATACAGAAGTACAAACTTTAATTCAGTTAGAAGAGCGAAAGCCGGTTGCCGGGTGGTCCGAGGCTTTGCAGGAAGCTGTAGAAGTTTTTATGAGATGGTCACCCGGAACAGAAACTCGCCTGCGTTTGGAGGCGATGAACCTTAGTTATGTGGTTACCGGTTCAAAGGCTGCTCCACGGGGTGTCCCGGTATGGTTTATCAGAATAAATGGAGAAAATATATTTTTAGAAGCCAATACTTTACAATTCATTAGTGAGGAGGGCATCCTTTGAATCTTGGCCGGGCTACATTAATATTAATTGTTGCTTTTACCGGTTTGAATATATTTCTTGGTTACCAACTTTTTTGGCCTGACTTTGGCCGGTTAAGGCAGGTAGCCATTACATCGGATCAACTGCAGGCAACTGAAAGAATGCTTAAAGACAACAATTATGTACTGGAAGCTTCTTTTGAGCGGGCCAAGCAAACCAGTTTCTTTCTCACTGTATCTCCGGATCGGGATATTAAGAACGATTTTCTGGATTATTATATTAAAGCAGGGGTAAGAATTAATAAAACTGATAACACAACCTATTATCAATCAGAAGAAAAAACTGTCCTGGTTCATGCGAATGGTTTGATCCAGGTCTTTTACAAATCCGGAGCATTTTTGATTGAAGACACCCTAAATCTTGAAATCCGGGTATTAAAAAACCTGGTTGAAGAGTTCTTGAACAACAAAGGTTTGTTACCGGAAGAATATGTTTTTGATTATCTTGAAATAAACGATAACAACGAGATGACTATTCATTATTATCAAGCCATGAATGGCATGCCAATATATTCCGGCCAATTCAAAGTGATTATTGAAAATGATCATATCACGGCAATAAATATTTACTGGTTACAACCGGTCGAAACAATTCCTTACCGGGAAATGGAAGTAATTTCTGCCACCGAGGCTTTAAATAATTTAGTTACAGAACTTGGCGCCAGTACTGATGAACGCACCATAAAAGAGATAGATTTGGGTTATTTCAGCGGTGAGTATGATGCAGAAAAATGGGAAATTCCCCCTGTGTGGCGTATAGTCCTGGATGGCGATCAAAAATATTACATTAATGCCTTTACAGGTAATTTGGAAAATAATGCTGTTATTCCGGATCAATGAAATTGATTGTTAAATTTTTGCTTTTAAAAGTTAAATATTAATTAACATACTATATTTGTTGCAATTTAATGTTATAATTGAAGCGGAGGTCATCATGGATGGAAAGTTTTAATGTGAAAGGCAATACCAGATTATCGGGTAGAGTAAAAATTAGCGGTTCTAAGAATGCCGCAGTGGCTTTATTACCCGCAGCTGTGATTACTGAAGACAATGTTTACCTGGAAAACTTGCCTGATATAACAGATGTCCGCACTATGATCGAGATTTTAGAAAACCTCGGAGTATCTATACGCAGGCGTGGAAGAAATGCTTTGGATTTAACCCCTGGAAAGTTATCCAAAATTGCTCCCCCATATGAGCTGGTAAAAAAGATGCGGGCTTCATACTATTTCATGGGCAGCCTTTTAGCTCGTTTTGGTCGTGCAGAGGTGCCAATTCCAGGTGGTTGTGATTTAGGGCCAAGGCCGATCGATCAACATCTTAAAGGATTTTCTGCTTTAGGGGCAGATATCAATATTGAACATGGCATGATCACGCTTTCGGCTGACAAGTTGATAGGAGCTCATATATATCTGGATGTGGTGAGCATAGGAGCAACAATAAACCTGATGTTGGCAGCCGCTGCCGCAGAGGGAAGAACTGTATTGGAAAATGTTGCAAAAGAGCCTGAAGTTGTTGATCTGGCAAACTTTTTAAATGCTATGGGTGCTTCAATCAGGGGAGCAGGGACTGACGTGATCAGAATCGACGGAGTTAAAAAGTTTTCCGGGGCAAATCATGCCGTAATACCGGATAGGATTGAGGCAGGAACATTTATGCTTGCGGCTGCCTCGACCGGTGGTAATATCACTGTCGAAGATGTTATTCCTAAACACCTTGAAGCAATTACAGCAAAATTACGTGAGATTGGGGCCAGAGTTAAGGTAGAGCCCGAAAGAATTAATGTTGAGGCCGTTGACCACCTGGTTCCCACTGATATAAAAACTTTTCCTTACCCCGGGTTTCCTACCGACCTTCAACCTCCTGGAATGGTTTTATTAACCGCGGCCAGGGGTTTGAGTGTAATTACAGAAAATGTTTTTGACGGTCGTTACAATCATGTAGACGAACTAAAAAGAATGGGGGCCCAAATTAAGGTTGAAGGACGTACGGCCCTTGTTGAGGGCGGTAACCAATTGTCGGGGGCACCTATTGAAGCTACGGACTTACGTTCCGGAGCAGCTTTGATTATCGCTGCCCTGATGGCTGATGGAGATAGTCAGGTTCGTGCTGTGGAACACATTGATCGGGGTTATGAAAACTTTGAACAGAAGCTTATCCACCTGGGAGCGCTTATTCAACGAATTAACGAAAAAGACTATGATCAGCTTTCCTGTAACCCCGAATAAATAATTAGATTAAGCCTCTGTATTCCTTTAAGCCACTAATTTATAAAGTTCTTGCTATAAGCTGCTTACAGCTAACAGTTTTATTTAAGTTTTAGCCGGATCATCTTATTAGCCTGTTTTTATCTGTTAGGAGTATGACCGGTCAATCAAAATTTATTATAAAAAGAAGTCACAATAATGACAGTTTGAGATTATAAAGGAGGTATTACTTAATTGGATCGCCAATTTAATCGTGATAAAAGATCTAGCCATGGGGGCGTATGGACATTTGTTGGTTATCTATCGTTTGGAATCCTGGGTATTTTGTTGGGAGCAGCACTGTTATACGGCTTGTTTTTCTTATACCTGGTGCCGGCGGAAGAAGAAGCCATTCCGGGACCGATTCCTGAAGAAGAAAACGATGTTCCCGAAGAGATACCTTTACCTGTCCCGGAAAAGTATCTAGAACCCGTTGAAGTGGTAGAAAAAGTGATGCCGGCTGTGGTTGGAGTTACCAGTCGAGTTGGTGTTGATAGTTTTGAAGGTCAGGAGGTTGAACAAACTGAATCTGCTTCCGGGATAATTATTTCGTCAGATGGCTACATAATTACCAATCAACATGTTATTGAAAGAGCAGATGAAATAATGATTGTTATTCCGGATAAGGGTATTTACGAAGCAGAACTAGTTGGATCGGATGTAATGACAGATCTGGCTTTACTGCGTATTGAAGAAAGTGGATTAACCTATGTCTCGTTTGCCGATTCAGAGAAAAGCCGGGTGGGCGAAACTGTCCTGGCTATAGGTAATCCACTTGGTCTTCAGCAAACGGTAACGGCCGGTATTATAAGTGCCACCGAACGGCAGGTTAGAATCCCGGGAACTGAATATGCTTATACTTTTGTTCAGACAGATGCGGGAGTAAATCCGGGAAACAGTGGAGGTCCGCTGGTTAACCTTGAAGGCAAAGTGGTAGGCATTAATACTGCAAAAATAACTTTGCCGGGTGTTGAAGGAATTGGTTTGTCAATTCCCAGCAATACTGCAGAAAGGGTCATCAATGATTTTAAAGAGCATGGAAAAGTGCTTCGCCCTTACATGGGTGTGCTGATCGATGATTGGTTAAATTATGATGAACCGGAACCGGATATGGGTATTTACCTGGTTGATGTAGCTCCTGGAAGCCCTGCAGACGAAGCCGGTTTAATGCCCGGTGATATCATAGTAGCAGTTGATGATCAGAGAACAGATTATCTGGCTCAACTTTTTGATAAAATGCTTGTCTATTATCCTGATGATACGGTGACAATTACTTTTTTCCGGGACGGTGAAATAAAAGAAACCACCCTTACTTTCGATGAGCGCCCGGATGAGTCTTTTGAAGATCCCTTTACACCGGAAGAGTCGGAAGAAGATGAAGAGCAAATAGAAGATTAGGGCATAAAGTGTTTAAATTGGAGGACATACCTTGCGGTTGATTTTTATATTTGTTGACGGTGTAGGGCTTGGAAAGCAGCACCCTGATAATCCTTTCTTTTATAATGAAACACCAGGATTATCCGGACTTCTTGCTGGTAATAACCTCACCGTTGATTTTGTCAATTATGTTGGGCCCAGGGCTTCTTTATTGGGATTGGATGCAACTTTAGGCGTAGAAGGTCTTCCGCAAAGTGCAACCGGGCAGGCTTCTATTTTTACCGGTGTAAATGCAGCTGCTCTGCGGGGAAGGCATTTAAGAGGTTTTCCCGACAATTTACTCCGACGATTGATTGCTGATAAATCTTTGTTTAAGCATTTGAGATCAAGGGGCCTTCAACCTACTTTTGCTAATGCTTACCGGCCTCAGTTTTTTGAGTCGCTCCGCAGGAGACTGCCGGGATCCCGCTATTCTTGTTCAACTCTGACTGCCTACTACGGTGGGCTGCACTTTTATAATCTTGAGGATGTCAAGGCTGGCAAAACCTTGTATATGGATATAACCAATGAAATTTTACAGCGGATGGATTATGATGTGCCGTTGATTAATCCTGAAGAAGGAGCAGATAGATTAATTAAGCTTAGCAGACATTTCGACTTCTGTCTTTTTGAGTATTTTTTAAGTGATCTGGCCGGTCATTTGGCAGATCATTCTGAAGCAGATCATATTGTCGGTATCCTGGACCAATTTGTTGGTGCGCTGGCCAGTCAGATAAATCCAAAAGAAGAGCTGCTTTTAATAACCAGTGATCATGGTAACCTGGAGGATCTAACCAGGCGTGATCATACCTTGAATCAAGTGCCGGTTTTA
>SKXC01000156.1 GCA_007128625.1 Syntrophomonadaceae bacterium | reverse complement strand
TGATCTTGCCCCGATTCAACAGATACGATAAATGGCAAGATATTACCGCTTTTTATATTTATCTTTAATTAAGAAACCAGCAGCAACCACCAAGTATACGGGAGTGAAGTTCAGGAAAATGTCGCGGTATGCATCAGGGTGCAGATCAATAAAAAAACCGCTCGCCCAGACCACTATTAGTAAAAATCCCATTACCAACCCATAATGCAAAGCAAATATGCCAACCAGATGCCAACGTGGAAATAGGTTGAAAATCAAGATACTGCCAATCCCGATCGCTGTAATCAGAAAGCGCATCAAGAGATGGACATGTGTGTCTGTTGTTCTTCCAACCGCCAGCCCATAAATTGAACTTGTTACTGTTAGCAGCGTATAGACAACACAAATTAAAATTAATGCATTCCTACCACTAAGCTTTATTCGCATCTAGGAATAACCTCCCGGATTATTTAAATTCTAAGTACTAGTTCTAAGCTCTACCTGTATTGAATTATTCTACAAAATAGATTATGTCCCTGCCTATTTTTAATCATCAGGGAATCCTGGGGTTAAGATGAAACCAATGCTATATTTTTGCTGAACTAAGTTAAGCATAAAAATTTTTTTTCCTATAATGATTAGAGTTACTAAAATAGCGGGGAGCTGGTAACGAAAATGCTGCGATATAAAAAAAGTGACCTGGTATGGCAGCATAGTTCCGCTCGGCAACAAAGAGCTGGTTCGGATAGTAAACGAGCTGGCTAAATGGCTGAGTTCTGAAAAAGGGGTAAGTGCTGTTCACCTGCCGTACCATATTGAAAGAGGTGGCATCTATTTAAAAGATGCTGTAGTGTATGCCGGTATAGGAATAATGTAAATGATAATACGATATATCTAGCATATATTGTAATACATATGTTATAATATTGTTGAGGTGAAAACTGTGAAGAAAGTGAAGTTGAGAAAAGTCGGTAACAGTTACGGGCTTACACTTCCAAGGGAGTTGCTTGAGAAGTACAACATTAAAGAAGGCGAAGACCTTTATGTAATAGAAAACAGTGACGGCTTCAAGTTATCTCCGTATGATCCTGATTTTGATAAGTGGGCTGCTTCGTTAGACAGAACAAACAAGAAATTTAAAAATGCTCTTAAAGAATTAGCTAAATGAATGAGATTGTTTTTATACCAAAAAAGATAATTTTGTATTTTCATGAACAGTTAATAAATCTCTATGGCGGCACTTTGGGAATACGCGACGAAGGGCTGCTTGACTCTGCTCTTGAACAACCAAAGACGATTTTTGGTGGGTCCTGCCTGCATGATTCATTAGCTAAAATGGCGGCAGCCTATGGTTTTCATATTTGCAAGAATCACCCCTTCATTGATGGCAACAAGCGCATTGCATTAGTTGCCATGGATACATTCCTGCAAAAGAATGGATACGAAATATCGGCATCAGAAAAAGACATTTATGAAATTATGATAAAATTGGCATCCGGAGATATCACCAAGGTAGAGTTTACAGTTTGGTTGGAAGCTAATATTTCAAAGCTTTAAAGCATGAAAGGTCACAGTAAGAAATGACGTTCTGTTTGATGCTTCCAGGCGAACGTGTGTTACTATATATAACACACGTTCGCCTTAGGAGCACAAACAGATGTCGCAGCCCGCGCCACTACTTTTTGCTGGTGAACTTAAACCGCCTTACCATCCCCGTGTGCCACAACAAAGCGTCTACTACCGTTTAGTGGAAGAACACTTTGAACAGCCAGATAAGCTTGCTTAAAAAAATTAATCACAAGTCATTGCCCCGGCAGCAGCGTAAAAATATATTAAATGCTGTGGGCGTTTGATTTTGCTTTTACAGCTGGAATTTAGGTTACTATAATAATAGCAGAAAATCAAATTCAATCTTAATCCCCTTGGATATTTTGAATATTTAAGCAAAAAAATCCCTTATATTAAAGCAGCGAGGACAAAAAATGCTGAACAAAAACCAACCTACAACAGTTCACCTTAATTTTACATCACGCCTGGTAGCCGGGCTTTTCCTGGCTTTACTGGGAGCAGTAATGTTTACAATAGCCTTCCCGCCATATGGCCTATGGCCTCTGGCCTTTTTCTGGGTGGTCCCGATCATGATTGCCCTGCACCGGGTGATGCCGGCCCGTCTGGCGGGGCTTGCCCTGGGACTGGGTGTGGGCGGTTTTTTCTTTGGTTATTTCAGGGGCATGTTTGAAGGTTTCATTTTTATGGAGTTCCTGCCCCTGTTTATCGGCATCGTCGCAGCCTTAATCGGTATGCGGGAAAGACCTTTTCACGCCCGCACCGGCTACCGCTGGTTTGTCCTCCAGGGTGCGGCAATATGGGTAGGTATAGAAATGATCCGCGGTTTTATTCCTGTCGCAGGAACCTGGGGCTTTGCCGCCTATACCCTTTATATGCAGCCCTGGCTTATCCAACCGGTTAGTATTTTCAGCATTTACGGTTTAAGCCTGATGATTATGTTGATTAACTATGCCCTGGCCAAAATGGTGCTATCCATCATAGACCGGTACTGGGTTTTCGATCAGTCAGATTGCCCGGTCCAGGTTAAACCGGCTGGCAGATGGTTGGCCGCAATAGGCCTGGTTCTTGCTGCCTGGGCCGCTTTAAGCCTAACCATGTACCGTGTTCCCGAACCGGACCTGCAGGTGGCAGCCATACAACCCGGGGCTTATATTTCTTCACAAGCAGATAACGAGGCGATCAGCCGCGGCCTGAACTTAATAGACAAATTAACCCGGGAGGCAGCCGGTAAGGGCGCAAGCTTCATCGTCTGGCCGGAAGGATTTTTGCCATTTGACCCTCAGAAAAAAGAAACAGACTTTTTTATAAAACTTGCCGCCGATAGCAAAGCTTTCCTGGTTATCGGTTACATTGTGCATACCGAGGAGGGTTTGCGCAATGAAGCAACCGTGCTTTCGCCTGCAGGTCATTTTTTGGGAGTATTTGGTAAAGACCATCCTGTAGCTTTCGCTGGAGAAACCAGCATTACCCGGGGAACCTACCCGACCTACGAAACACCCATCGGCACCCTGGGGACAATAATCTGCTATGACCTGGACTTCACCGACACAGCCCGGAAGGTGGCCCGCAACGGGGCCCAGCTAATTGGCGTTCCATCCTTCGATTGGCCGGCTATAGCCCACAAGCATTATTCCCATGTAGTATTTCGGGCAGTTGAAAACCGGGTCTCCATGATTAAAGCCGATGTGGCCTGGGACTCGGCCATCATCGATTCGTATGGCAATATTATCGAACGCTTTGTTACCATCAAACCCGGTCAGGCAGTCCTGACAGGTGGCGTACCCCTGGGAAACCCACACACTCTTAATATGAAACTCGGAGATTGGGTCGGCTGGATTAGCATGGCTGCCATGGGGTTATTTTTAGGTTTTGATTTCTATAGCGCAAGATACAGGCATAAGAAATAGGAAAAATTTCAACTAAATGAAGTAGTATAAGGAAAGGAAGAAGATCCTATGCTGCTGTCTATGACTTCAGAGAAAGCTTATTTAATTCTGCCTTTAACTGCTCCACTTCTTTTCTTAAAGAACCGACCTGCGCCAGTGCTGCCAGGGCAAAGACAAAAGCAATCGGAGCCAGTAACCCGACAAACTGCATCATCAACCACTCTCCCTTCGAAGCATGTTTATTCATCCATCAATTCATACCTGATAAAAGTGTTATTGTATTTTGCATATATTACGTCAGGTTCTTCTACAATACCATATATTTCGTGACTATCCATACTTAATTGCAACATATTCAATAATAGCCCCATAAATAATGCCGGCTATAAAACCAACAGGGTCACCAAAACCAATTGAGCTATAAAAAGCAAAGGAAACGAGCAAGCCGATACCTGCCCCACGATATAAAACTTTAGGCATTCCAATTTTTGCATCTAATAATCCGATTACAAAACCCATCAGCAGCCGATTATACCAGAAAGCAAATAAAAATGTAGCCTCATGTTCAAACCCCGACCTGATTGAAGCACCGACAATGCAAACCACACCAAGGATTGCTCCCGTGATAAGTGAAACCTTCATTCTTTTAGTAAGCATAATTTGTTATCACTCCATGTTAGTAGTATCTGCAACGCTTTTTCAAATATCACCTTTTTGTAACTATGAATGGTGATCACCCCCATTACAGACTTAGAAAGTGCATCATAAACTTTTTCGACTTTATTAACTTTAACACCTTCTTTTTGCAAGCAATTATTTGACATTTCATAATCACTCCTATATCATGTAAACATCAAGTATATTATTACTATATTAGAATAGTTGGGAGGTTTATCAATGGGCAGGCTAGATGGGAAAGTGGCAATTATTACAGGAGCTGCTTCAGGGCAAGGTGCTTTGGAAGCAGAGATGTTTGCTGCTGAAGGTGCTAAAGTGGTCGCTACCGACATACAAGAAGATTTGTTGAAAAAGGTAGTTGATAAGGTAAACAAGGAAGGTGGAGATGCCATAGCCATTAAGCTTGATGTAACATCTGAAACTGAGTGGCAAAAAGTGATTAATAAAACAGTTGAAACTTATGGAGCCCTTAATATTCTTGTTAACAATGCAGGAGTTTTTATTGCAGGTACTGCTGAAGAAGCAACCCTGGATACCTGGAATAAAGTAATGAATATTAATGCGGCCGGAACATTTCTCGGTATAAAATATGCTATACCCGAGATGCGTAAAGCAGGCGGGGGCTCAATCGTTAATATTTCTTCAATATCGGGAATATTGGGATTTGGGGCTGCTGCCTATAACGCATCCAAAGGCGCAATTCGCACCCTGACCAAAAATGTGGCTGCTGATTTTGCTAAAGATAATATCAGGGTTAACTCGATCCATCCCGGGGTGGTAGTCACACCAATGACCGATCCACTTCTTGAAGTCCCGGAGACACGCAAATCGCTGGAGGATATGACACCTTTACCCAGGCTGGGCGAACCTAAAGATATAGCCTACGGGGCCTTATATCTTGCCTCGGATGAGACTTCATTCATGACTGGTTCTGAACTCATTATTGACGGAGGGGTTGTAGCCTGTAAGGGATGCTAGTTACTTTGATTGATGAGGTAGGGTTAGAGGTTTTACGTTTGCCTTCGACAAACGTTATATAATCTACTAAACCGGAAACAATTTATTTAAAAAAGGAGGATATTATGACTACAAAAGATGCTACGGTGGACAAATTATCGTTTCCCAGATTGATTCGTTTTAACAAAATCATGGGTTTTGTACATTTAATTCAGGGAACACTTATGATGTTGTTTGCTTTACTCTGGTATCCTAATTTGGATGGTTTAGGAACGCAAACTTTTACAATTCCTGTTGTGGGTAATTATTTAGAGTTCATTCCAGGTGAGGGTTTAGTCTTAACCACAACCGAAACACTTTTTGAACTACCTTTTTTACCTTTAACAGCAAGCTTTTTATTGATTTCGGCTCTGTTTCACTTCATCATTGCATTTCCTTACAAAGAAAAATATGTTGAAGGATTAAAGCAGGGCATCAATAGAATGCGCTGGTATGAATATGCGCTAAGCTCATCGTTGATGATAGTCTTGATCGCTTCGCTTTTTGGGGTCAGAGACATAGCAGTCTTTGCCCTAATTGCTCTTTCAAACGCAGCGATGAACTTCTTTGGATTGGATATGGAATTGCTAAATTCCGGTGTTACGAAAACTGATAAAAAGATCAACTGGCTGCCCTTTATTTTTGGGTCAGTCATCGGCTTGGCACCCTGGCTAGCGATCGCTTTTTACATCGGCGTAAATCCTAACCTGGATCAAGTACCGGGCTTTGTTTGGGCAATTCTAGGTACCTATTTCATTGCTTTCAATACCTTCCCGGTAAATATGTTTTTACAGTATAAAGGTGTCGGTAAATTTAAAAACTACCTTTACGGCGAACGCGGCTATATAATTTTATCGTTGGTTGCCAAGACAATTTTGACATGGCTGGTGTTATTCGGTGCGTTCCAGCCATAGTCTGCTGGTCTAACAAGCATTAATGCGCCCTACAGGATTAGATTATTAATCATGCCCGAAATTTACAACCTATCCAATTTACCCTGCTAACTAAAATAGCCCCGGAGGAAATTTTTACTCCAGGGGCTTTCTTTTTCATAGCATATTGCATAATTATAAACTTTTTAAAGAAAGACAAATCAAAACTAAAACAAATTTGATGTTTATTTGATGTTTCAGCTATTCACTAGGTCTGCTGTATTTTGTTTGGGCAATTTCCATGCGTGCCATCATTGTATCACGAAGGATAAATATTGATATAATAAGCAGGCAACCTAACAAAGCTTGATTACCCAAGCGCTGGAGTGAATGTGCGGTAATGAAAATTATAGTTGACGCCGATGCTTGTCCGAAAGATGTTCTGACAATCTGCATAAAGTTGGGGCACCAATACAGAGTCCAAGTATGGACTGTAGCCAGTTTTAACCATAACATAGAATCGGATCATCACATTATTGTAGGTGGTGATTCCCAGGAAGCCGATCTGAAGATGATCAACCTGGCTAAAAAGGGAGATATTGCCGTAACCCAGGACTGGGGGCTGGCAGCCATGCTTTTGGGTAAAAATGTTAGATCACTAAACCCTTCCGGTAAGGAATACCGCCCAGAAAAAATTGATTTTATGCTTGAAGAAAGGGAAGCCAAGGCTAAGCACCGCCGCAGCGGTGGGCGGACAAAAGGCCCTAAGAAACGCACTGACGAGGATAACAAAAAATTTACGGAAAGTCTCGAGTTGATCATCCGGGAAGAACTATCTAATCCGCCTGATCTGGCTTGAATTCTCAGTCATAACCGGAAGGCTTCTGACTGGACATTTTTTCATGCTTTTCAAAGTGAACTCGAAAAGTGCTGGCCGGTTAAATTCTTCAATAGTGCTTAAGGCAAAACAGTAACACCTAAACTTTCAGCAACCTTCTTCAATGACTGGTCCATAGTCCACAATGTTGCTTGTTGGTCCAGTGCCAAATCAAGATAGGCAGTATCATAGGCTGCCAAATCATGAACTATTGAAAATTTCAAGCAGTTTTTAGGGTCGGCGCTACACACCATGAATTCAAAACTTAAAAGCAGCTCCAAGACTTTCATAGCATCTTGCTTGTTCAATCTTTTTCTAAGAATTGCCACCCAAAGTACATTAGCTACTTCATACCAGAAATTTGGTGGCACCAGTAACAAAACCTCTGGATTATCGAGTGCATGATTACGAAGAGATAAAGCTTGATTAGTATCTTCAGAAGGTAAAACCCATGAAAGAGCAACAGAAGCATCAATTACCACATTACTGATTAGTAGCGCCTCCCGTCTTCGCGCATTTTATGCAGCTCTTCCTTTGACAAATACTCTTCCTGTTTTTCCCGAACAGTATCCATTTCAGCCGCCAATACTTTTCTGTCTGGAGCATGCAAAGCCCGAACGGCAGCATCCACCATAAACTGAGACAGAGATTTCCCCTGCTGTACTGCAGTAGCTTTTAAAGTACGGTGCAAATTTTCATCTACATAAACACTTATTTTCTCTGCCATCGGCAATCCTCCTCTGCCAGTCAATTATAACTCTTTAGCGCTAAAGCGTCAATTTACCTGGACCAAAAACAGCCAAGCACCTCTTTGACCATGAAAAGTGAGCCATAGGAATTGGTTAGTTTTTGCTGCCAGTAACAATCCTGCATTTTGAAAATAATTTTAAATATTACCCGCCATAATTTTTTTACGCAGTTCCGGCTCAAACTTTTCTATGGCATAACGCAGCATGGTACGCGGCATTTGCTTATACCTGGAAATTAGAAAGTTAAACTCTGCATCAAAGTTTCGGTTGCCAACTTCCCGCAGCATCCAGCCCACAGCCTTATGAATCAGATCATGCTCATGATCTATTAAGATGCCCGCCAGCTCAAATGTGTGGGTATAGTCACCTTTTTTGATAAAACAATTAAGTAGTGATAATTGCTATCCTCTGCTTCCAGAGATTATTGGAAACCGCAAGTTCGTAAAGAAGACTTTTATCCTTATCATACAAGTATGAACCCAGTATTTTATAAGCCGATGAATCAACAAGATCCCAGTTGTTCACAGCAGGCAGGTTGGAAAGATAGAAATCAACCAGTTGTTTTTGTTCCTGCCCGGTTTTCGCCCTGTCATATTTTAAAACAAGCATAAAAATAGCGGTAAGCCGGTGTTAAAAACTCTGGGGTCAGGTCTAACTCACTAAATCATAAGCTCATCACCCAGGTGGCCGTAATTGAAAACACTATAGCCAGGGTAAAACTCAGTAGTGTCCCAATTATTACATATTCAGCAACCTGATGATCCTTAGATTCTTCAAAGCGAAGAATAGATTTCGCTGCAACTAAAAAACCAATTCCAACCGGTTGATTAATAAAAATTAAGACTAAAATTAATAGCCTTTCAAGCTGACCAATCAACTTCCCTCCATTTTCCAAACCCTTTAATGAAAGATTGTTGTTTTCTATGATTTCTTTCATAAACTTTCCAACATAGAAACCTGACCCTATCACCACAACGCTGAAAGCAGCTATAGTTATTATTACTTCATAACCCTGTCCTGCAAAATCTAAATTTAGCGAGAAATTTTGTAAAATCAATACGAGGATAATCAAACTCGCTATATGCGCTGCCTGATCTATCAAAAAAACTTTAGCGCTTTCATCTCCACCTGTTTTTGCTTGTTTTATGTAATCAATTGATATGTGAACGAGAAAAACAATGAGAGGAACCTGCCAGGCAAACCAGTTTTGCAAAGCGAGATAAGCTGTTAAGGCATGTACTGCCCCGTGAAAGAATAAGTATGGCGGACGCTTCTTCAATTGAACCAAACCATCAGGTTGCAAAAGAAAATCAGCAATAAAATGGGCGGAAATTAAAACAGCAAGGTATTTATCCATTTAACACCACCTAACATATAGCCCTATAAGGCTATAATTATACTTTATAGGCCTAAAAGGCTATTTTCCACATGATCAAGAAACTCTTTTAACCTTTTCCACCCCGCAGCATTAAGGCTTTTATTTACAGTTGGCTGAGTAATATCTAACTCAGAAGCAATTTGATTCTGAGTGCACCCCAAAAGAGCTAAAACCATTATTTCCGACTGCTTTTCCGTCCATCGGCTGGATACTGCATCTAACAATAGCATTGAAAGCGGTAAATATTTAAGGCCTCCATGTAAGCCCTGATGAAGATTTTCAGGTATCTCCATTACAAGAAATTTTGACCGGTCCATTTCAGTCAAAGCTCTTCCAGAAAGAGTAAACGCTTGACCGGTCGATTCAGATATACTATCGGGGTTAAGAGTCTCTTCATCAATCTGTCCCCAGGTTACTGCAATACGGGTATCTGCACTTAAGCCCTCGGCAGCTTTAACCAGCGCCCTAAAATAAAGTGCAAACCTGAAAGATAAGTTAACCTTATTCATCAGCACTTGCCAGCTGTCACCGCTAAATACAGCCATTCTGCCAACGATAGAATTGGCATAAGTTTTATTAAATCTAATTTGGCCTTCTTGTAAACTCTGCAAAACCACTTTTAAATTGACAGGATCCAGTCTTGCTGACTTAACTAGATCACCGGTCAATA